>NZ_CP085442.1:1036071-1349107 GCF_023824195.1 Priestia megaterium
TATGCGGCGCTGTTAACAAAAGATATTCATTTTTCATATTCGATTCTAGGAGAGCATCCTCGCTATCACGTGTACTTGTTTTTATCATTAATTAATAACCTAGTAACGAATGCGGTCGAAGCGATTGAAAAAGAAGGCGCGATTATTATCGACGTATGTCGAGAAGAAGACCGTATTTTATTGTATGTAAGAGACAGCGGTCCCGGAGTGAAAAAAAGGCATGAACGTCTCATTTTTAAAGCGGGATTTACATCTAAATATGCAAAGGACGGGACGCCTTCTACGGGTCTTGGGCTTGTCTACGTTAAGCAAATGACCGAGCAGCTGGGCGGAAGTATTCAATTTATTAATCTGTCTCCAAGCCCCGGTGTTCAATTTACTATAGATTTACCTATTTCTACGTTAATGGGGGATAAGGACTAATATGCGATTTTATATCATAGATGATGACGAAGTCTTTCGTTCAATGTTAGCCGAAATTATTGAAGATAATGATCTAGGGGAGGTTATAGGAGAAGCAGAAGACGGGATTGTGTTAAATGATCAATTTTCTTTATTGCAGCAGATCGATATTTTATTTATTGATTTATTAATGCCGATTCAAGACGGAATCGAAACCGTGCGCAAAATAAAGGATATTTTTAAAGGGAAAATTATTATGATGTCACAAGTAGAAACGAAAGATTTGATTGGAAAAGCCTACTCGCTTGGCATTGAATACTATATCACGAAGCCGCTTAATCGTATGGAAGTGCTCATGGTGATTCAAAAAGTAATTGAACGAATTCATGTTCAACAATCAATGGAGAAGATTCAAGAATCGTTAAATACCGTACTTAATGTAGGAAATCAGCAAAAAACGCCTTCTTTTGGTAAAAAAGAAAGCGATCCGGCAGAAGCCTGCAGGTTTCTTTTAAGAGAACTTGGGATTTTAGGAGAAAGCGGAAGTAAAGATTTGATTGAAATCATCAATTACTTGCATCAAACGGAAAAAAGCACGATGTATGAACAGCATTTTCCTTCTCTCAAAGAAATCTTTGAGAAAATTACCGTGAGAAAGCTTGGTTCATCTTTTTCAGAAGACGTGCTGCAAAAAGAAATGAAAGCAGCCGAACAGCGAGTAAGAAGAGCCATTTATCAGTCTTTAAATCATTTGACCTCTCTTGGCATGGTTGACTTCTTTAATCCTAAATTTGAAAATTACGCTTCTAAGTTTTTCGATTTTTCAATGGTGCATCAGCGCATGAGAGATATAGAAAAAGGCACGGGAAAAAGCAGCACTCCGAGTCGCATAAACGTAAAAAAATTTATTCAAATGCTCTATTATGAAGTCAAACAAACGCTGTAGTAAAAAAACTACAGCGTTTTCATTTTGTAATTTTCTAAAAACTTTTTTGTTAGTTTCAGTAGGTTTTTGTTAGATTTTGTGATGCCTGTGATAATGTAATCTTATGAATAAAAGAACTACTTAATAAACAGTTCTTAATGGAATTGTATCTGTTGAATACATTAAGTGCAAATAAACAGCTTCGAGCTGTTAGAAAAAAGAAGGAAGGTGCAAAGATATGTTCAAAAAGCTTGGATTAGCAGGACAAATTCTAATTGGTTTGATTGCAGGTATTATTGTAGGGGCTATTTTTTACGGAAATCCTAAAGCAGTTGAGGTGCTCCAGCCAATTGGAGACGTATTCATTCATTTAATTAAAATGATCGTGGTGCCGATTGTTATATCTAGTATCATTGTGGGCGTTGCGGGTGTTGGTGATATTAAGAAGCTTGGTAAATTAGGCGGAAAAACAATTCTTTACTTTGAAATCATTACAACGGTTGCCATTGTTGTAGGCTTATTAGCAGCTAACTTGCTTCACCCTGGTACTGGTGTGGACCGCAGCGGTCTTGAAAAATCAGATATCAGCAGCTACACATCAACGGCAGAAGCTACAGAGCAAAAAGGATTTGTAGAAACATTTGTTCACATCGTTCCAACGAATGTATTTGAGTCAATTGCTGCAGGCGACATGCTGCCAATTATTTTCTTCTCGGTCCTATTTGGACTTGGAATTGCATCAATCGGTGAAAAAGGCAAGCCGGTTTTAAGATTCTTTGAAGGCACGGCAGAAGCGATGTTTTGGGTAACGAATTTAGTTATGAAGTTTGCACCGTTTGGCGTATTTGCTTTAATCGGTGTAACCGTATCAAAATTTGGATTAGCGTCTCTGATTCCGCTTAGTAAGCTTGTAATTGTTGCTTACGGCACAATGATTTTCTTTGTATTAGTTGTACTAGGACTTGTAGCTAAATGGGCAGGCGTTAACATCTTCCACTTATTAAAAGTGCTAAAAGATGAATTGCTGCTAGCATTTTCAACTGCAAGTTCAGAAACAGTATTGCCGCGTATTATTGCGAAAATGGAAAAGTTCGGATGTCCTAAAGCAATTACATCTTTTGTTATTCCGACGGGATATTCATTTAACTTAGACGGATCTACTCTTTATCAAGCGCTTGCTGCGATTTTTATCGCGCAAATGTACGGTATTGATATGAGCATCACACAGCAAATTTCACTGATATTAATTTTAATGGTTACATCTAAAGGAATTGCAGGAGTTCCGGGCGTGTCGTTTGTTGTACTGCTTGCAACGCTTGGATCTGTAGGACTTCCGGTAGAAGGGCTTGCTTTTATCGCTGGAATCGACCGTTTGTTAGATATGGGACGTACAGCGGTAAACGTAATTGGAAACTCACTTGGTGCAATCGTCATTTCGAAGTGGGAAGGTCAATTTAACGATAAAGACAAGGAAGCTTATATTAACGAAGTAACAAAAAAAGTATCGTAACAACAAAGAGTATGGGACAAAAGCATTTTAGTTGAAGAAAGATCCGAACGAATAATCGTTCGGATTTTTTTCATGTTGATGTAGATTTTATCTGTGCAGTTGCTTCTAGTTGTCGATTGGAGAACAAGGCGAAGATTCCTGCGGGAAAAGCGGAACAGATGAGACCCCGCAGGAGCGCAAGCGAGGAGGAGGCTCATCGACCGCCCGCGGAAAGCGAAGCCTTATACGGAAATCAACGGCCGTATAACAAGTGATCCATATCACCTCATTTATCCATTTTATTAGGCTTTAGATGGGATTTATTTAGTTATATCTCAACCTATTTCTTTGAATTTGCTTTGAAAAATTGGGAATAGTAACTAAAGATGAAAAACAAATGATTAATACAAGGAGGTCACAACATGGGAAGAGCAAATAATCACAAATCATCACATAACAACAAAGGGTCACTGCCTCAAACACCAAAAGAGTTAAAAATTGCTCCGGATCAAGCAAATGAAGAATTTTCACGTGAGTTAGCGCAGCATCATGATGCTAAAGCGAAACAGGACTTAATTTTGAAACAGCAAAAGGAAAAGTAAAGACAAAAGAGGTTGAACAAAAGTGTTTTAATTGAAGGGAAATCCGAACGATGAATGGAGATTCTTGATGCAGAATCCAACTCGTTCGGATTTTTTTGTGGTGATGGTAAGTGT
This sequence comes from Priestia megaterium, assembly GCF_023824195.1. Lineage (NCBI taxonomy): Bacteria > Bacillati > Bacillota > Bacilli > Caryophanales > Bacillaceae > Priestia > Priestia megaterium. The sequence continues at coordinate 1,039,604 of NZ_CP085442.1, forward strand.
AGGTTTCGTGTATGTAGTTGCTTCTAGCGGTTGATTGGAGGGCGAGACGAAGACTCCTGCGGGAAAAGCGGAATAGGTGAGACCCCGCAGGAGCGTACGCGACGAGGAGGCTCAGCGCCCGCCCGCGGAAAGCGAAGTCTTGCACGGAAATCAACAGCGGTGCAACAAGTAATCCATACCCGATCATTTATCTCATTTGTTCGTCTTTAGATTGAGTTGATTTCGGTATGTGTCAACCTCTTCTATACATACCGAAAGATAAAAATTCCTAAGTAACCATTTTGTAACATTATTTAATCATAGCGTAATAGTTTTTGAGGCTTTTTTCATTATAATTAAACCGAACATATTGAAAAATAAGTTCATAGAAACGTAACGTTCGGTTACATAATGGAGGAAAAAAATGAAAAAAGCCATCATTGGGTCTATAACGGCAGCGGCAGTCTTATTTAGCGGAGCCAGTCCGTTTATTGCACCTGCTCAAACAGTAGAAGCAGCGTCATATTCATACAAAGACACGGCTATTGCTACTGGTAAAAAATTAATTGGTGTTCCTTATAAATGGGGAGGCACAACAACAAAAGGTTTTGACTGCTCTGGATTTATTCAATACATTTTCAAAAAGGCTGGAAAAACACTTCCGCGCACAACGGAACAAATGTATCGAGTAGGGACAAGCGTTTCAAAAGCAAAGCTTCAAAAAGGAGATTTAGTTTTCTTTCAAACGTATAAAAAAGGTCCTTCACATGTAGGCGTGTACTTAGGAAATAATCAGTTTCTTCAAGCTTCTACGTCTAAAGGCGTGACGATTACATCTCTTAGCAACAGCTACTGGAAAGCACGTTATATTGGTGCAAAACGGATTTAACCATCCGTCATTTTTTTGAAAAACAACACTACATTATGTAGTGTTGCTTTTGTTTGCATATACATAACATATTGCCGATATTATAGACATTAATTTTTAACGTTTTATACAAAAAAATCCATATTCTGTGAGATAATAACGTTAACACATTTTGTACTTTAACATAAGGAATATCCCACTCTATTCGAAAGTTTGGTGAGCGAAGATGAAGCGCTTAGTATGGAGTTATGGAATAGGTATTGTTGCAATAATAGCAGTACTCTCATTTTTCTTTATGATGAAAGGTCAAACAGAGAAAGCCGTTGTTAGCGGAAATGTACCAAAAGCTCATGCGCAGGGAGAAAGAGTGAAGCAGCCCATCTCACAGTTCCGAGCAGTACAGCCTCACGAAGCAGGTAATGAAGTGAAAAATGTAAAAAACAACATGCCTGAAAAAGCGGATCCTCCTCCTTTTTTAGTCTACATTGACCCTGGTCATCAATCCCAGGCTAACTTAGAGAAAGAGCCAATCGGACCGGGAGCAGCAGAAACAAAAATAAAAGTTTCCGGAGGCACATCAGGTGTAGTGACCAAGAAGCCGGAATACAAGCTGACGTTGGAAGCCTCTATGATATTAAAACAGCTGCTCGAAGAAAAAGGCATAACCGTAAAGCTTACTCGGAGTTCTGATAATGTAGATATCAGCAACCGGGAACGAGCGGAGCTTGCGAACAATTCGAAAGCTGACTTATACGTACGTATACATGCAGATGGTTCTGAAAATGCTTCTGTAAAAGGATTTTCTGTGCTCACTCCTGCAGAAGATAATTCCTATACGAAGTCTATTTATCAAAGCAGTCTGCAGGCATCTCAGGCTATTCTGACAGAGGTGAAAAAAGATCAGTTTGTCGAAGCAGACGGCATTCGCTATCGCAGTGATCTTTCAGGATTTAACTGGTCGACTGTACCTGTAACGCTAGTTGAACTGGGGTATATGACGAATCCAGAAGAAGACCGGAACCTGTCTGATAAGGCTTATCTTACAAAGCTGATGAATCATGTTGCAGATGGTATAGCGGCATATGAAGAAATGACAAAATAAAAGGTGAAAAGACCTATAAAAGCGTGTGACTAAATCAATTGATTTATGTCACACGTTTTTTTTGCCGTTCATATGATATAAAAAAGCGTTTTTTCGACAAAAAAATGGACGAGCAGAAAAGAAAACTGGGTAAAATGCTTTAATTTTTATAGAACTGTGTCGATATAACGAGTGCTATTAAAATGCGTTAGACAGTACATGAAAATGGGGGAACAAGATGAGAAAGTTAACGACATTAGCTTTAGTACTAAGCGTACTGCTGTTTCAATTCACGCCGCTTGCTAGCGTGAAAGCTGAAACGGTAGAACCAGTTGTGTCTGTAAAATTAGTAAACTATTTAGGAGATCAGCATGCAATTACAATTAAGCCGTCTTATTTATACACTATTAAAAACTCGGATTTGGTCTTAAAGGCAAATACAGAGTATACGGTAACGGCAACAACTCAAGGTGTCACTCTAAAACAAGGAACCGCTGTCTTAGGTGATTTTACAAGCTTTGAAATTACACCGTCTCTTTATAAAAATCCCGTATCTATTAACGGCAGACAGTACTTAGGGGACGTTGCGTTTACAAATGAAAAAGGAACTTACGTCAGACCTGTTAATACGCTGCCGATTGAAGACTATTTAAAAGGTGTTGTGCCAAATGAAGTCTATACATCTTGGAATCTGCAAGCCTTAAAAACTCAGGCAGTAGCAGCGAGAACATACGCAATGAGCTATGCAGAAAAAGTGATCAATGACACGGTAAGCTATCAAGTATACGGTGGCTATACGTGGTACGACAGCACAAACAAAGCAGTAGATGAGACATTTGGACAAGTAGTAACGTACAACAATAAATTAATCAACGCCGTTTTCTCATCAAGCAACGGTGGAAGAACCGAATCAAACAGCAACGCCTGGGGAGGAACTCAGCTTTCTTATTTCCCGGTGAAAGAAGATCCATACGATAAGCAGACGCCGTGGACGTTAGCTATTCAAAAAACGCAAATTGATTTAACAGGAAAAGATTTAGCTAACTATAGCGCTTGGTGGAATACGGTTTCTGAAAAAGATAAAACCGTTACAGATAATTTGAAGTCATGGTTAGTAGCCAATAAGCATCCTGGTAAAACCATTAAAATTACGTCTATTCCAAAGGTGAGTTTTTATGCTCCTTCATCAGGAGGTCGTGTGACTAAAGGTGCGATTACAGTGGACTACCTCGTTAAAGGAGATGTAGACAGTTCGCAAAAACTAGTAGTTCATCATTTGGAATTAACAGATTTAACATCGACGAAGCTAAAATCGATGTTAAACAGCCGTGCGATGCTTAGTCTGCTTGTAACGGAAACAAATGAAACAAGCACATCAACAACTTTTAATGGTAAAGGAAATGGACACGGTGTTGGAATGAGTCAATACGGTGCTCAAAAAATGGCAAGCCTAGGAAAAGACTATCGTGAAATTTTAGATTTTTATTATCCAACAACTACTCTTTTAAGTTTTTATACAACAAAATATCCGCGAAAAGAACAGGAGCAAGAAGCACCGAAAGATACGGTTGCGCCTGATGCACCTTCAGTTAATGCACTAGGAGACAACCAAACATCGCTTACGGGCGTAACAGAACCAAATGCTTCGGTTATTGCAAAAGTGGAAAATGAAGTAATTGGAACGGGGCTTGCTGATGAAGCCGGAAAATTTGCAATTACGATTGCCAAGCAGCCAGCAGATACAAAAGTGTCGGTAACGTCTAAAGATGCAGCTGAAAATGAAAGCACGGCCACAGTAGTGACCGTAACGGATCAAACGCCGCCTTCTGTTCCAATTGTAAATGAAGTAAGTGACCAAGATACGACCGTAACAGGCGTAACAGAAGCAAACGCCGCCGTGACGGTAAAAGCCGGCAGTGCGATGTTCTCTACAGTAGCGGATGGTAACGGTAAATTTACTGTTTCAATTCCAGTACAAATAGGCGGAACAACAATAGCGGTAAGTGCAAAAGATAAAGCAGGAAACGAAAGCCAAGCGCCTTCTTTTGTGGTTAAATCTACGTTAAAAGCACCGCTTGCACCAAAAGTAAATGCAGTAAGTGATCAAGACACAATGATTAAAGGAACAGCTGAAGCAAATGCGACGGTCATCGTTAAAAACGGAAGTCTTCAGCTTGCAGCAGGCAATACAGATGCCAAAGGAAATTACAGCATCTCAATTGCGAAACAAAAAGCAGGAAGCACGCTGTCCGTAACGGCTCAAAATGCAGGTGGAACAAGTTCAGCCACTGCGGTAACCGTACAGGATAAAACGGCACCAGCTGCGCCAAAAGTAAACGCTGTAAGTGATCAAGATACAAAAGTTACAGGTACAGCAGAAGCAAATTCTACGGTTACTGTAAAAGTGGGAACAACAACTGTGGGAACGGCTAAAGCAGGTGCAAATGGAGCGTTTTCTGTTGCCATTTCCTTGCAAAAAGCGAATACAAAGCTAAGCGTACAAGCAAAAGATGCAGCAGGAAATAACAGCGCTGTATCGACTGTAATCGTTACAGCAAAGCAAAAAGCTCCGGTAAAACCGACAGTTAATGAAGTGAGTGATCGAAGTACAGCCGTTACGGGTACAGCAGAAGCAAATGCGACGGTTATCATTAAAAACGGAAGTCTTCAGCTTGCAGCTGGTAAAGCGGATACCAAAGGAACATACAGCATCTCGATTGCAAAACAAAAAGCAGGAAGCAAACTGTCTGTAACGGCTGGAAACACAGCGGGCGTAAGTCCAGTTGTAACCGTAACCGTGCAGGATAAAACAGCACCCGTTACACCAAAAGTAAACGCTGTAAGCAATCAAGATACAGTAGTAACGGGAAGCACAGAAGCGGGCGCAGAAGTGCATGTGAAAATTGACAAAAAAGTAATTGGCAAAGGAAATGCAAAATCGGATGGAACGTTCAGCATCACCATTCCAAAGCAGTCTGCTTCTACAAAATTAGCTGTTATTGCAAAAGATGCAGCTAATAACTACAGCTCCAACACGTTTGTAACAGTCAGTGATGCGCAGACAAAACCAGCGCTTCCAACCGTTAATACACTTACTGAAAAAAGTACAGCGGTAACGGGAACAGGAGAAAAAAATGCGTCTATTTATATTAAAGTAGGCGGAAAGATTATTGCGAGTGGAAAAATTGATGGAAATGGCAAGTTCAGCGTAAAAATTCCTGCTCAAAAAGCAGGAACAGAAGTGACGGCAGTTCTGCAAAATAAAGTAGGATACAGTCCGTATAAAATTGTAAAAGTACAAGACACAACGCCGCCGGCACCTCCGGCAGTTAATGCCGTTACGTCTTTGTCCACATCTATCTCTGGAAAAACGGAAGCGAATGCCGTGATTACGATTAAAAGCGGTACAAAGCTGATCGCATCAGGCAAAGCAGATGGCAAAGGACAGTTTAAAGTAACTATCCCAAAACAAAAAGCAGGCGTAAAGCTGGCTGTGACGGCAAAAGATGCCGCTGGAAATACAAGTTCAGCAACGAACGTAAGTGTTAAATAGAAAGAGGCTGGGACAAAAGTATTTTAGTTAAAGTTAAACACGAACTATCTATCGAAAACTGATGGATAGTTCGTGTTTTTTTTTATGATCATGGTGAACGTAGGCGTCATGTAGGTAAGTGCTTCTAGCGGTTGATTGGAGGGGCAAGGCGAAGACTCCTGCGGAAAGCGAAGCCTTGCACGGAAATCAACAGCGGTGGAAAAAACAGTCCAGATTATTTATCCCGATTGTTCGTCTTTAGATTGGATTCATTTCGTTATGTCCCAATCTCTTTTAGCGGTTTTTAAGTGAAATGGCAGGTTACTTCCAAGTTACCTTAGAACTTTGAAGTGCCTAACTTACTTTAAAGTGGGTTCTATCTTTTTCTTTTTTTCTGTTTCATAATAACAAATGTAAAGAAATTAGTAGGGGGTTTTTTATAATGAGTAATCATTTGCAAGATACAGTAACACTTCACAACGGAGTCAAAATGCCTTGGCTTGGACTAGGTGTATTTAAAGTAGAAGAAGGGCCTGAATTAGTGAATGCGGTGAAAACAGCTATCGTCAAAGGCTATCGCAGCATTGATACGGCAGCTATTTATGGAAATGAAGAAGGTGTAGGAGAAGGAATTCGCCAAGGTCTGAAAGAAGCAGGTCTTTCACGCGAAGACATTTTTGTTACATCAAAAGTTTGGAACGCAGATTTAGGCTATGAAGAGACACTAGCTGCTTACGAAACAAGCTTACAAAAGCTTGGCTTAGAATATTTAGATCTATACTTAATTCACTGGCCGGTAGAAGGTAAGTATAAAGAAGCGTGGAAAGCATTAGAAACGCTTTATAAAGAAGAAAAAGTAAGAGCTGTGGGTGTAAGTAATTTTCAAATTCATCATTTAGAAGACTTAATGAAAGATGGAGATGTTAAGCCTGTTATTAACCAAGTGGAGTATCATCCTCGTTTGACGCAAAAAGAGCTGCATGCTTTTTGTCAAAAGCACGATATTCAGCTAGAAGCATGGTCTCCGCTTATGCAAGGAGAATTGCTAGATAACGATGTGTTAAAAGGAATTGCTGAAAAACACGGTAAATCAGTTGCTCAAATTATTTTGCGATGGGATCTGCAAAACGGAGTTGTAACGATTCCAAAATCAACAAAAGAACATCGTATTGTTGAAAATTCATCGTTATTTGATTTTGAATTGGATGCTGAAGACGTAAGCAAAATTGATGGATTAAATCAAAATCACCGGGTAGGTCCAGATCCGGACAATTTTGATTTTTAATAGAAGAACTAAGAGGCTGGGAGAAAAGTAATTTAGCCCAAGTGAAAAACGAACCATTCATCAACAAGTTTGATGAGTGGTTCGTTTTTTTTTGTTATGGTGAATACAGCTTCATCTGTTTCGTCCCTTCTAGCAGTTGATTGAAGGGCAAGGCGAAGACTCCTGCGGGAAAAGCGGGACAGATGAGACCCCGCAGGAGCGCAAGCGACGAGGAGGCTCAGCGCCCGCCCGCGGAAAGCGAAGCCTTGCACGGAAATCAACGGCGGTGTCATAAGCGGTTCAGCTCATGTATCTCATTTGTTCGTCTTTAGGTTGGATTCATTTAGTTATGTCCCGGCCTCTTTTTATGCATTATTACATAAATTTAACATTTTCTTCACAGTAAGCTAAAGGACGGGCCGTATGATAAAGAAAGGTCGTGAAACATAGAGAAATCATTTCATTTTTAAGTGTAAAATAGGCGGTGTAACGATGACAAAACAAGCTTACTCTCACATACAATGTAAAAAAACATCAATGATTGATTTATTGCTGGATGCAGGGGTTTATAAAAAAGGAAACAAGCAGCTATATGAGCTTACGCTTCAAGAACTAGAAATAGAATACGAAGCTATTTCACAACAGCGCATATCCCGATGAAATTTTGATACATTGCTAGAATTTGTTATAATAGAGGAAAGGATAGGAGTTGATTTATATCGAAAAGCACCCGACAGACTCGCAGCCCATCCGTATGGATATCCTCGATTCTATATTTGCTAAAATGGTATTAAATAAGGCTATCCGAGATTTTAGAAGAGATCAAATTTTACGTGAAGTCGATCAAACATTAGAAGAAAGAAACAAAGAGAAATTTTTTCAATTAATTGAAGAATTAAAATCAATTTCATAAAGGGCGTTCGCGCGGTAGAATTTGATTTTATCATTTTAGCATATAAAAACAGGTAAGAAGCGGCATGCTTAGTTACCTGTTTTTTTGTTGTCTTATTGCAAAACAAGGCCTCACATAACAAGTGCACCTTGCTAGTAAACAGACAAAAAGAGCAAGTCTAATGTACTCACTCTTTTCAGAAAGGTATGGGTGTTACTGAGAAAATGAATGTCACTTTCTAAGTGTTGCGTGTGGGGTTTAGAAAGTTCTATGCATCTGCATATTTTCTAATTCATTCGCTCTATGTATTGTTAAAGTAACAATATAACCATATCTTATCACATGAACGAAATTCGATTCAATATATTTATTGATTTTCTTTTTAAATTGTTCTAAATAATTAGTGAATGTAAAAAAATGTTTTTATTAGGTGAATGTGTATCTATGAAAAAACAATAGAAAAATATAGTGATTTTTTATGAGAGACATTCGTTTATTTCTGACGGACTGTAAGCTTCAAAAGAGTACAATCCGTCCTGTAAATCAGTATTAAGAAAAAATGAGCTGAACCCAGTAGAATAGGAGGAAAAGAGTAACGATAGTGGTAAGCGGGATAACGATAAGTGATACTTTTAAATAATCTTTCCATTTTACCTTGATATGATTTTCTTTTAAAATATGCATCCAAATAAGAGAAGCCAGTGTTCCAATCGGCAATAAAAGCGAGCCCATATCACTTCCAATAATATTAGCAAGATAAATGGTTTTAAGAGTAATAGGATCGAGCCCCATTTCAGTCAAGGTAATGGTTCCGACCATTAGGGCGGGGTGATTGTTAAACAAGTTAGAAAGAATGGAAACAAGTCCTCCCATGATAAAGCTTGCTTCAAAAAGTCCTCGATTTACAATTGGTTCGCAAACTTTTACAAGTAGCTCCGTCAACCCTACGTTATGCAGTCCGTAAATAATAACGTACATCGAAAATGCAAAAACAAAAATGTGCCACGGCGTTTTCTTTAAAATATCAATTGGGTTTGTACGTAAGTGATACCATCTCCAAATAAGTAAGATCAGTGAGCCCAGTACAGCAACCAATTCGATTGGTATGCCGAAATAAGAGGCGACAAATAGGAGACAGCGCATAACAAACACAAATAATAAAACTTTCAGCATAAATTGTGTGCGTTTACGTTTTGTTTCAACAGAAATGCTTCCTTTTAAGGGGTGAAACTGTTTCGTAAAGAAACTCTCTTCTATATCTTTTGAAGCATGCGGCAGTTTTTTTGGCAAATGGCGTTTTACGACCGTATACATGAGCCAAGACATAAATAATAAACCAAGTGTCGCCGGTACGAACATCATCGCCGTGTGCATATAAAGCGACATATGAACAATTTTTAAGGCAATCAAATTGACAATATTACTTACACCTATAGGCGCGCTGGAAGCGGTAGCAATAAGCGCTCCACTTAAAAGGTAGGGGATCTGCTGGTGGGGTTTTAGCTGAAGGTTTTTCAAAAGTAGAATTAAAATTGGAGTGGTAATTAAAATACTGCCGTCATTATTAAATAGTAAAGTCATTAGAAAGCAAAGCAGTTGAATGTACCAATATAATCGGTACCCTGAGCCCTTGGATAAACTCACTAGCCGTGCAGCTGCCCAGTGGAAGAATCCGAAACTTTCTAATATGACGGCCATAACAATGGTGGCAATAATGGTGATAGAAGCGCCGCTTATCTTTCCGAAAATATCAACAATGTCTGATTTGGATACAATCCCTGTAAGTAGGATAATGGCTGCTCCTATGGATGCCGGCCATGCTTCGTTGATGCCGTTTGGCCTCCAAAAAATGACGAGCATTGTCATTGTAAACACGAAAATGGCAATTCCAATTTCAATATTCATCAGTATGCTCCTTTCTTCTAAAATTTGTAATGAATATACCCTTGCATGTCCCTTACACTCTATTTATATTCATTTATTACTAGAAGGATTGTGCATAAGACCATTTTTGCTAATATGTTTGTTTATCTTGCCAAGGCACGTATCATCTCGGGAGAGGAGCCTATAAAAAAGAGGCTGGGACATAACTAAACCCATCTAATCTAAAGAGAAATCAATTGGATAAAGGAGCTAGTATGCATTGCTTTTTAAAACGCTGTTGATTTCCATGCCAGACTTCGCCTTCCGCGGGCGGGCGGTGAGCTTTCTCGTCGCTTGCGTTTCTGCGGGGTCTCATCCCTTCCGCTTGTCCCGCAGGAGTCTTCGTCTTGCCCTCCAATCCACAGATAAAAGCCACTATATACATGAAACCTACGCTCACCATATCAATAAAAAAATCCGAACCATTCATCGTTCGGATCTTCCTTCAACTAACATACTTTTGTTCCAGCATGTTTAAGATTAGCAAGTATAGATTTTTTCGTGTAAAGTTAGCGCTTGTATCTGATCGTGATCAGGTTCGTAGCCGATGCCTGGTGTATCAGGAACGGAAATAATACCGTTGTTGACCGTGATTTCCGGATGAACGATATCACGCGGCCAGTATTTAGATGATGCGGCCGTATCTCCGGGAAGCGTAAAATTAGCAAGTGTGGTAATGGCAATATTATGTGCTCGTCCGATACCTGATTCCAGCATACCGCCGCACCATACGGGCACACCGTGAGTTTGACAAAGGTCATGAATTTTTTTAGCTTCTGTTAGTCCTCCTACTCGTCCAATTTTAATGTTAATAATTTGTGTGCTTCCAAGTTTAATAGCTTTTCGAACGTCTTCAGCTGAATGAATGCTTTCATCTAAGCAAATGGGCGTGCGCATGCGGGCCTGCAGTTCAGCGTGATCAATTAAATCATCATGAGCCAACGGCTGTTCAATCATCATTAAATCAAACTCATCAAGCTGAGCAAGGTGATCAGCATCTGCAAGCGTATAAGCAGAGTTCGCATCAACCATCAGCGGAATAGAAGGGAACTCGTTTCGAACCGCGCGCGTCAAGTTAAGATCCCAGCTCGGCTTAATTTTAATTTTTATCCGCTTATATCCTTCATTCAAGCCGGCTTCAATTTTTCGAAGCGTTTCGTCAATCGTAGGCTGAATACCAACGCTGAGACCAACTTCAATTTGACTTTTACTGCCTCCTAACGCTTTAGATAGAGAGAGGTTTTGCCTGCGCGCATACAAATCCCAAACTGCGCCTTCTAACGCCGCTTTTGCCATGTAATTGCCTCGAATATGAGCAAAGCGTTCAGATACTTCGTCAGGATGCTGAATTTCTATCTGTTGAAGCAATGGAATTAAAAAATCCTCCATGATGTGCCAGTTTGTTTTAAGCGTTTCTTCTTTATAAAAAGGATCCGCGCACGCTACGGATTCAGCCCAGCCGGACCGTCCGTCTTCGTCTTGAATTTCTACTAAAATAAAATCTCGATCCACTTCTTTTCCAAGGCTTGTGGTAAAAGGGTGAAGTAAATCCATTTTTAAATGCCGTAAAATGACGTGTTTTATGTTCATTTTTGCACCTCTTTTTTCGTTAAAATATAAAAATGAACGGGTGCGCTGCTTTCTGGATACTTCATGAAGTCTGTTACTTCAAACCCTTTTGCAAAACACGTTTGAAATACGTGTCTTGTACGCATCCGCCAGTCCAATGCAAGAGAAGGAGAAGCTTCTTTCATTTGCTGAAAAGCAGACGGAATAGCTACAGACACGACGTCATGATCCAACAATTTTTCATCAATATCTGTAACAGAAGGAAACCCTTCATCCGTTAACGTCCATTGAATGAGCGATGCGTCCATTATTTGATCTGGCGTATAGAGAAGCTGAGCTCGCTTTGTATCCTCTGAGGATGCCCATTCTACAACGAATCGATCAGAAGGCAAGTCAGCATTTAACGGATCATTCATATCTCCGTAGCAGTTTTCAATATACGTAGAACAAACGGCTCCAAGCTTTCCAATATTTAAATACCCGTTGGCGCTTTCTAACGGATCGTACGTCCAGCTGATATATGAATACCCTATTTTTTTACTTTCTTGCCGCTGCGCATGCTTAAGCTTGGCACCGATACCCATGCTGCGATAGGCAGGGTCAACTGCTAATATATGAGAACATAAATAGACGCACGTTCCGTCAAACCCTGGAAAACTATATTGAAAGCCAATCAGCTTTTCATTTAGAAACGCACCAAGAACAAGACCTCCGTTTTTAACAGCGGTTAAGGTTTGATGAACGGGCGTTGCTTCTTCTTCCCCCCAGACGCGGCTTTCTAATGCGCGTACCTCTTCTAGTTCATTGGTTGTTGTAAGTGAACGAATCGTTAAGGCTTCAGTCATATGTTTACTTCCTTTCTTTTTATCATTTATTCTAAAAAGATGTCTTGCTCGGCATAGAGCTTTTCCAAATGTTCTTGTCTTTTTCCAGCCGTTTTTTCATCTCTTTTTTGCATGCTGCTAATTACAACTTGAGATAGAGCAAGAAGCGATAAAATATGTTCGGTTGTGCCGGCTAAAAGCGTGATATCAGCGATTTGACCTACCGGAGATAGACGGCGGTCTGTAATGGCAATCACTTTCGCTCCTTGTTTTTTAGCCTGCTGAGCTACTTCAAGCGCTTCTTTTGTATAGCGCGGCAGTGAAAATACAACAACCGTTGATGCGCTCGTGAGATTGCATAGCGTTTCAAGCAAAAATCCTGTTGGAAAAGATAAAAGAACATGATTGCGAAGCTGATTCATTTTATAATACAGCCAGTAGGCTGCCGTATGAGATTCACGGAAACCCGCAATATACACTTGATCACTTTTGATAAGCGCATCTACAGCTTGAGATAATTCCTTTTCGTCAACAGGGGAAAGCCATTCACTAAAAGGTTTCTTTTCTTCCGCTGCAGAATCAGCTGCATGCTTGCTAGCTGCTTCTTTTAATTCGGCAGAAGAAAGCCATTCTTTTCGCATTAGCTCCTGCAAATCAGAAAAACCATTTAACCCAAGTGCGTAAGCTAGACGAATAACGGTTGTTTCACTGACCCCTGCTTCTTTGCCAATTTGCCCAGCCGTGTACAGCGAGCCTTTTTCCATAAAATTAACGAGAAACTCAGCTACTTTTTTTTGACCGCGAGAAAGGTCAGGGAATTTATGTTTAATTAATTCTTGAAATGATTGATTCATATAGCCTCCTAAAAAAAAGAAGTTATAACTTCATAAAAATATATTAATGCATTTTTTACTTCATTTCAATTGCTGTTTCAAAATAAAAAGAAGCGCTCGTGATATAATAAATTGATTATTCAAAAATAAATGCCGTTATTCAAAAACGAATTGTATTTTATTCAAAAATGAATAGAAAGCGGGGAGCATACATGAATTCAGAATGGAATGAAAATCAGTGGATCCTTCATTCATTAAAAGATGATTTGCTTGTCACGGATGAAAAAGGCATCATTGTCCGAATACATGAAGGAACGGGAAACATTTACGATGTAAAAGCTGAAAAACTGCTGGGAAAGTCTGTTTATGAACTTGAAAAACAAGGGTTATTTACACCAATCGTTACGCCAATTGTGCTTGAAACAAAGAAGAAAATTACGCTTGTACAAACAACTAAACAAGGCAAGCAAGTGCTCGTTACAGGCATTCCTGTCAAAGATGAAAAAGGAGAGATTAAAAGAATCGTCAGCTATTCTCATGATGTGACGGAGCTTATGGAAATGAAAACATATCTTGATGCGATGGAAGGCGAAATGCAGCGTGTAAAGAGCGAGCTTATGCTGCTGCGGAACCAAAATCTATCAACAGAAGGAATTGTATGCAACAGCGAAAAGATGCAGCACGTTCTTCGTACGGCTGTTCACGTTTCGAATGTAGACGTAAATATTTTACTTTTAGGGCAGTCAGGAGTAGGAAAAACGCACTTAGCCAAGCTGATACATAACAAAAGTACAAGAAGCAAAGGGCCGTTTATTGAAGTGAACTGCGGGGCGATTCCAGATCATTTATTTGAAGCTGAACTGTTTGGCTATGAAGCGGGTGCTTTTACCGGTGCATCTAAAAATGGAAAAGTGGGGCTAGTCGAATTAGCAGATGGAGGTACGCTTTTTTTAGATGAAGTGGGAGAACTGTCACCGGCGCATCAAGTAAAAATCTTAAAGCTCATTCAAGAAAAACAGTTTTATTCTGTTGGAGGAAGAAAGCCTAAAACCGTGGACTTTCGCTTAATTGCAGCGACGAACAAAGATTTAGAAAAAGCCGTTGCTGAAAAAGAATTTCGAGAAGATTTATATTTTCGTTTAAGCGTCGTACCGATTACCATTCCATCTTTGAACGAGCGCCCTGAAGATATTTTTCCGCTGCTCACACATTTTGCCGAGCAGTTTGAAAAGAAATATAACCGAAAAAGAACGTTTGATAATGCGGTTATTCACGCACTGCTTGCACATGAGTGGAAAGGAAACGTACGAGAGTTAATCAATGTGATTGAACACGCCGTGGTTGTGTCTTCACAAACGCTGATTACAATGGAGCATTTGCCGCATTCTCTGCATAGAAAAAAACGGATTCAGCACGTTGAAGAACATGGGGAAATGAAGCTTAATGACGCGTTAAACGAGCTGGAAAAAGAGATATTAGTAAAAGCAAAAAAACAGTATAAAACGACAACAGAAATAGGTGAAGCACTTGGAATCAGTCAGCCTTCAGTTGTTAGAAAATTAAAAAAACATTCCGTTTTTTAACGTCTTTGGCACGCTCTTTGCATGTAAAACAAGTACAAACACATTACTTGATAGATTGCGAGGAGGAAGTCAGATGACGCAGGCATCACTTACACAGTTAATGAACAGTCTACCAGATTTACTGGCACCAAGCATGGCGAAAGATCATCCTAATTTACCGGTGGTAAAAGCAGAAGGCTGCTACTACTACGGAGCGGACGGAAAAACGTATTTAGATTTCACATCAGGTATTGCAACAGCGAATACGGGTCATCGTCATCCTAAAGTTGTACAAGCGATTAAAGATAGCGTTGATCATCTTATGCACGGTCCGTCAGGTGTGATTATGTACGAATCTATTTTACAGCTTGCCGAAGAGTTAAAAACAGTGTTGCCAAGAGGCTTGGACTGCTTTTTCTTTGCCAACAGCGGGACCGAAGCAATTGAAGGAGCGTTAAAACTGGCAAAATACGTTACGCAAAGACCTTATACTGTTTCGTTTACGGGCTGCTTTCACGGCCGTTCTCTCGGAGCGCTTAGCGTGACGACATCAAAAAGCAAATACCGGAAATTTCTTCAGCCATCGGGCTTAACGTATCAAGTGCCTTATGCAGACGTGACTCAGTGTCCAAAAGGAGAAGATCCGGAAATCTACTGCGTGGAAAAGTTAGAAAGAGATTTTGACACTTTGTTTAAGCATCAAGTAACGCCGGAAGAAGTAGCGTGCATGATTGTAGAGCCGGTTCTTGGAGAAGGCGGCTACGTGATTCCTCCGAAAGCGTGGCTGCAAAAAATAAGAGAAGTGTGCGACAGACACGGGATTCTGCTTATTTTTGATGAAGTGCAAACCGGTTTTGGACGCACCGGAGAGTGGTTTGCAGCTCAAACGTTTGACGTGACACCTGACATCATGGCAATTGCAAAAGGCATAGCATCAGGACTTCCGTTAAGTGCTACTGTAGCTTCCAAACAGCTAATGGAAAAGTGGCCAATTGGTACACACGGAACCACTTTTGGAGGCAATCCCATTGCTTGTTCAGCAGCGCTTGCGACGTTGGACGTATTAAAAGAAGAAAAGCTGATTGAAAATTCAAAAGCAATGGGGAAATATGCAGCGGATCAGCTTCAGCATTTAAAGGCGAAGCATGAAGTTATCGGAAGCATTCGTTCAGTAGGACTAATGATTGGAATTGAAATTATTAATCCTAAAACAAAGCAAGGTGACGGAAATCTTCTTCTTGAGATTTTAGACAAATGTTTGGAAAAAGGGGTGCTGTTTTACCTTTGCGGAAATAGCGGAGAAGTGATTCGAATGATTCCTCCTTTAACGATTACAAAAGAAGAAATTGATGCCGGGCTTCGCGTGTTAGACGAAGCATTGACAGAAATCACAAGTCTTCACGTGATCTAAAGCTTTTAGGAAGCTCTTTGTTTCACTGAAAGATAGATTGACCCATAATAAGGAGGAATCTGTTATGAACGGACTGGATATGACGGTTATGTTTGTCTATTTTGGCGTATTGGTTGTAGCTGGTATTATTGGCTCGTTAAAAGCAAAGTCATCAGAAGATTTTATTTTAGCCGGACGAAACTTAGGGATGTTCATGTATTTAGGGTGTTTGTCTGCCGTTATTTTAGGCGGAGCGTCGACGATTGGAACGGCTCAGCTTGGCTATGAGCACGGGCTGTCTGGCATTTGGTTTGTAACGATGATTGGACTTGGAATCATTACGCTTGGCACGATTTTTATTAAGCGGATTTCGTCGTTGAAAGTGACAACTATCAGCGAACTGCTAGGAAAAAGATATAACGCTCAAGCGCAAATTATCAGCGCCGTTGTTGCCGCTATTTATACACTCATGGTATCAGTCACTCAAGTGATTGGAATGGGAACCATCATTCATGCGTTGCTTGGATGGAACATGACGGCATCGATGTTAATTGGCGGTTCGATTGTTCTGTTCTATACGATTTTAGGCGGAATGTGGAGCGTAACGGTCACTGATATTATTCAGTTTGTTGTGATGACGGTGGCGATTTTTGGATTTATGCTTCCAATAAGCGTATCGGAAGCAGGCGGTCTCAAAGCACTTGCCGGAGATTTGCCATCATCTTATTTTGATTTTTCATCCATTGGATACGGTCAAATCTTTCAGTATTTCCTTCTATATACGCTGGGTATGGCAGTATCTCAAGATATTTGGCAGCGAGTATTCACGGCGCGAACAGAAAAAATTGCGCGAAACGGCTCCATTTTTGCAGGCGTGTACAGCATTGCCTACGCGATTGCGGGAAGTGTAATTGGAATGTGTGCGTATTTGCTGCTGCCAAACGCAGAAAGCAGTCAAAGCATTTTTGCGACGCTTGCAGTTCAAATCCTGCCTCAAGGATTATTAGGTCTCGTACTAGCAGGCGTTTGTTCGGCGCTGATGTCAACTGCTTCAGGAACGCTGCTTGCGTCTTCTACGCTGATTAGTAACGATATTATTAAAAAAGTGTGGCTTAAAAATATTTCGGAGAAAAATTATTTAATTTTAACGCGCGTAAATACGCTTATTGTTGGCGTGCTTGCTATTGTGTTTGCTCTTTGGATTCAAGACGTGCTTGTCGCTTTAGACGTTGCGTATGCCATTTTATCAGGAGCAATTTTTGTTCCGTTTGTTGTGTCGCTGTTTTGGAAAGACATTCATCCAAAAGCAGGGGTTTCAGCTATTGTTGTCAGTACACTAGTAGTACTTGGAGGTCTATTGATTGAAGGACTTTCTTCTACCACGCCAATCCTATACGGAATTTCAAGCAGCATTATTATAATGGCTGGATTTGCGGTTATGGCTCGAAACAAAGAACTGTCTGACCAAGAGCCGGTAAGCGAAGATGTAAAATAAGAAAAGAAAGGCTTCTCCTTTACGGTGAGAAGCTTTTTATATTCCTGCTTATTATTTTAGCCAGTAATCGTACATACTAATGGATATTCACAAAGAAAAGAGTGTTGCAAATGGAACGAACACTGCTAAAAGGGCTAACTGTGTTGTGTGCAGTTCTTTTTCCTTTTGTTGTAAAAAAACCGAAATTTAAAGAAATGCTGATTGTCTTTTTTGCAAAAGGGATTTTAGCCACGCTTATTGATGCTTATGCTGTAAACACGAATCGAATCAAATATCCTGTTCGGCCGTATCCTCGCATTTTTTCAACTAATATTTTATATGATCTGCTGTTTTTTCCTTTGCTAAGTATGGTTTGGGTTAGACAATCTTATGAAGACAAGCTTCCTGCAATCTTACTAAAAAGCTTGATGTGGAGCGTGCCGATGAGTATCAGCCAGTGGTATTTAGAGAGAAATAGCAATCTGTTTAAATGGAAAAAGTGGACCATCTTTCATACATTTGCAAGTGTTAGTTTTACATTGCTGACAATCAGGGGGGTAGCTGGCCTTGTCAAAAAAGCAGATAAAAAGCTATAGTTCAGCTTTTTATCTGCTTTTTTATGCACAAATCTAGACAACATCTATCAAGCAGGAGTAAACTAAATGCTCAGATTATACAGATAAGGAGATTGTCAAATGAAAAGCAGAACGTCCGTAATGGTTAGTATTGTGCTGGCAATGCTAGTGGCTTCGCTTGATTCAACGATTATGAATACGACGATGCCTGTTATTGCAAAAGAGCTTGGAAGATTTGATTTGTACGCGTGGTCGTTTGCTTCGTACATGATTGCAAGTACGATTTTATCTCCAGTAGCAGGGAGATTATCGGATTTATTTGGCCGCAAAAAAGTATTTGGGTTTGGAATTATTGCTTTTTTAATTGGTTCGATGCTTTGCGGCGTGGCAAATACGATGATTCAGCTTGTGCTTTTCCGTGCGGTTCAAGGAATAGGAGCCGGGTTTATGGTGGCGTTTCCCGCTATTATTGCCGGAGACTTATTTCCCGTAGAGAAGCGAGGGAAAATTCAGGCGCTGTTTACAACAATGTGGGGATTATCAGCTGTGTTAGCTCCGCTTTTAGGCGCTTTTTTTGTGGATTATTTAACGTGGAGATGGATTTTCTTTATTAATTTACCGGTATGTATCGTGTCATTTCTGACGTTAATGCCGTATCAAGAAAGCTATGAGCCGAAAAGAGCAAAAGTCGATTACATCGGTGCTATTTTATTTGGAGCGGGTGTTACGTCACTCCTGCTCGTTACGGTAGTGGAACAAAACCGAGTTGTGTATACAGTCGTTGGACTTATTTTACTAGTCATTTTTTATCTACATGAACGAAAACATGCTTCTCCGATTGTACCGCTGTCTATGTTCCAAAACAAAACGCTGTCATGGATTAATATCAATGCATTTATTGGGACAGTGGCTTTATTCGGTACGTCGAGCTACATTCCGTTATTTTTGCAGCGAGTGGCGCATTTGTCACTGTTTATGAGCGGAGTGGCGCTGTTAGGAACAGCGGTCGGATGGATGTCTGTGTCCGTTCCTGCGGGTAAATGGATTTTAAAACATGGCTACAGAAAGCTTTTGCTAATTGGGAATGTGCTGCTGGTTGGATCAGGAACGCTGCTGCTCATGCTAAATGAAAGTCACGGTTTCTTCTATGTGTTTTGCGTCATGATTGTACAAGGACTATCGTTTGGACTGCTGTCTACGGTTGGAGTCATTGGTGTGCAGCAATTAGTAGGAGGACATGAAAGAGGTATTTCTACGTCATTTTTTATGTTTTGCCGAAACATGGGAACAGCAATCGGCGTTACCATTATGGGTGCTTTGCTGACTTCAGGCGGAAGCTTTATGGCAGGCATTCATCACTTGTTTTTATTTGGCTTTGCAGGAAGCATCGTGGCTTTATTAACGTCGTTAAAAATTCAAAACGATACAGAAGCAAAGCACAATCGAGCTGCTAGTTAAGGGAATTTATGCTAAATATGTTTATTTCATAAAAAAACGGGAAGAAACCAAATAAGGTCATAGAATTGCCTAAGAAATCGTAGGCATATTCTTCTTCTTCTTTCACTTACTACATGTGGGACGCCGGGTATCGGCGTCTTTTTTTTGTGCTGTAAAGAGACTGATTATATAACCAAAAGCATATACATAAACGATTTTGTTTAAATAATGGGACTTTTTACAAAAATAAGTCTTTAAATGGTAAGAATCATTAGGTATAATTTAGTAGTCATTTAGCATATTTTAGAAATGTTTGACTGAGTTCGTACGAAAAAGTGAAAGGGGAAATTTCATGTCATGGCTCACCAAATGGTCGTTTAAAAACAAAGCGGCTATCACGATTATGTCTATTTTAATTTTAGCTTTAGGAGTTATCAGTTATTTTACACTTCCGATGGAATTCCTGCCGACCGCTGATCAGCCTCAAGTATCAGTAGTGGTTATGGGGCAAGGAACGGATGCAGACTCGATGGAAAAACAAGTTACGTCACCGATTGAAGAATCGGTCGCCGGTGTTAAAGGAAAAAGCAACGTGTATTCAACAACAGGAGACGGCTATTCTAAAATCGATATTTTATTTGAATCCAAAACGGATATGAAAGAAGCAAAAACAAACGTCCAAGAAGCGCTGTCTTCCGTGCAGCTTCCAGCCAATGTATCAAAACCTAATGTTATTCAATTAAATACCTCTATGATTCCCATTGCAGATATTTCACTTACATTTAAAGAAGGGTTAACAAGAGACAACCTAGACCTTGCAGAGAAAAAACTAATTCCTAAATATAAAGACATCAAAGGCATTGCTAGTGTTCAAACGTATGGAACAGCAGATTCCTACGTGTCTATTAAAGTTGATAATAAAAAATTGTCCGAAAAAAACGTGACCATTGATAAAGTCATCAGCGTGTTAGAAGGTAAAAACACGTCACTTGCAGTTGGCGAAAAAGTCATTAACAACAAGTCGAGCAATATCAATGTAACAGGTAAAATTGACAGCTTGGATAAAGTGAAAAAGCTGCCGGTTGTACCGAATGTCACACTGGGCGACCTTGCAAAAGTAGAAGTAAAAAAGCCTGAAGGCGTCGTGACGCATATTAACGGAAAAGATGCACTTTTACTTATTGTTACAAAAGACAGTCACTCAAACGCCGTTAGCATTACAAAAGAAGTAAAAAAACTGTCTGAACAAATCAGCAAAGATTATAAAAATGTAAATGCTTCTGTATTTTTTGCCACAGGAGACAGCGTACAAAACTCTGTTCATTCAATGATGAAAGAAGTGTTGCTAGGCGCATTTTTTGCGACCGTTGTAATCATGCTGTTTTTACGCAGCGTACGCTCTACGTTTATCACAATTGTATCCATTCCTTTATCGCTTTGCTTTACGCTTTTCCTATTATCCAAATCAGGCGTCACGCTTAATATTTTAACGCTTGGAGGAGTAGCTGTAGCGATTGGGAGATTGGTAGATGATAGCATCGTTGTCATTGAAAACATCTTTCGGAAAATGCAAAAAGAAGAGTTTTCGCTTAGGCTAATTATTGACGCAACAAAAGAAGTAGGCTCTGCTATTACCGCTTCTACGTTAACGACAGTGGCTGTCTTTTTACCAATCGGCCTTGTAAACGGAGGGCTTCAAGACTTTATGCTTCCGTTTGCCTTAACGCTGACGTACTCGCTGCTGTCTTCATTAATCGTGGCACTTACGGTTGTGCCGTTAATGAGCGCCGGATTATTAAAAAATGAAAAACTTCGCAAGCACAAACAGCCGGTTCGTTTTACAAAGGCTATTACGTGGTCACTTAATCATAAGTGGGTTGTGCTGCTGCTTTCGCTGCTTTTATTTGTCGGATCTATTGGCGCGTACACGATGATGCCTAAAGGAGCGGTGGATAACTCTTCATCTGACTTTGTAGGCACGACGTTAAGCTATCCAAATAATACGCCAATTAAAACCGTAGAAGAAAAATCACTGCAGCTTGAACGCTATATTTTAGCTCAAAAAGAAGTGAAAGATGTATATATGCAGCTTGGTAATACAGACGAAGGAGCAAAGTGGGGAGACGTTGGTTCGCCTACTGAAGCTACGTATACGATTATAGTAAAAGACAGTGAAAATATTGATTCGCTGATGAAACGAATCCAAAATCAAAAGAAACTCTATGACGGAGGGGACCTTAGCGTCAGTGCTGCTTCACTAATGGGAGCTTCCACTACTTCCATTACCGTTGATGTGATTGGAAACGACATGAACAAATTAGAAAAAACAGCAAGCAGCATTAAGAAAGAAATTAGCGATATAAAAGGAGTAGACAAAGTTTCTACCAACCAAGATGAAAAGAAAACCATTTACTCTTTAGACGTAGATCCAACAAAAGCGAACACTCAGCAAGTAGCGCAGCAGCTTGGCGTTATGCTGAACAAAACGCCAATTGGAACAGTGGATGTAGAAGGAAAACAAGCAAACGTGTCTCTTGAATCTGTCCTAAATCCAACATCACCAAAAGAGTTAAAAGATATTTCCATTATGACGGAAACTGGAGCAACCCCTGTTTCAAAAGTGGCTTCACTAAAGCAAGCTGAAAAGCCAACAAATCAGTTTCATAAAAATGGAGACCCGTATATTCAATTGACAGCCGATGTAAATCCAGAAAAGCTTTCAGAGATTAATAAAGACATCCAAACAACAATTTTTGGAGACGGTAAGAGTAAAGGACTATCGATTTCAAAAGATGTTGACGTTGTAATCGGCGGAGCAAGCACGCAGCAAGGAGAGGATTTCTCTGACTTGTTCATTACAATGCTCGTGTCGATTGGTATTGTGTTCTTAATTATGGTGATTACGTTTAAAACGATCCGCACGCCGTTTGCGATTTTATTTTCACTTCCGCTTGCTGCAATCGGTGCCGTTTTAGGGTTATTAGTTAGCCGCATTACAGTAGATGTAACGGCTTTATTAGGCGCATTGATGCTAATTGGTATTGTTGTGACCAATGCAATTGTACTATTAGACCGCGTGAAGCAAAATGAAAAGAAAATGATTATGCGCGATGCCATTGTTGAAGCTTCCGCTACGCGTATGCGGCCAATTGTCATGACGTCTGCTGCTACCATTTGTGCGATGCTGCCGCTTTTATTTAAACAAAGCGAAAGCGGAAGTCTTGTTTCTCAAAGTCTAGCAGTCGTTGTAATTGGAGGACTGGCCGTTGCGACTCTTCTGACGCTTGTAGTCATTCCGGTTGTATATGAGCTGCTTCATTTCAAAAAATCGAAAAAGCAAAGAATACAGCAAAAACAGCAGGAAGATGTAACGCCACTGTAATGTTTAAAAGAGGCTAGGACATAAGTATTTTAGTTGAAGGAAGATCCGAACGATGAATTGAGATTCTTGAGAGAGAATCCAACTCGTTCGGATTTTTTTATTGGTAGAATGAACGTAGGTTTCATGTCTGTAGTTGCTTCTAGCTGGTGATTGGGGGGCAAGACGAAGACTCCTGCGGGAAAAGCGGAACAGGTGAGACCCCGCAGAAGCGCAAGCGACGAGGAGGCTCACCGGCCGCCCCCGGAAAGCGAAGTCTTGCATGGAAATCACAAGCGGTGTCACAAGCGGTTCAATTCATTCCTCCCAGTTGTTTGTCTTTAGGTGGAATTGATTTGGTTATGTCTCAGGCTCTTTTTTATGAAACCCTTTGGCTAGTCAAACGTATAGTTATACAAAGAAATGGAGGGATAGTGTGTTTGGAATAAAAGAGCTGTGCTCTGTTTGTCAAAAAGAAATTCAGCCTGGTGAAGAAGTATGGATACGGATGAAGTATCCAAGTAAAAGAGGCATGACTGAAATTAAAGCTTTTTTACATCAAGAAGCGCAGTTTGTATGCATGGACTGCTTTAAAAAAACAAAAAAATGAGTCAAATGCAACTGTTCTCTTTTCAAAATATTGACATAGTATATTTTATAGTTTAATATTTAGATAATTATCTAAATACTTAAATATGATGGAGATGAACTTCAATTGAATGAAACATTTAAAGCCTTAGCGGATCCCACTCGCAGAAAGATTTTAGAGCTGCTAAAAGAGCGGGATTTAACCGCAGGAGAAATTTCCGAGTATTTTAATATGACCAAACCAAGCATCTCAAATCATTTAAAAATCTTGAAGCAAGCGGACCTCGTTCAAGATGAAAAAAGAGGGCAGTTTGTGATTTATTCGTTAAATACAACCGTTTTTCAAGATTTAATCGGCTGGTTTTTCAGCTTTCAGAAAGGAGAGAGTTAAATGAAAAAGCATGTATTTCCTTTAGGTATTACCCTTTTAACATTGGTTGCATGGCTGATTGCACTGCCGCATCTTCCGGCTACGATGCCCATTCACTGGGGAGCAAATGGAGAAGCAAACGGATTTGCAACAAAGATAAATGCAATGATATTAACAGTAGGAATCATGGTACTTATTTATTTTGTAATCGCATTTGTTCCGCGAATTGACCCGCGTAAAGAAAATTATAAGTACTTTTCAAAAACGTATAATATTCTGTTAAACGCCGTACTGCTATTATTCTTTTTTGTAAATATGAGCACTATTTTACAGGGGCTTGGCTATAACGTGCCGATGTCCTACATTGCTCCGATTATGGCTGGAATCATTTTTATCATTATCGGAAACTACTTGCAGCGCGTGCGCTCTAACTATTTTATGGGGATTCGTACACCATGGACGCTAAGCAATGAAACCGTATGGAAAAAGACGCATCGTTTATCTGGAAAGCTCTTTTTTATCGGCGGACTGCTAATTCTCATTAGCGCTTTTTTACCTGATGGATACAAGTCAGTTATCATGTGGGGCAGTATCGTTCTGTGCGTGGCGATTCCTTATCTGTATTCGTACCTGGCGTATAAAAAAGAAATGAATATGTAAGCATACCAAAAAATCCGGTGAACATACCGGATTTTTTTATGGATAACATATCAGCCGTAACGCCACCGTTCGTGTCACGCCGGCTGATGGGAATAAACAAATCATAAAGTATGAAACGCGTTTCAGGTCAAGTCTTAGCATGGAAAAACTTACAGATTTTTCGAATGAGAAAGCCCACTCCTTTAGATGTGGGATGAAAGTGAGGTCAAATGCATTGTGTCGTTTTATAACCAAAGGGTGATAGTATCTTAAGTATCGGAAACGGTAAGAGAAAATTCTCTTGCTTTTTTTGTTTCCAGGAATGTATAATAATAGGAACATGTGTTCGTTTTGGAGGCGCGATGAATGGCTAAAAAGCAGTCCCCTACATTTGTATTAACACAAGAGTTAAAAGAGCATCCACTATTGTTTTCTGTCATTGAAAAAGAGTTAGAGATTTGTCGAGTTATGTACAATGCCGTTTTAGGCAACTATTTAAAGTTAGAAAAACAAATGAAACGTGAAAAACAATTCAAAAGGCTAATGCGTCAGTACAAAGGTGTGCAGAAGAAGTTGGAAAAAATACGAAAAATAAGCAATTGACAGGGGAAAAGAGAGTATTGCAACAAGCATTTAAATCACTTCGTGATCAGTACGAATTGAACGAATATGCTTCACACCACTGGGTAAAAGCCATTCGGAAACACTTCGGTAATCAAGTTAATTCTGCCGTTGCGCAAAAAGTAGCTTCCCGTGCGTGGGGGCTTTTGAAAAGAAGTTGTTTGGCCAAGCTAAACGTGTTTTCTTCGTGCGTAAAGGCGAGTTCCCTAGCTTTGAGGGCAAAACGAACACAACAGGATGGCGTTTCGTAGATGGGTTTATTGTTTATAAGAATGTATACACACGTTTAAAAACAAAGAAAAAAGATACCTATGCGAACGAAGTCTTAAGAAATATTCATCAGAAAACGGAGTGTTCTTATTCAGTCGCTAGTAAAGGTAAAACGACTGTAGTTAAAGGTACATGTCACGTGAAATATGTGCGGATTGTGAAGAAAACCATTCGTGGGAAATCCCGTTATTTTGTAAACCTTGTCATTGCAGGATATCCCCCTTTCAAAGAACGAAAAATAGGAAAAGGGAACGTCGGATTAGATATTGGTACATCTACTGTAGCCGTTTCTTCTTTAAAGAAAGTAGCTCTCTTTAATTTAGCTGAACCTGTTAAACATTTAGCTAGAGAAATTCGTCTTCTTCAACGGAAAATGGATCGTTCCAAACGTTCAACGAACCCCTCGGCTTCAGCCGTGTGGAGTATCAGGCATTGATATTTTGAAAAAAACAGTTAAAATATTATAAGAATACAAATTTGTCCTACCCATGTAAATAAAAGTATGTATTTAATATGTTTTATAATTAGTTAAGAATAGAGCCAACCAAAGAGGTTGGTTTTTTGCATGAGTTCATTCTTTTTTTGTGGAAATTAAAGAAGATAATCCGATGTAAATCTAGAGCACATAGGCAAGTTTTAAAACTGTCGGATCAGTTCTTTAAACAGGAGGCCATCACTAGTGTCGATAAAGAAAAAGTTATCCGTATTCTTTACTTTGCTGGTATTGTGTATTCTACTAGCGAATAACACCTTGCACTACATTCGATCCAAAAATAGATTAACAGAATTTAACCAAAGGGAAATCACGCTGGTAACAGAAGAAATTGCGTACGAAGTCGAAAATTCTAAAAATAGTGCTTCCTATATAGAAGATCGAATGGCACAAGAACTACGAACGGCTTCGATTGCGATTCAACAGTCTTTGCCTGCTGATTACCATGACATCAGCAATGACGAGTTAAAACAGTTGGCTAAAAAACTGATGGTATCTCATATTACATTATTAGCACCCGTAGAAGGTGATATTATAGGCGTAAAATCTTCTGACCCTAAGGAAATCAATATGTCTACAAAAGAGTGGGGCTATTGGTATACATCTTTTCAGCAGCTTCTTTCTCAGCAGCCGGTCACGACAACAAAAGGATTGACTTTACCTCACTTTTGGAGCGGGCCGATTGAAGTAGCTTCTAGTAACCCTAATCACATTGACAAATGGGGTTATTATTACGACGGGTCTACTAATTATATTATTGATCCTTATTTTCGGGATCGCCACGTCCTGGATTTTGAAAAAAGGTTTGGCCCTACGAACGTGATGAACCGCTTTACGGAAAATCTTGAAGGCGTTCTTGAACTAACGGCTTTTAACCCGAAAAATTTCGGAAAAAGAAATCAAAACGTATATTTAAACGGCAATAAATATATTAGAATAAAAGATCAGCCGATTTGGTACGGTACCTACACGTATCGAAATACCGAACGTGATAAAAAGTCCATTCAAAAGGCCTTAAAAACGGGAAAATCACAAAGCTATACTGCTGAAATTAACCATAAAAAAGTATTAAAAACATTGGTACCGATTAAAGAAAAAAACTCTCCAGCTTACGTAATAGGCGTAGTTTATGACTATGGACTTATTGAAAAAGAGCTGCAGCAAGAATTAATTAAACATTTACTGCTGTCTCTTCCGTTTATCTTTATTGTCCTTATTATCAGCTTTGTCTTCTCCACATCCATTACGCGGCCAATTAAACATATTATGGAGCACGTAAATCAAATCGCCAAAGGCAATTTTGGCAAGGTGCTGAATGTAAGGAGAAAAGATGAGCTGGGAGGACTCGTAGCAAACATCAACCACCTTTCTCACTTTTTAAAAACATATGTAGACGATTTAAAGAAAAGTCAGGAAGAAAGTGAGTATCATGCGTACCACGATTTTTTGACAGGATTGCCGAACAGAAGATATTTTAAAGAAGAATTAAACAGGCGCTTAATTGAGTCGAAGGAAAAGTCCATTCGTCACGTAGCCGTGTTATTTATGGATATAGACCGGTTTAAAGATATTAATGATACGCTAGGGCATTCAAAAGGAGATCAGCTTATACAGCTGATAGCCAACCGTATTAAAGAATGTCTGCCTTCTGCTAACAGCTTTCTTACAAGGCAAGGAGGAGACGAGTTTGTAATTTTATTCAGTGATTTTACACCGGAAGAAGTTGAATGTATCACCGAGAAGATCATTGCGTATGTTCAACAGCCCTGCTACATTGACAATGATGAAGTTTTCGTCAGTATCAGCAGCGGGTTAAGCTTTTATCCGGAGCATTCTACGAATTTAGACACGCTTATTACGTATGCAGATGTCGCCATGTATGCTTCAAAAAGACAAGGCGGCAGTAAAGTAAGTATTTATCATGATTCGTTAAATCAAAAACAAGCTGAAAAAGTTCACATCGAAACGCGCTTGCGAAAAGCGATTCAAAAAGGTGACATTGACGTTTACTATCAGCCGAAAATAGAAGCGAAGCGCAATGTAATAACCGGCGTAGAAGCATTAGTTCGCTGGAATGACGCAGAGCTTGGATTTGTTTCTCCAGAAGCGTTTATCCCTATAGCAGAAGAAGCGGGTTTGATTCAGTCTCTATGGGAAGTTGTCATGAAGAAAGCTTGTTTTCAAGTCAGCAAATGGAACAAGGACCTAAACGAAAAAATGACGCTAGCGGTTAACTTTTCTCCGCGGCAATTTCAAGATCCGATCGTGTTGGTTAATGAAATACAGCAATTTCTTTCGCTCCATAGATTTGATCCCACATGGTTTGAAATGGAAATTACGGAAAGTACATTGCTGATGAACGCGGAAGAAACGATTAAAGCTTTACATCTGTTAAAGAAATATGGTATATCAATTTCTATCGATGATTTTGGAACCGGATATTCTTCATTGAGTTATTTAAAAAAATTACCAATCGATTGTTTGAAAATCGACCGGTCTTTTATCCAGGATATTCAAGAAGATTACAGCAACAGCGAAATTGCGCAGGCGATTATCAGCTTATCTCAAAGTTTAAAGCTGCAGGTAATCGCAGAAGGTGTAGAAGAAGAATATCAAAAAGCGTTTTTAATGAAAAATGGCTGTGATCATATGCAGGGGTACTTATTTAGCAAGCCCCTTGCAGCAAAAGATTTTGAAGCAGCGTTTTTAAATAGCTGAAGCAAAACCATCATTTGAAAATAAACTTACTAAGAAAAGGGAAGAGGACATAAAAAGATGGCACTTAGTACACAAAATTTAATTGCTCAAAAATTTTTAGAAACAGTAGGCACGAATTCAACTGAAATAGATAAAAAAATAGGTCAAGCTGACACATTTATGAATGCGGTGAAAGAACTGATTGATTTATGCGGAGATAATCCGGAAAGAGACGGCCTTGAAGAGACGCCGTACCGCGTGTTAAAGGCGTTTTTAGAATACACGGAAGGCTACCGAGAAGATCCGAAAGCTCATTTGGAAAAAACATTTGATGTGAATCACAATGAATTGGTATTGATACGAGACATTGAATTTCACTCAATGTGTGAACATCACTTTGCGCCGTTCTTTGGCGTTGCTCACGTTGGGTATATACCGGATAAAAAAATTACAGGTTTATCTAAAATCGCTCGTACGGTAGAAGGATATGCAAAGAGATTTCAAGTTCAAGAACGTCTAACAAATGAAATTGCAGATGCAATCGAAGAAGTGTTAGAGCCGAAAGGAGTTATGGTGATTATTGAAGCGAAGCATATGTGCATGTGCGGAAGAGGAATTAAAAAATCTTCAGCTTCTACAGCCACTTCATCCGTTCGAGGAACATTTATGGAAAAACCAGAGGTTCGAGGAGAATTTTTATCTCTTTTACAGCGACAAATGTAAAGAAACAAAAAGCCATATAAGCTGAGAAGCAGAAGCGAGGTGAGCTGTATGCAACATGTTGACGTACTGATTATTGGCGGAGGACCCGCTGGTATCTCTGCTGCCGTGTGGTGTAAAAGGCTAGGCGTTGAGTGCTTGCTTCTTGAAGAGCAGGCACAGTTAGGCGGACAGCTGTTTACTATTTATAATGAGATTATTGATTATCCCGGAATACAAGCGGAAAATGGAATAGAAATGCAGCGTAAAATGGTTCAGCATTTTATCGATATGGACTGCTTATATGAAGTGAATACAAAAGTAATTTCCATTGACGAACGTTCTAAAACAGTAAAAGTAAAGCAGCAAGAAACAGAAAAAGAAATTGGCTATACGTATCTTATTTTAGCAACGGGCTCTAGTCAGCGAAAGCTGGGAGTGCCGGGTGAGCAGCAAATGATTGACCGAGGAGAAGTATATTCTGCCTCAGCAGACGGAGAACGGTTAAAAGGTAAAAGGGTTGCTCTCATTGGCGGAGGAGACCGGGCTTTTGAAGGAGCACATCTTTTAGCATCAAAAGCAAAAGAAGTATATCTGATTCACCGTTCTACGCACTTTAAAGCAAGAGAGCAATACGTTGAAAAAGTTCTTTCCGATCCTAGTATTAAGGTGATAACAGATACCGAAGTGACGGCTATCCACGGAAAGCATCATGTCACATCGATCGATTTAAAAAGTAAAAACAGTGAATGCGAGAACTTATCAGTAGACGCAGTGCTGATTAGACTGGGCATAGCGCCTAATGTTGAACTCATTAAAGAAAAAGTCACCACTACACAAAGCGGACTCATCGTCATTAATGAAGTGCATCAAAGCAGCAACCCAGCCATTTATGCAATTGGAGACGCGTGCACGACTCCCTTGTTTTCTAGTATTAGCTCTTCAGCCGGCCAAGGAGCGGTTGTAGCCAAGCATTTATCAAGTCTCTTAAATATGTAATGTTTTGTTAGATATATCTTACAAAGCGTTGCAGATAAAAAATAAATGACCTATAAAAAGCATCTACCCATGAGGATAGATGCTTTTTAACTTGAAAAGTACAATAAACATAAAAGAAACACGTTCACCGGCATACAAATGGTTTGAAAAAAAGTAATATAGCCTTTGGGATCGGACCCTCGCTTTTTAATAAGAACATATTCAATGATGAAATCAAAGCGGAGAATCGCTAATGACAGCATCACATAGAGCCCTACGTTTTCCCGAAACATCCGCTTTACTGAAAAATACCCATTCATTTATTTACTTACTTATTCTATTTAATTGACCCTTCTTCTTATTGTTATTTGAGGTAAAATTTTTCTTGGTTAAAATGATAAATGCTAATATGCGTGGCCTCGTATATGAAGGGTCAATGCTTTGAGTAACGAGTAAGCTGACTCTTCAAGTGTTGAACCTATTTGTCATAGCGAAGGATCTTAAAAGTAAAGGGTTATGGAATTATTTACATATGGAATAACTAAAATGTTTAAAAATTACATTTTTTACAACTAATTCTCCTGTTGATAAACTCATCTAGGTATGATTAACTATAAAAGTTGAGTAAAAAAATTGAAAAATAGGGCGTAATTTTAATTATTTTTTAATAGTTTAACATATCTATTCCGACAAAAGTCGGCGTAAATAAGGAGGAAACGGTTTAATGGTGCTCAGTGTTATTTTAATCTGTTTGTTTCTAGTCCTTGCTTATGGAGCAAGGGAGCAGATTAAACATCAAAAAAATATTGATTCTATCCCCGTGAGAATTAACATTAATGGAATTCGCGGGAAATCAACAGTTACTAGATTAATAACGGGTATTGTAACGGAGGCTGGATATAAAACTGTAGGAAAAACTACAGGAACGTCAGCCAGAATGATTTATTGGTTTACGGATGAAGAAAAGCCAATTGTCAGAAGACCTGAAGGGCCGAATATCGGTGAACAAAGGCGCGTAGTAAAAGAAGCTGCAAGGTTAGAAGCTGAGGCATTGGTAAGTGAATGTATGGCTGTAAACCCAGACTATCAAATTACTTTCCAAGAAAAAATGATTCAAGCTAATATCGGTGTCATTGTAAATGTATTAGAGGATCATATGGATGTTATGGGTCCGACATTAGACGAGGTAGCTGAAGCATTTCTAGCAACGATTCCTTATAAAGGACATTTAATTACAATCGATGGTCCTTACCTTGAATATTTTAAAACAGTTGCTGCAAAGAGAAGAACGAAAGTGATTGTGGCTGATAATTCAAGGATTACAGATGAGTTCTTAAGAAAATTCGATTATATGGTATTCCCAGATAACGCATCCCTTGCTTTAGCCGTAGCGGAAGCATTAGATATTCCGGAAGAAATTGCTTTTAGAGGAATGTTGAATGCTCATCCAGATCCTGGTGCAATGAGAATTACCAAGTTTGGTAACCCTAAGGCACCTGCATTCTTAGTAAACGGATTTGCTGCAAATGATGCCGCTTCCACATTGCGTATTTGGGAGAGGGTAGGGGAGATTGGTTATTCAGTAGATTCACCTATCGTTATTATGAATTGCCGTCCTGATCGTGTAGATCGTACAGAGCAATTCGCGAGAGATGTTTTACCATATATTAAAACTGATATTTTAGTGTTGATTGGAGAAACAACAAGCCCTATCATGGATGCCTACAATGAAGGAAAGATTCCAGCAAAAGAAATTTGGGATTTAGAAGGTCATAGTACAGAAGAGATATTTAATAAGTTAAGACCTGAATTACATAATCGAATGATTTACGGAGTAGGAAATATACATGGTGCTGCTGAACCACTAATTGAAGTAATGAAGGAATATGAACATATCGAGGAAGTTGTCTAGGAGGAAATTGAATGTTTGGCTCAGATTTATACGTAGCATTAGTTTTAGGAGTTATTTTAAGTTTAATTTTTACAGAAAAAACAGGAATTATTCCCGCAGGGTTGGTTGTTCCAGGCTATATTGGTTTGATTTTCGATCAGCCGGTTTTCTTAGTCATGGTATTAATTATTAGTCTATTAACCTACGTTATTGTAAAACATGGTATTGGAAGGTTTGTGATTTTATATGGCCGTCGTAAATTCGCTGCGATGTTAGTAGTCGGTATTTCGTTGAAGTTGGTATTTGATTACTTCTATCCTATCATGCCTTTTGAAATTTATGAGTTTCGAGGAATCGGAGTTATTGTTCCTGGTCTAATTGCTAATACGATTCAAAAGCAGGGCTTAGCAATGACGATGGGTAGCACGCTGTTAATAAGCGGTGCTACATTCAGTTTAATGTTTGTATACAACTTTTTTATTTAGGGTGATTTGATGGACAGGAAATTAGATTTCAAAGAAAAGTTATTGAAATTTATAAAAGTAACGAAGAAGAAAACGGATAAACATGTATGGATTATGTTGGTAATCCTTGTGATTTTTATGTACGGAACCATTTTGCTAAGCAAACCAAGTGAAGCAATTGAAAATAACACGACAGACGATACGTTGCTTAATGCAACAATGGTTGGAGATATCATGTTTGGCCGTAATGTAGAGAAAGCAGCTAGCCGCTATGGACAAGAGAATTTATTTCGCTATGTGAAGCCATATTTTGAAAACGCGGACTATTCAACAGGAAATTTTGAACATCCAGTTACGCTTAGCGACAAATACCCAGAGCAGGAAAAGTATATTCACTTGCAAACGGACGCACAATCCGTGAAAACTCTGAAGAATCTTAATCTGTCTGTTTTGAATGTAGCAAATAATCACTCGATGGATTATTTGGAAAACGGATTAAACGATACAATAAAGACGTTTAATAAGTCAGACTTGGACTTTGTAGGAATTGGAAAAAATATTAAAGACGCTAGTAAAATTAACTATCAAACAGTTAACGGAGTTAAGATAGCTACACTTGGTTTCACGGATGCATATGTTGCTGATTCAGCAGCTAATCAAAATAATCCAGGCATACTTCCTGCTAAACCGGAAATTTTTATTCCACTAATTGAAGAAGCAAAAGAGAATGCTGATTTAGTTGTGGTGCATGCGCACTGGGGGCAAGAGTATGACACGGCTCCTTCTCCTAGACAAGAAGGATTAGCCAAAGCAATGGCAGATTCAGGGGCCGATATCATTCTTGGCCACCATCCTCATGTTTTACAATCTGTTGATGTCTATAAAAATACCGTTATCTTTTACAGCTTAGGGAATTTTGTCTTCGACCAAGGATGGTCAGCATCAAGGGAGAGCGCACTCGTTCAGTATAAGTTAAAGAAAGACGGAACAGCCCGTTTTGAAATTACACCTGTACTTATAAAAGAAGCTACACCGACTCCGTTAGGAAAGTGGGATACGTACTATAAAGAAAAGATTTTTAAACGTCTGACTAAAAGTTCTTCAAAATCACTTGGAATCAAAGAAGAAAATAATAAGTTAGTATTTACAGTCGACCACTCTCGGGTAGTAAAAAAGGGGTTAACTGAATAAATGAAAAGAAAATGGATGTACTCGCTGATCTTTCTTGCAGTTCTGTTAGTTGGCGGTTACGCGATTGTACAGCAGTTTAATAGTGAAACAGATAACAAGTTTTATAAAAAAATTAATAAATTTGAGTCTAGCAGGGAGATTAATCATTCTTCCGGAGGATACGGTGTAAGCTCTTCAAATCCGATAGCTGTTGAAGTCGGAATGGATGTGTTAGAAGAAGGCGGAAATGCCGTGGATGCTGCTGTTGCCGTTTCTTATGCTTTAGGTGTTGTAGAACCTTATGGGTCTGGTATTGGCGGAGGAGGAGGAATGCTTATCCTTCCAGGTGACCAATCGGACAAGCCGACTTTTTTTGATTACCGAGAAACCAGTCCTACTTCAAGTGAAGATTCCGAAGAAGGGATAGGTGTGCCTGGATTTGTAAAAGGTATGGAAACGGTCCATGAAAAATACGGAAGCAAAAAAATGGATGAATTAATAGAGCCAGCTATTAAATTAGCTGATGATGGTTTTCCAGTCGGACAGCAGCTTGCAGAGCGTCTAAAAGGAGCACAATATCGTCTATCAGAAGATGAGATTCCTAACTTCTTTCCAGGGAACCAACCTATTGAAGAAGGTGAAAAACTCGAACAGCCTGAGCTGGGAGAAACGCTTGAGCTAATTAAAGAAAAAGGTTCAGATGTGTTTTACAATGGAGAACTGGCAGAGGAAATAGCGGATGAAGTTCCAGGAATACAGAAATCAGATTTAGAAGAGTATTCTGTTGAAGAAAGAGAACCCGTTCAAGGAGAGTTTGCTGGTTACGATGTAATCTCTGCACCTCCTCCGTTTGCAGGAATTACGTTAATACAATCCCTGCAAATGGCTGAAATGTTACACATTGAAAAGACAGAAGAAGATACAGCACTTTTTACGCATGTAACTTCTGAAATAACGAACCGGGCAAATAGTGATCGCGTTAAGCATATTGGAGATCCTGCTTTCTCTGAAATAGATGAGAAAGAGTTAACGGACAAAGAATATTCTAGAGAGTTAGCACAAGATGTTTCCCTGAATAAGCTGTCTGAAAAGTATCAGCTTAAAGGAAACGATCTTGAAGAAGAGCATATTAGTACAACTCATTTTGTTGTAACGGACAAAGATGGTACGGTTGTCTCCGTTACAAATACACTAAGTAACTTTTTTGGATCTGGAGAAAATGTGGAGGGATTTTTCCTCAACAACAATCTTAATAATTTCAATAACATAAAGAATTCCCTTAACTATTATGAGCCTGGAAAACGTTCACGAACGTTTACAGCACCTACTATTCTTCGAAAAGATAACGAGGTTATTGGAATAGGTACACCAGGAGGAAGCAGAATACCGATGATGCTTACGGAAGTTTTAGTGCGCCATCTTTTATTTAAGGAATCTTTACAGGACGCGATTGATGCACCTAGATTCTCGATAGAAAACAATCATCTTTATACCGAGTTCCAATACCCCACAAGTGTAAGAGAGGAATTAGAGGGAATGGGCTATGAAGTAGAAGAGAAGAGCTCTTTTATCTATTATGGAGGCGTACAAGCTATCGTTATTGATCAAAAAGACAATGTTATCTATGGAGGGGCTGACCCTAGAAGACAAGGAACATGGAAAGTCAAATAAACACTTATTTTAAAGGAGAGTACAATGACTATCGTAAGAAATCTTATTAAAATAATAGTTCCAATTATTATCGTCGCAGGATTCTTTTTTATCATGTCTAATTTCAAACACACGCAAACATTGAGTCTAGCAGAAGAAAAAAGAATAAAGGCATATGCTAGCTTAATGCAGCAAGCGAAAGCAAAAGAAGAGGATAAAACTCAAATTCTATCACTTAGCAGTGCTGCAGCTCTTGGAAAAGGATCAGCAGGAGAAGAAGTCAAAGTTGTTCAAAAATCTTTGGGTCTTAATCCAGACGGCTTCTTCGGTCTACAAACGGAACAGGCAGTAAAAGAGTTTCAAGTGAAAAACGGCTATACAGCAGACGGTATTGTAGGTCCCAAGACGTGGGAAGCTTTAGTAAATACGGGCAAGAATGCAGAAGGTACAGCTGAATCTACTAGCAATAGCTTATAATAGTTTGTATAGAAAAAGTTAAATAAAAGCGGGCTTTCCTAGGAAAGCCCGCTTTTCTATTAACGTAATAACTGAAGTACGTTTTGTGGCTGTTGATTAGCTTGAGATAGCATAGCTTGAGAAGCTTGAGATAGAATTGAATTCTTTGTTTGTTCCATCATTTCTTTCGCCATATCTACATCACGAATACGTGATTCAGATGCTGTTAGGTTTTCAGATGAAGCATTTAAGTTGTTAATAGTATGCTCCAAACGATTTTGTTTAGTGCCAAGCTGAGCGCGTTCATCAGATACCTTTTTGATTGCTCCATCGATTGTTTCGATTGCAGTAGAAGAAGTACTTGCATCTGTTCCTAAGTCAAGGCCGTCGATCCCTAAGTCACTGGCTTTCATACTAGCAAATGTCACATCGATGGTTTGATCTTTGTTTGCACCAATTTGAAACGTAAATGTTCCGCTGGTTCCGCCTTCACCATTTAACAGTTTTTGAGTGTTAAATTCTGTATCACCAGAAATTCTATCTACTTCGCTTACTAAATCATTTACTTCTTTTTGAATTTCCGCTCTGTCATCTGCTGTATTAGTATCACTACTTGATTGGACAGCTAACTCACGAACACGTTGTAAAATAGAATGTGTTTCGTTTAATGCACCTTCACCAGTTTGGATCATGGAAACACCATCTTGCGCATTACGAGAAGCTTGGTCTAACCCACGAATTTGCCCACGCATCTTCTCAGAAATAGCTAGTCCAGCTGCATCATCAGCTGCATTGTTAATACGCTGACCAGAAGATAATTTCTCCATAGATTTTGCTTGTGCATTATTAGCTGTGTTGTACTGACGGTACGTGTTTAAAGCTGTAATGTTGTGATTAATTCTCATTTTCCTTACCTCCGTATAATGGTTTTACTTCTTGATTACATCCTTGTATTCAAGAAGTGTCCCAGTCTTGGCTGGGATGACAGTAATCGAACACCATCCGTTTGAGAAATATGTTCATACTATATATCGACTGAGAGGAGAGGTTGTTTATACCTTCCATTAATTTATTAAATAAAAAATTTGTGCGTATATAAAAAGAAAAACCAGTTCTCTATATGAACTGGTCTTTAGCATTAATGAGTAGCTCCGCCTGAAACTAAAATATCATCTTCAGTTAAGATTGTAGTTTTTACGATAGAAAGAAGTCCCTGCACAATCAAATCTAACGACATGCTGGCTTTCCCTGGATGATTGACGGCTTGCTCAGGCAAGTAAGGAATATGAACAAATCCACCTTTAATGGAACAGTTGTTAATCATATTCATGAGCCCGTAAAACACGTGGTTGCACACAAAGGTTCCAGCGGTTTGTGAGACGCTGCTTGGGAGGCCTGCTTGGCGTAAGTTTTCGACAGCTGCTTTGATGGGCAGTGTCGAAAAGTATGCGGCAGGACCGTTTTCGATAATAGAGCGATCAATAGGCTGCTGACCAATGTTGTCAGGGATTCGCGCGTCGTCTACGTTAATCGCAATGCGTTCGACGGTAATTCCTTCTCGGCCCCCTGCTTGTCCAACGCAAATGACGATGGAAGGGCTAATTTCTTCTATATACGTATGAAGCTTTGCGATTGATTCGCCAAACACAGTAGGAAGAGGCTTAGCAATAATGTGATAGTCTTCAACGACTACACCGTCTAAAGCTTTTACAGATTCTAAAGATGGGTTAATGCTTTCACCTTCAAATGGTTCAAAGCCGGTTAGTAATACAGTTGTCATTCTATTAGTCTCCTTTAAAAGTGATATACAAGGTAGTACATTAATAGCGTATTAACAACAAAAACGGATAGCGCAATCGGCACTTGTACTTTAATCACGGCGTTTTTGTCTTTTAGTTCAAGCAGCATAGCAGGTACGATATTAAAGTTAGCTGCCATTGGCGTAAGAAGCGTGCCGCAGTAGCCAGCAAACATGCCCAGTGCTGCCATAATTGCTGGATTTCCTCCGTGCATATGTACAATTAACGGGAGTCCAATCCCTCCAGTAATAACGGCAAACGCCGCAAACGCATTTCCCATGACAATCGTAAATAGCAGCATCCCCAAGCAATATGCAAGCACAGCAACAAACGCATAGTTAGTCGGCAGTACATCACTTACAATATCTGAGACGACTGTTCCAACGCCTGATTTTGAAAAGATACCGCCGAGCGCTGCCAGCATTTGCGGTAAAATAACCGCCCAGCCGACTGCTTGAAGCAAGCGGCTTCCTTCTTTAACAGGCACGTCCATTTTCGCTTTTGTGACGCCCATTGAAGCGATAAAAGCAATGACAGCAGCGATTGCCAGTGAAATTAACGTGACCTTTTCCGGGTCAATTAACGCCCAGTTTCCAAATTTAATTTTGCCAAAGAGAAGGGTACCGATAATCGTAAAAATAGGAATAAATAAAGCTGGTAAAAAGATTTTGTTTTTTAATCGTTGCGCGTGAGCCACTCGTTCTTCAGCAGGTGTTTCCGCTTCATTCGATTTAGTTACGCGGTTAAAAGAAGCAAGCAGCACCATGATAATAACTAAGCACCCTACATAAAAAGGCGGAATCACGTTGCCAAATAAAAATGTAATGGAAAACAGCGCCCAGAATAGGGAAGATCCTAAACGATTAGGATGGTTAGGGTCACGTGCAATTCGAATCGCGATAAAAGCGACAATAATACCGAGTAAGTAGTAAATCGTATCAAGCGTCAGAATGCTTTTCATTTAGCTCGCCTCCGTCTTAGAAGATGATGTTGGTTTGTGCTTCGTCATTTTTCTGTGAATACGTCGGTCTAACTGACGGAAACGAATGGCACTGATCAGCAGTGCTGCGATGGCTGTTGGAATACCCCAAAGCGCCATATCCCAGACGTCAACGTGAATGCCTACGGAGTCAAAGAATCCTTTCATTAGGAGAATTCCACCCGTTGCGATAAAGATATCTTCTCCGAAAAACCAGCCTGTATTTTCAGCTGCTGCTGCATGAGCGCGAATATCTTCTTTTACTTTAGGCGGAAGCTCTCCGTATTTTGCACGAGCTGCTCCTTCAGACATAGGTGCAACTAACGGACGCACGGATTGAGCGTGTCCGCCGATATTTAAGCCTACTGCGGCTGAGATTTCACGGATGAAAAGGTATATAAGTAAAACATTTCCAGAAGAAGCGTTTGTGGCTTTTTTGATCAGCACTTCCGCTTGTTCCTTCAATCCGTATTTTTCTAACACGCCGAATATAGGAAGAGTAAGTAAAATAGCCATAGACATATAGCGGTTATCTACAAAGAACTGTCCAAACATCGTAATCACTTCATACAGTGACAAACCTGATACAAGGCCCGTCACGATGCCTGCAACAGTCACCACAAGCAGTGTATTTAGACGAAATAAAAATCCCACTGCCACTAACAAAACCCCAATTAATTTCAACATAAAAAAACCCCCCCTGAGTATGTATAAATCGTGCTGTAAATTCACCTCCATTGCTTTTCTAAAAAAACAAAGATGTTTTGAGTATAAACAATTCTGAAAATTAAAACAAGATAGTTAAGACATAAAATAGTTATATTGGTGAACTAAAAGCATAAAAAGAAGGTTTATACACAACATGCATGTAGAAATAAAAGAGAGAATTTTGCGAAGAAGTTTTGGCAGAAACTTTTTAAGCTGATCTGCTGAAAACATCTCTCCTGAAATACCAAAAATGGTGTATAATGCTAAAAGGTATGAATATAGAATTATATAGATTACATATAGGTAAATCTATATAACTATATTTTAAACAATATATTGAAGGAGGAAGGAGCATTTGAATTGTTCAAATTGCGGCCATTTTAATGATGGCGGGAAGTTTTGCGTGAAATGCGGTCATAAATTACAAGAAGAGGCAGTAGCAAGCCAGACGGCAGCAGCATCTGAATATCAGCCTCAGCCGCAAACAGCGTATGCGCCTCAACAACCTAATCAGCGTGTCCGTCAAGCGAAAAAGGTGTCAAAATCATTTTTTAGTTATTTTGCAGAAGGAATTAAAAATCCAACAGCTACAGCACAAGCAGCAGGTGAAAGCCAATTCGTTAATGCTCTTATCACAGTCATTCTTTATGCTCTTAGTATACCTATTATGCTGTATGTAGGCTGGAAGCTATTGTTGATTCAATTTGTTCGAAGCATGTTCAAACTGCCTATTATCAGTGAAGAGCTGGATCCATCTGACCTGGAGGAATTTAATACGGGCGCTGATTTGATAAAAGCTACAGATATCAATAGCATTATTCATTTCAATTTTACCGATTTTGTCTTTAAGCAAGGGATTCTCATTTTTATTGGACTTGCGGTTATTATTGGAGCAACATATATTGCAGCAAAGTTTGGAAAGGTAGACGTTTCTTTTAAAGAATTTTTCTCACGCTTTGGCACGTTTATGATTATTCCAACAGCGCTTCTTCTAATTGGACTTGTACTTGCATTTCTCCATGTAGAGTACTTCTCTTATTTTATGAATTTTGGTTTGCTGAGTATTTTCCTTGTGGTTCCATATACGATTGCCAGCTTCAAGCAAAGCGGCACAAGTGGGCTTGATCGTATCTATAGCACTCTTATCGTGTACGTAGTAATTACGATTGTACTGACGTTCATTGCGAATGGGTTAGGAGAAGAAGCCAAAGCAATTATTACAAGAATGGGAAATAGCAATGAATTAAATGATCTATTTTAAGCCGACAGAAAGCATCGTGCACAGCGGTGCTTTTTCATAACACTATAAAAAGGAGTGTAGAAATTGGGATATTGTAAAGAGTGTGGCCATCAGTTAGCAAATGAGCATGAATTCTGTCCAGAGTGTGGACATCCCGTCGAAAGAAAGGAGACTTCTAGCCAAGGAGCACAATCACAGCGTTACGTAGAATCCGCATCACCTTCAGTAGAGGAAGGGAGAGAATCGGTAAAACCTCCAAATAAAAAAACAAAGGTTATTGCGATTTCAGTTATAGCAGCAGCTGCTATACTTGGCGGCGCTTATTACGGAATAGATAAAACAATGATGGCGCCTAAAGCCGTGTCAGAAAAATTTATTGCTTCAGTAAAGGGCAATGATATTGATAAAGTAAAAAAATATGTAAACGATGGTCAAATTCAACTAGAAGCCAACGATGGACAGACAAAAGCATTTATTACATATTTGCATGAAAATCCGGATGTAATGAAATCAATCTCTGAAGGGTTAGCGGCAGATAGCAGAGCGCTTGAAGCAGGAGTTCCAAGCGAAGATCACTCTTCATACGCTAAGTTAGAACAAGACGGAAAGAAATGGGGAATCTTTGATCATTACACGGTACAAGTAAACCCTGTATATGCAAAAGTTCAGTCTACAGAAGATGCGACAGCGGTATATATTGACGGTCAAAAAGCTGGCACGGTAAGCAGTGACTCCTCTAAAAAGATTGGTCCATTTTTACCTGGTACGCATACCGTAAAGGGTGAAGTGCAAAATGATTATGGGAAAGTTGAAAATGAACAAGAGATTGACGGTACCGAAGGAGAAGATGTGAACGTTGAGTTTGATTGGTCAGATCATGCAGTATACGTTTCTTCAGATTATGATGACGCGACGCTGTTCGTTAATGGCAAAGACACAAAAACAGAAATTGGCGATATTGATTATCTAGGTCCACTGCCAATGGATGGTTCTGTAAAAGTATATGCAGAACGCAAATTTGATTCTGGAGAAAAGAAAACGGAAGAAGTGTCAATCAAAAAAGGAATGGAAGATATTGCACTTAACTTTGATGAGGAAAATACGGCAGAAGCATCAGCTCCTTCTAGGGAAGATGGGGAGGGTAGCCAAGATTCAAAAGCTGATTCTGGAGTATCTACTAGCGAAGTTTCTAGTTTTATTGAACAATATATGTACGCTACAATTTCCTCAATTAACAGTGGAGACTTCTCTATTGCAGAGCCTTATATCGATTCTAACGGACCAAAATACAAGGAACAAAAAGATTATACAGCTTACCTAATCAAAAAAGGAATAACAGAAGATTTATTAAGCTTTAACGTAAATAGAGTAACAAAAATTGATGATTCTATGTATAAAGTGTATACAACAGAAGAGTATGATATTTCGTACGGAGACGGATCTGTTAAATACAAAAAATTCAATAGTATTCATAAAGTAAAAGAGTTATCTGATGGAAGTCTAGGAGTTTACCAGCTTATTAGTTCAACTGAAGTAAAATAAAAGCTAATAAATAGAGCCTGAACAGCAAAAAACATAGGGTAGTAAGGAAAAACAAATAAAAAAGACGTCTTCTATGAGAAGACGTCTTTTTTATGTATTAAACCCAATACCTGGGATACTGCCGATCTTGAAATAAATTATTATACACCGTAGAAATCAGTACAACCACACATGCACAAAGTATAATAACTCCTAAAAATCCCCAGCCGGCTCCTGTGTTAATGGCTACAATCGCACTAGCCGCCGCGGGAGGATGAACGGTTTTTGTAAGAATCATTAAAATAAGAACAAACGCAAGCACAATCGCAATCGTGATAAGACTTCGATGAAATAAACTCCAAATAATAAGTGCTGAAACCGTTGCGAGCAAATGCCCTCCAAGCACGTGGCGAGGCTGTGATAAAGGGCCTTTATGAGCACCGAAGACAAGCACGCAGCTTGCGCCAATCGGAGCAAGCGCCATTGGATACCCAAGTGCGAGTGCAATCGAGCTGCTGATGATAATCGCAATTAAGCCTCCTAAAGAAGAAACGACTGCATCTCTGTAATTAATTTTTGGTTCTTCTTTTAGTTCTCCTTTCATCTTTTTCGTATAAGAGCTTAAGTAAGACAGAAAGGGGCTTTTGCTTTGAGAAAAACTCTTTTCAATTTCCATTTCTTATTTCCTTTCTCTTTTGTAAGTAAAAGTTGTTTGTCAAGTTGTATGTCAGAACATCTGCTATATTAAGTTAGTTTATAAGAAAAAAAGGATTACTGGAAGAGGAAAAACGACTTTTTTTAATGGAAATTCCTTTTGTGGACGAAAAAAGGTGAGATAGGCTGGGAAAAGGGTCTCTATGTGCAGTAAGGACAAGAGAGATGTATAATAAACCTAGAGGTGACTGAATTATGTATCTAGTAGACTACCATCATCACACGAACAATTCATTTGACTCACAGGCAGTCATGAAAGAAGTGTGCGAGCAGGCTGTAGAAAACGGCATAAACGAAATTTGTTTTACCGAGCACTTTTCATTAAATCCATTAGCGCCAACGTACGGTCATATGGATTTTGATAAATATGAACGAGAACTAGCACAATGCAGAGATCAGTTTCAAGGTCAGCTAGTAATTAAAAAAGGAATTGAAATTTGCGAGCCGCACTACCTGAAAGAAGAGTATCAAAAAACGATGAAGCAGGAGAAGTTTGATTTTATTTTAGGATCGGTTCATAACATTAATAACATTAAGCTTCGCAAGCATTTGGAGCTGAATGACAAAGAAGCGATTTACCGCGCTTATTTTAATGAAATGTATAAGCTAGTAAGCGAAGCGGATATTGATGTGTTGGCTCATTTAGATTTAATGAAGCGCTATGCGTTTGAGCAATACGGCATATATGACTTTTATCAATTCAAAGACATTTTGGCGGATATTTTGAAAAAAGCCATTGATCGTAATATTGGAATTGAAATTAATACTTCAGGCATAAGAGGGAAGCTGGGCGAAGCACTGCCGGCACTTGAAGTTGTTGGGCTGTACCGTGATTTAGGCGGAGAAATCTTAACGATTGGATCTGATTCACATTTTGCCGAAACGGTAGGAGCACATATGAAAGAAGCGGTTGAAATGGCAAAACAGTGCGGATTTACGGGAATTTATACGTTTGATCAACGTGAGGCAAAAGGAGTTCGTATTTAAAAGGCAAAACTGGAAAAAGCATGCTCAAACCAGAGCATGCTTTTTATATTCAATTACGCTTGAATTCCGATAAAAATTTCCGGACCTCTTCCACCGTCAGC
Source organism: Priestia megaterium (assembly GCF_023824195.1). Classification (NCBI taxonomy): domain Bacteria; kingdom Bacillati; phylum Bacillota; class Bacilli; order Caryophanales; family Bacillaceae; genus Priestia; species Priestia megaterium. Next base: position 1,083,200 of record NZ_CP085442.1, read on the forward strand.
CCTAGTGTACGAGCTGCTTGCATCAGGCTAATCCATTCATGATCAATTAACAGTATATTTTCCTTCTTCATTACGGTTCATCCGCCCTTTACCAGGGAACCCAGCCATCATAGCCGGAAGCGGCCTTAGATCTGAAGCTTTGCGTCACTATTTGCCCCTATCTGAATAATTTGTAATAGTTATCAAATTTGTAGATTAGGGCTATTGTATAAAATACTATTAATAAAAAATGTCGAAACAGGTCGATATTCATAATAAAGTTAAAAAACCTGGTAAATTTTAGTCAATTTGTGCGGTCATTCATTTTGCGGAACTTTAAATAACATTGAAATTCCACAAACTCTTCTTTGGTCATGCCGTCTTTAATTGCTTGCTCAATTAAGTAAAGCCATTCTTTGTTAATAAGTGGTTTTGAAGATAATACAGGATGACTAATTTCAGCTTCAATTAATTCATCAACCGTTGTATTAAGAGAAGACGCAATTTTATTAAGCATGTGAAGAGAAGGGTTATTGTTTAGCCCTTTTTCTAAATGAGATAAATATGATTTTGAAATTTTGGCTTTTTCAGCTAGTCGTGTAATGGAATATCCTTTTTTTAATCGCAAACTTTTAATTTTGGCTCCTACCACATTCAGCCCGTCCTTTTCTTATGTCTTTTGTTCATTATAATGCATATACACTTATTCAGTACGTATTTCTACTAAAAAATGTTCTTTATCAAGAAAAATATTTTTAACTTTAAAATCATTTTGATACAAAGGTCTCTGGTGAAATTCATATCTAGTTCATATAAACCGTTCACAATACTAATAGATAAACACAAGACAGGAGAGATGAACGGGACGTGGAACAACGAATGGAATAAATGGATCAATCATAATGAATTACAAAGTGAATTAAAAAAACAAATGAATGACATGACGGAACGTGAACGAGAAGATGCGTTTTATAAACAGCTGGAATTTGGAACAGGAGGCATGAGAGGCGAGCTTGGCTCGGGACCGAACCGCATGAACATCTACAGCATTCTTAAAAGATAAAGGAAAAGAGACTCGTCATTAAGATAAATGATTCCTACCTCTAAAGAAATTATTTATAATCATTAGAACGCTTTAAGCGGATAGCACAATTTTTAGACAATATACAATAAATTCATTAATTTATACTAGAAAAATTTGTCTGATAATCTGTTTATTAATCAAGCAAGTAATAAAAATATATTTAACGAGAATATGAAACGAAATTATAAATAGAAAAGTCTCTTCTTAAATAAGGTTTCTTAGTAAATATATACCTATTTATCCTAAAGTACTTCCTTTGTGACCAATAATGTAGTATTTTGAAGATATTTGATAATAATGGGAAGGAAGTTGTGTTGAATGTCAGTTGTAGACAAAGCATTTGCAGTAACTAAGGGAAGTTTGTTAAAACTAAAGCTTTCAAAATCAGGTAAGTTGCCACGATTAAGAGGGGGCTGTTCAGTAAAATCTCAAGGCCAGATTGTAGCAGGGCACAACTTATCAATTACGGGGCGCCCCATAAAAGTAAGCCTGAATACCGAGAACAAAGAATCGAAAATAGTATTTGGAAATAATGTGTTTATTAATTACGGGGTAGATATAGGTTGTGCTAGATTAGTTAGAATCGGGGATAATGTAAAGATAGGTCCGTTGACAAATATAATCGACAGTAACTATCATCTTGTAGATTCTAATGATTCTTTAAAGAGTGAGCAAGTAGTAATTGAAAATAATGTCTGGATTGGACGGGCCTGTTCAATCTTGAGCGGTGTAACAATTGGCGAAAATTCTGTTGTTGCAGCTGGAAGTGTAGTAAATAAAGATGTACCACCTAATGTCCTAGTAGCCGGTTCCCCAGCAAAAATAGTTAAAAATTTAGAAATAAAAGACGGATGGATCAGAGAATAGAAAATTATAATGAAGGTTACATAGAACATCCCCATTAAACTATTAATGGGGATGTTCTTATATAGCTATTTATAAGTTTGAAGGTTGGGAAGTTCGTCAAGTGTAATGACATAAGGGCTATTATAAACCCTCAATAAATGCTCTCGGCTATTTATAATACCATCTTTCAAGTATTCATCTTTCCATGTAAGAAACCAACTCCATGAGATATGATAATCCTTCAAATCAGTTGGATCAGGAATCGGTCCATTTTCTGATAAGCTTACAAGCTTTTTGTTGTTTACAAGTGAATTCAAGCGATCATATTGTAAACTTATCGCATTGTAGTTTCCGGCTTTAGGATAGGAATCATAACTGACAATATCTACATATCTATCACCGGGATACCAATCTTCAGATACAGAATTCCATACCCAAATAATATTATTAATTTTGTGATAGTAAGTTAAGCGGTCATACATCAGTTTGTATAGCTGTTTTGCTGGTTCAGAACCTTTGGCGCCCCACCAAAACCATCCTCCTTCGGCTTCGTGCAACGGTCTAAATAGGATTGGAACTTTAGCATCTTGCAGTCTTTTTAACTGTACAGCAATTGCATCGATATCCCGTAAAAGCAAGCGGTAATCTTCAGAGTCTTTATGATTCATAGCATATTGAAGGTCAAAGGTCGTTGCACTTTTATAGGATCCTTTGTACCATTCTTTTCCAGGTTGTTTAATAAGATCTTTAGGAGCGTTCCAATGCCATGAAAATGTAACAATTCCTCCTTGCTCATGCCATTTAATTGCTTCTTCTACTTGATTTGATTGACGGCCGTAAGCAACTTTAGACGGAGAATAATCAGTAAAATCAAACCCTGCAACGGCAGGCTTCTTGCCGATATTATTATTTAGCCATTGAACACCAGACATATCCTGTTGGCCAGATAAAATTTTCTTTCCGTATTGATCTACAAGAAAATTCATTAATGATTTAGTCTCTTTTGTTGCATGTTGATTTACAGGTTCTTTGTTAATCGAAGCTTTGTTATTTTTGCGTGCGGAAGTATTGGATGCTGTATCATGAGTAAGTTTAATGTAATCTAAATCGTAATAACCCCATCCGGATCTTATTTTTATAGTGTTTTTTCCTTTATGTAACAGTACTTTCCCCACATTCAATTCTTTAAATTTATCAGATTCTTTTAATATTATTTGTACAGAGGGTTCACTATTTAAATTTACCGCAGCGTGTTTTTCTCCATTTCCGCTTGAAACTCTATAGCGTATAGCTAATTTATACAAACCTTCTCGAGGTGCATCGATAATAAAAATAGCAGAATCATCTTTTTTATGAAAATTAGTTACGTAACCATCGCCTGAATAACCGCTAACTTCTTTGCTTGTTTTTGCTCCGTTTAATATAGATTTTTCAGCTTCATAAATCTGACTGGTGCTAGTTTTTTGTATGGTAGAGGGTTTATTAGGCTTATTAGTAACTACATAAATAATCCCGATTAATAAAAGAGTGAGCGGCAGATAAAGTGCAAGCTTCTTTTTCAAAGTTTCATCTCCTTACAATTGATTTATTAATTATAAAACAGCGATAAATGTATGTATGAATTCAGTATCTACTAAAATAGATACAGTAATATTATCATAAAATGGAAATGGATCATCAACTTTATAAAATTAATTTAGTGTGAAGTTTTAGTGCGGATAATCCATGATAATTGAGAAATCATATTGGAAATGGACGTTCATATTCATCTATTGCTGATTAGTCAGTAAGCAAGACCAAGATAAAGTTAAATTTAAAACCCCTTGAACACGTCTTTCACTCAAGGGGTTTTAAGAGGAATAGCTTCAATTTAAATTGGAGACTTTACTCGTTTTTTTATTTCTAAAGTTATACAAGAAAAATAAAAATAGAGCTCCTCCAAATGAATCAATCATTACATCAGCAATACGTCCATCACGGCCAATAATAAATGCTTGATGAATCTCATCTAAAAAAGCAAAAGCGGCTAGTAGAAGCCATGCTTTTAAAAAACGTCCCCGTATTTCTTTTAAATTCCAATAAAATAATAGAGCCAGTATACCGAAAAATGAAATATGAGCCAGTTTACGCAAAATAAATTCTAAATCAAACCCATAGGAATAAGCGTCATAAAAATCACTGCCAGGTTTCAAAATGTCCCATAACGTTGCATGATGATTCCATACAGATGAATTTCGCCACGTGCTAGCGTCTGTAATTAATAAGTGGGGGGTATGGGAGAAATGTGCAATGCTTAACATCATTAATAAAACTACTATTTTTTTTATCATACAAAAAATTCCTTCTTCATTAGACTATTCACATATAGTAAGAGAAAAAGGTCCAAAATGCAAGTTATTTTCTAGGGCATACTTCATAAAAGAAAATTTTTTTATAAGCTTTTTCTTTTTATATAAGTGAAATCTTAAAGGGGATTTTAATATCTTTGTTTAGAGCCGACGTTTGTTTGAATGTTACTAATTTACTATTAAGAGTATTAAATAGGTCAAAACAACTAAAGTCGAAAAACCATCTTTTGAGGAGCTTTTTAAGTCATTTGATGCTTTTTAGAATACAGATGACAATATTCGACAAAAAAACTCATATCCAACAAAAATTCTATATGATAATATTGATTTCGTGATAATTCTAAAGTATTAATAAAATCCAATTTTTAAACAGTTGTTGATTCTATTAGCACCTATTGGTGTAATTATTTAACTGTATTTTCTAGTTTTAAACATGTATTTTTAATGCATGAATTAAGAGGTTAATAGGAAATAGGAGTAACTGCTTGAGTCTAAGTTACTCATTTTTCACTGTCTTTCTTAAATCGGATATAAAGTGCTCTGATTAAATCGAATGAGCGTACAGAAAGTAAATTAGTCTTTGCAGTGCAAAATGAACGTAATGGTGATACCTCCTGACCACTATCAATGGAGGTACTCGGCTACACTGTGGGTGAATAAGAAAAGGCACCTTAGACACATCAGTTGTCAATAGTGCGGTGTGAGGGTGGGTTGGATGCCCTTCTTTTATTATACGTATTTAAGAGACAAGTAGATTCCATACTTGTCTCTTAAATACGTATAAATTATTTGTGGAAAAGAGTGATCAGATGAGCATGAATGAATTTGATACTTTGCCAAAAGCAGTGAAGAAGACAGTTAGATATATCAAGCAGGATTCAACTTTAGAGCAGTTGTTTTACATACAAAAAATAATTAATCAAACAATTAAGACAAGAAAGGAGAATCTAATTAATGATATTAGATTAAATGACAGCAAATGATTCTTCAATTTTAAAGTGCAATTAAAGAATAAAAAGTAAGAAAGGTGATGGAACTTGAATTATAAGAAGAGAATGTCTCTTTTAATGCTGCTGGATTCTATTATTGTATTAGGATCGGTGTATGCAAGTTATTTTATTTTACACCCTTATTTCCATTTTTTTACAACAAAGACGTTGTTAGTTAGTTCCGTCAGCTTATTTGTAGCACATCATGTCCTAGCAAATGCATTTCATTTATATAAAAAAGCATGGGAATATGCAAGTGTCGGTGAACTGTGGGCCATTTTTAAATCTGTCACGATCTCTATCGTAATTACTGCCATTATACAATTAGGGTTCTTCCAAGATGTTTATTTTAGAACATTGTTTATTGCTTGGATCTTACATATTTTATTAATCGGTGGGTCCCGTTATGTATGGATTATTTTTCGAAATGCATATTTCAAAAAACAAAACGTGGCGGATTATAAGCGTACATTAATCATAGGAGCTGGCTCAGCGGGAACAATGATTGCAAGGCAGTTAAAAACAAATCATGAAAGCAAGCTTCATCCTGTAGCGTTTGTAGATGATGATATTAAAAAACATAAATTAGAGATTATGGGATTGCCTGTGTTAGGCGGTAAAGAAGTCATACAGGAAGCTGTTAAACAGTTCAACATTGATTATATTATTATTGCTATTCCGTCTTTAAAAACAAGTGAATTAAAAGAAATATACAGTGAATGCTCAAAAACTGGGGCTAAAACACAAAGTATGCCGAAGATTGAAGATATCATGCTAGGGAAGGTATCGGTCAATCAATTAAAAGATGTGAAAGTTGAAGATTTATTAGGAAGAGAACCTGTGGAACTTGACCGCGATGGAATCTTAGAAAACATAGGTGGTAAAACAATCTTGGTGACGGGAGCTGGAGGATCAATTGGTTCTGAAATCTGTCGTCAAATTTGTAAATTTAACCCTAGTAAAATTATTTTGTTAGGTCATGGTGAGAACAGTATCTATACCATTGATATGGAACTACGTCAAAGTTATCAAAAAGATATTAAAATTATCCCTATCATTGCTGATATCCAAGATAGAGACCGTATCTTTGAAGTGATGGAGACATATAGACCAGATGTAGTTTACCATGCTGCAGCTCATAAGCATGTCCCCCTAATGGAATATAATCCTAAGGAAGCTGTAAAAAATAATGTAATTGGTACAAAGAATGTAGCAGAGGCAGCTGATACATTTTCAGTCCGTAACTTTGTGTTGATTTCGTCAGATAAAGCTGTTAATCCTACAAATGTTATGGGTTCTACTAAGCGAATTGCAGAAATGGTAATTCAAGAATTAAATAAGCATAGTCAGACAAAGTTTGTAGCTGTTCGTTTTGGGAATGTTCTAGGGAGTCGTGGTAGTGTAATTCCCTTATTCAAAAAGCAAATTCAAACAGGTGGGCCTCTTACAGTTACCCATCCGGACATGACTAGATATTTTATGACTATTCCAGAGGCTTCTAGACTAGTTATGCAAGCCGGAACGCTTGCTCGTGGCGGAGAAATTTTTGTGTTAGATATGGGCGAACCTGTTAAAATTGTGGACCTAGCGAAGAATCTTATTGAGCTTTCCGGTTATACGGAAGAAGAGATTGGAATTAAGTATGCGGGAATTCGACCTGGAGAGAAAATGTATGAAGAGCTTCTAGGGAAAGATGAAGTACATAATGAGGCGATTTTTCCTAAGATTTTTATTGGAAAATCGGTAGAAGTAGATTTTTCTCGGGTTACCACGTTGGTTAATAATTATGAAGTTTATGATACGGAGTATACGAGAGACTATGTGTTGAACTTGGCGAACGATCGTGAAAATTTGCTTGCGCATAGTATGAATTAGATTGTTTTCTATTATAGAAGAAAGTGGTTTCATCTTTAATAAAATAAGGAGTAGGATACTGTGGCGAAACTATTAATCTTAGGTGCAGGCGGTCATGGGAAAGTAGTATCTGAAATTGCTCAACTCATGAAACAGTGGGAAGAGATCGCTTTTCTAGATGATAGAGAAGATATTTCAGAAGTATTAGGGATTTCTATAGCAGGTAAGTTAGCTGACTTACCTGCATTAAGGAGCGAATATGAATACGCATTTGTAGCTATCGGTAGCAATACTGCTAGGCTTAAGTGGACAGAAAAATTAAGTCATCATGGTTTCAAAATACCAATCCTTATCCACCCCTCTAGTATAGTGAGTGCAAAAAGCTCTATAGGAGAAGGAACCGTAATAATGGCAGGAGCAGTAATAAATACGGATGCAAGAATTGGTAGAAGCTGTATTATTAATACAGCTTCTACGATTGACCATGACTGTATATTACACCGGGGTGTTCATACGTCTCCTGGTGCATACCTTGGTGGCACGGTAAAAATTGGGGAGCGCACGTGGATTTGTATTGGAGCTACTATTATAAATAATATTAATATTGGTTGTGACTCAGTCATAGCAGCAGGAGCAGTTGTGACTAAAGATGTACCGAGCAATGTTTTAGTCGCAGGTGTACCTGCAGTTATAAAGAAATAATTTTTATTAATCACAATATCCTCAAGCGAAATAGAAAACACCTTACAAAGGAAGGAAGTCCTTAATATGCAAGATAGAATTTTTCTTTCATCTCCTCATATGAGTGAAGAAGGATATGAAATGGAATACGTGAAAGAAGCTTTTGATACAAACTGGATTGCTCCTCTTGGAGAGAATGTGAACAAGTTTGAAGAAGAGTTAGCAGCTACAGTGGGTTCAAAATCAGCAGCAGCTTTGTCTTCAGGAACAGCAGCCATCCACTTAGCTTTAAAAGCAGCAGGGGTAGAAGCGGGTGATATTGTTTTTTGTCCAACGCTTACTTTCTCAGCTACAGCAAATCCAATAATCTATCAAAATGCTACTCCTGTTTTTATTGATAGTAATGAAGAAACATGGAATATGTGTCCGAAAGCATTAGAAGAAGCTTTTACAAAGTATCCTAATGTAAAAGCCGTTATTGTTGTGCACCTTTATGGACTATCGGCTGATATGGATAAAATTACAGAGATTTGTACAAAACATAATATCCCCTTAATTGAAGATGCAGCTGAAAGTCTAGGAACTTACTATAAAGGAAAGCATACAGGTACTTTCGGAGACTATGGTATTTTCTCTTTTAATGGTAATAAAATTATTACAACTTCTGGCGGGGGAATGCTTGTCTCGAATAACGAAGAAAAAATCTCAAAAGCTCGTTTCTGGGCTACACAGAGCCGTGACCAAGCAAGACATTATCAGCATAGTGAATTAGGGTTCAACTATCGTATGAGTAATGTTGTTGCAGGGATCGGCCGAGGTCAGTTAAAGGTGTTAGATCAACGAGTAGAGAAAAAAAGAGAGATTTTCTCTTTTTATAAAGAACATTTAAGTGAACTCGAAGGAATTGAGTTTATGCCTAGCAATGAATGGGATGAACCGAACTATTGGTTAAGCAGCGTAACTTTAAATGGTCCAGTAAGACCTATTGATGTCATGGAAGCATTAGAGAAAGAGAATATTGAGTCAAGACCTGTATGGAAACCAATGCATATGCAACCCTTCTTTGAAAAATACGATTTTGTTGGTGAAGGTATTGCAGAGAAGTTATTTAAAAATGGTTTGTGTATACCTAGTGATACCAAAATGACCTTAGACGATTTAAGAAGAATAGTAAGGATTATTAGACAGTTGTGGGTGCAATAAGGAAAGTTTTCCATTGTAGGATTTAAGGTTAAAGCGTAATGTATAATATCTCTTAAATATAATATCTAAGTAGTTGTAATTTCCTGTTTGAAATTAGATTTTTTATAATGCTTAATACTATAAAGAGTACTCAAATTATTTCTCCTGTTTAGAGCAAAATAATTTAATAATTGATATTTATACATAATATCCCGTTAAAGTTTTAAGTAATGATTAAATAAGGATGATTAAATGAATGGAAAATTAAATTTTTTAATAAGGAAAGTTTTTGGTATTTTCTTAGGATCCACAGTCTTCATGGCATCACAATTCTTAATAATTGTAGTACTAGCAAAACTAGGGTCTCCTCGAGAAGTAGGGGAATTTGGTTTAGCTGTAGCTATTACAGGTCCAATATATATGTTTTTTTCTATGCAATTAAGAAGTATGTATGTAACTGATAGAGATAAAAAATACAAATTTATTGATTATATGTCTCTATGTCTTGTTAATGCTACTATAGCTCTGGTAGTAACTGTTTTATGTGTATTAAATAAACCTTCTGAAATGGTATTGTTAGTTTTATTATACTCAATAGCTAAATTTTTACAAACGTTAGGGGAAATTGTATATGGTAAGATGCAAAGAGAGGAGAAACTTGTACTAGTAGGGGTATCTAATTGTTTAAAAGGTATAGTATCCCTATTTTTTTTCAGTATCATTTTCTATATAACAAGAGAATTAGTTCTTGCAACTCTAGGAATTGTTATTTCTTGGTTTTTAGTACTATACCTTTATGATTTACCTAGAAGTAATCTTGAAAGAACGACTCAGCTATTCAAAGGGTTAATGAATATTAAATTTCATAATATGAAGAACCTATGGATGTTAGCTCTTCCTTTAGGTTTGATCTCTCTTCTGTATTCTTTTAATACTAATATAACTAGATATTTCGTAACTTACTATTTTGATGAAACTGCTTTAGGTTATTTTACTGCATGTGCATATTTAATGATGATAGGTAATACATTTATTGGTGCTGTGGGTCAAACGTTAAGTTCTAGAATGGCGACTTATTATAATATCTCAACAAGTAATAAAAAGTTTAATAAATTACTAATCTCTATGGTTCTGTTTGGTTTATTAATAGGAGTTCTCACTACAATATTAACTAGTTTGTTAGGGAGTGATATATTAACAATCTTTTATGGTAGCGAGTATAGTCATTATTCTATATTGTTAACATTATTAATGAGTGCCACCATTATACGCTATCCAGCAGAATTCATAGGATATGCTACTATTGCATCAAGAACATATAAATTTGAAGTACCTATGTTAATTATAATGTTGATTAGTAGTGTAATAAGTAGTTGGAAACTAATACCTTTAATGGGTCTCAACGGAGCAGCTTTTTCAATATTACTTTCTTCATTAATAGCAGCTATAGGAAGAGTAGTTATTATTATTAGGGCAAATAAATTAAAGGCGAGTGGTAAAATATATGAACAAAATAAACACATCAGTTAGATATTCAAAGGTACCGTCTGAGTATTTATTAGCACCTTTATTAATGCTTGTAATTCTTTCTGTTAGTGTATTTTATATTATAGGGAATAATTACAATAATATTCTTATAATTATTCCTATTATAATTACTTTCATCTTTCTTGTCCCAAGGCTTTCGTTAATCATAGTAGGCAAACGGCCACCCTTTGATGTTTGGTCTATATTTACTTACACTGCTCTTTTAGTTTTTATCTACTCTCCTTTATATCATTTAATCACAGGGAGACCTATTGCTAAAAATTTGCCGTATGACATGACAGAATTGATTTCTTATATAGCTTGGACTTGTGTACCGATAATTCCTCTCTTTTATTTAGGATCCTTACTAGTAAAAAAGAAATCTCACTATATTAAACATAGTTATGAAAAAGAACCTATTAATAAATTCATTAATATAGGGATATTCTATATCCTTACAGGCATGTGTGCTAATATAGCTATCATGATTGCCGGAGGAATACCCCTTATAGCGGGTACGTTATTCGTATTAAAAGATTTCTTTAGTGTAGGACTACTTTTGGTTTATTATGGAGTTATAAAAAAACTAATAAAAAAAGGAATAAAAGATAAAAAAAAGCATCAAGTATTATGTTTTATTTCATTAATAATCATAATATTTTTAATTTCCTATTTTAATTTAGAAAGGGGAAGTAGATTTTTTATCTTAATATATGCTTTTTGGGGATTGCATATATATTCAACTCATGTAGCAAAGATAAATATGTCTAAAATTTTAATAATAATTGTTCTGTTGATACCATTACTTACTCAATACAAGTTGTATAAGTATACGGGTTATGATAGTCAATATGTTTTAGATTCTAACTATAGATCTCAAATACAAGAGCAATATAGTCAGTTAACACCTACTTATACTCTAGCTACTGATTTAGGAAGATATTATATTTGGATGTTATATTATCAAGAAGTACAGCCAGGAGGAAATATTGATTATCAGTATGGAAAAACATATTTAGATGCCATTCTCACAATGTTTCCAAAATGGATTGTAAAGAATAAGCCACCAGGGATGATTGAACTCTCTCATGATGCTGAATCAGGAAGAGGGTACTATAAAGCCTATCATCCTAGTGCTGCCAAAATAGGAGGATTTTGGGCGGAATCTTATGTTAATTTTGGCATAATGGGAGTATGGCTTATGGCCATTGTAGGAGGATATATTTTAGGCGTTTTAGATAAAATAATTAAAGCTAGAAGTTTAGGATACATTACCCCTGTTTTAGCAGGGTTAATAGCTACTTTCGGTTCGGAAGTTTTACTCCAAGATTCTAGATTAATTCTTTGGCATTTATCTAAATACGTAGTTACCGTAATTCCTCTGATTGTATTATTAAAATTAAAGACGAGAAGAAAAGGAGAAGCAATATGAAGACAATTTTTGCAATAAGCTCAAAATACTACATGAATAGAGGGGAAGTTTGGACAACAACTTCATATAACAATGACATGTGGAGAGAATATTTGCAAAACTTTTCTGAAATTCACGTACTAGCTCCAATTATAGAAGTAGATCAGTTACCTAAAGGTTGTAAATTAGCGACTATGTCCAATGTAAAGTTTGTAGATTCTTCGGCTTTACATAAAAAAGAATTATCTGGAATTACAAGGTTGTTTAGGACTGTGAAAAAAATTGTTAGGAGTGTGGACTGTGGAATTTTGCATAGTCCATGTTTTGAAGCTGAGCTAGCATATCGTGCTTTGAAAAAATATAAAAAGCCATATATTGTAGAAAATCGTGGAGAACAATCTATGCATGCGGGATTTTTGAAAGCTAAACATCTTCCTTTCCCTAAAACCATAGCCAGTGTATTTAAAAAGATGCATTTAAATCACTTAGAAAAAAGTTATGGATGTATTTATGTTTCTGAAACTCTTCGCGAACGCTATTATCCTAAAAATACTATTCAATCAGCAGTAATTAGTGATTTAAGACTTCCAGACCACTTTATAAAGGAAGCTAGGGAATGGGGAACTTCACCTCATGTATTTAAAATAATTAACGTTGGAAACCTCAGCCCTTATAAAGACCAAGCAACTTTATTGAGGGCTATAAAAGTATTGAAGGAAAAAGGAATAAATAACATTGAGTTACACTTAGTAGGTAAAGGACCATTAAGAGAAGAATTACAAAGACAAGCCGAGCAAATGAATATTAGAGATAATGTCATTTTCCATGGTTTTGTTCCTTGGGGTGAAGAGCTGTTTTCTTTGTATGATAAAAGTGATTTATTTGTTTTATCTTCATTAACTGAGGGAATGCCGCGCGTAGTACTAGAATCACTTGCAAGGGGATTGCCAGTTGTATCTACTGAAGTCTCAGGCTCAATAGAAGTATTACCTGAACAATGTATTGTACCAGTAGGAGACTATAAAGAGTTAGCAAATACAATTTCAAAACTAGTTAATTCACCTGATACACTGACCAAACTTTCTGAAGAAGGGATTAAAATGATGCAAAGTTTTACAGAAACTAGACTTCTAAAAAGGAAAGTAAAATTCTTTTCTGAATTTAGAGAATTAGTAGGAGGTAATTAAGGTGTCTAATCCTTTTATTAGTGTGGTTATTCCAAGTTATAACCCAGGTAAGTTGCTGAGTGAAGCTATAAAAAGTATACACATGCAAACTTATAGGAATTACGAAATAATCATTATAGATGATGGGTCAACGGATGGAACAAGAGAATGGTTAGAAAATAATGCAGATAATCTTAAAGTTAAATATGTGTTTCAAAGTAATGCTGGAGCAGCTGCAGCCAGAAATAAGGGCGTAGATCTAGCAAAAGGAGATTATATAGCATTTTTGGATGCTGACGACATCTGGTTACCTACAAAGTTAGAATTACAGGTTAAATCTTTAAATAAAGGTAAAGATGAGTATTTGTTATCCTTTACAAACGGATTTGTGGTAAAAGGAGAAGAAACTTTACAAATAATAATGGATAATTTAGAAGATAAAGATAAGCCGACAGAGTTATTTGATTTGTATGCAAAACCACCTGTAAAGGTGGATTTTAACTGGAATTTCAAGATTCATTCTATACCTACCAGCAGCATATTAGTGTCTAAATCTTTGTTCCAAGATGTAGGTGGGTTTCCACATCTCATTCAGGGAGAGGACTTTGTACTTTTGCAATTAATATTAAGTAAAACGAATGCTGTTTGCTTACACCAACCATTGATGGGATATAGATCCCATAGTAATAATACTAGTTCATCTTTAAAGAAAAGTAACTTTAGGCAAAGAATGAGTAAAATTTCAAATAAAGATAAAGCAAGAATAGAGTTATATAATCTATTATTAAAATCTACAAATGTACCACCAGTCCTTAAAAATTACAGATATTCACCGGTTATTGTAAGGTTTCTGAAGCTGCTTTTTTGGAGGTTTTCTTACGGAACCAACAAAGGCAAAATAAAGAAGGATTTTATTAGATATGTAACTGGAAAGGGAGTTTGATTTTTGAGGGGCAGAGACAAAGCACAAAAATATAAAATAATACTAAACTTTATGACATTTTTCTTTAAGCTCTTTCCTAAGAAATTTAGATATTTTTTCCTATCGATGTTTCGTAATACTTCTGGCTCCTTAGGTCTTGCACTAAGGTTTAGTTTGTTTAAGACTCTTTGCAAAGATTGTGGAGAGAATATAATGATTTCACCAGGTTCTTACTTTTTTAATTTAGAAAATATATCATTAGGAGACAATATAAGTATTCATCCTTTATGTTACATTGACGGATACGGCGGTTTAATAATAGGTGATGATGTATCAATTGCTCATAATTGCTCATTAATCACTTTTGAACATGACTACCTATCAGGAGGTACTATTAGAGATAATCCAGTAAATAGGAATAGAATTATTCTAGGTACTAACATTTGGGTAGGATGTGGCGTGAGGATTCTTTCTGGATCTTGTATAGGTAATAATACTGTGATAGGAGCAGGAGCAGTAGTGAAAGGTGAATTGGAAAAAAATAGTCTATATGCTGGGGTACCTGTGAAAAAGATTAAACAGGTCCCTTAGGATTTGATTGTTCTTCGTAGAAAAAGGAAATATGTTAAAGATGGGGGTTTGAAAATAATTGATTAAAGTTGCACATGTTTGTACCTCAGCTGTGAGTCATAAAATTTTAGTTGATAAATTAGATTTATTGATGGAAAAAGGGTATGAAATTTATTTGATTTCTTCTAATGAAGGATTGAATAAAGAATACATAAAACATAGTAAGATAAAATTTAGGTACATAGATATGAACCGAAAAATCAATCCAATAGATGATATTAAATCAATTACTCACTTATCTAGATTATTTAGAAAAGAAAAATTTGATGTAGTCCATACCCATACAGCTAAAGCAGGAATTCTAGGAAGGATGGCAGCATCTATAGCTAAAATCCCCTTAATTATTCATACAAGCCATGGTCTACCTTTTTATGAAGGTCAACCTAGGCTCAAATATAAATTATATAGTTCTTATGAAAGATTAGGAGCGAAATTCTCTCATGCTCTTGCGTCACAAAACGAAGAGGATATTAGTAAGATAAAAGGGTATGCGTCAAATAAACCAGTATTTTATGAAGGTAATGGTATAGATATAAATAAGCTTGATGCTATAAATAAAGATATTAATGATTCTATTCTTGATGAATATAGAAATAAATATAATATTGATATAGATACTAAGGTAATATTTATGGGGGCGAGGTTTGAACCAATAAAAGACCATGAGATGTTAATAAAAGCCTTAAGTTTTTTTAAAAAAAATACCAAACAGAAGTTTGTATGTTTACTAGCTGGTGAAGGACCTCTAAGAAGATATATAGAGGAAAAAATTAATGCTTATAATCTAAAAGATGAGGTCAAAATAATTGGCTTTCAAAAAAATGTGTATCCATTAATTAAAATGTCGGATATTATTTGTCTAACATCCAAGAAGGAAGGTATACCGAGAATAATTATGGAATCTATGAGTTTCTGTAAACCGGTTGTAGCTACTAATGTACTTGGGACTAAAGAATTGGTAAGTGATAATAGTAGTGGAATATTAGTTGAATATGGGGACTCAAAAGGGATGGCCGAAGCAATTGAAAGGGTCTTTAAAAATGACACATTAGCAAAAGAATTTGGTTTGCAAGGAAGGAACATTATTACTAATAAGTTTACCGAGCAAATAGTAGTAAACAGGATAGACAAAATCTATAAAGAAATGCTAAGGAAAAACTAAGTTTATTAACATATATATAATATTTTCGTATCTTTTATCAATTTAGAGATAATAAAGTTTTAGAATTAAGGAGGGAAAAATATTGAAACGCTTCTTTGACTTCTTTATTTCATTATTAATGATTTTAGCACTGTCACCAATTATTTTAATTGTGGCAGTTCTTATAAAAATTAAATTAGGATCACCTATTATTTTTAAGCAGGAAAGACCTGGAATAAATGCTAAACCCTTCTATGTATATAAGTTTCGTTCAATGAACGATAAAAGAGATAATAGAGGAATACTATTGCCTGACCATCTAAGAATCACACAGTTTGGTAATCTATTAAGGAAATTAAGTCTGGATGAACTTCCGCAGTTATTTAATGTCTTAAAAGGAGATATTAGTTTAGTAGGACCTAGACCTTTACTAATGGAGTATATAGAACTTTATACTGTTTATCAAGCTAGAAGACATGAGGTTAAACCTGGTATAACAGGATGGGCGCAAGTAAATGGTCGTAACTCTATATCATGGGAAGAAAAGTTCGAGTTAGATGTCTGGTACGTTGATAACCATTCATTTTGGCTAGATATAAAGATATTAATCTTAACGGTAGTTAAAGTTTTTAAAAGGGAAGGTATAAATCAAACAAATCGTGTGACAATAGATAAGTTCACAGGTACAAAACAAAATAATACTTTTTGAAAAAATATACAATAATAGTTTAGTTATTATAGTAAGAAAGAAAAATAAAGGCGGGTAAGATTCTAAAGATAACTAACCTTATAAAAAGCATAAGAGGAAGTTTTTTACAAACGATTATGATTAAGTTAGGGGCGAATATTTAATAATTAGTAAAGGGAGGAGAAATAATGTATAAGATAGCTGTGGCAGGAACAGGTTACGTTGGCTTAGTAGCAGGCGTATGTTTTGCTGAAATGGGCCATCAAGTAACTTGTGTAGATATTGATCAAAACAAGGTGAAATTAATGAAGTCTGGTGTTTCACCAATCTATGAAGCAGACTTACAAGATTTGATGATAAAGAATTATGAATTGCGAAATCTTAATTACACAATAGATTATCAATCTGCTTATAAAGATGCAGATGCTATCTTTATTGGTGTAGGAACTCCAGAACAACCAGACGGATCAGCTAACCTTTCTTATATTGCAACTGTTGCACGACAAATTGCTGAATCGGTGGAGAAAGATTGCTTAGTCGTGGTGAAATCCACAGTTCCAGTTGGTACAAATGATAAAGTAGAGCAATTTATCCAAGACTTTTTAATTAATGATGTGAGAGTAGAAGTTGCATCAAACCCAGAATTTCTGGCTCAAGGTTCTGCAGTGCATGATACATTACATGCAGAACGAGTTATTATTGGAACGGAAAGTGACTGGGCAGAGAAGCTTTTACAAGATATCTATAAACCATTTAACCTTCCAATTGTCTCAGTAAACAGAAGATCTGCTGAGATGATTAAGTATGCCTCAAATGACTTCTTGGCATTAAAGATTTCGTACATGAATGATATTGCGAACCTGTGTGAATTAGTGGGAGCAGATATTCAAGACGTTGCAAAAGGAATGAGTTTCGACGAACGTATTGGTAGTAAGTTTTTAAATGCGGGTATTGGATTTGGTGGATCATGCTTCCCTAAAGATACAAAAGCATTAGATTACCTTGCAAAGCAAAATAGTTACGAGCTAAAAACAGTACAAGCTGCTATTAATGTAAATAAAGAGCAAAAAACAATTCTTTATAAAAAAGCAAGCCGTCGACTTATTACATTTAATGGTCTAAAAGTTGCTGTATTAGGTTTAACATTCAAACCGGGAACGGACGATTTGCGCGAAGCTGCTTCTCTTGAAAATATACCTTTATTATTAGAACAAGGTGCAGATATTTATGCGTTTGATCCCATTGGAGCAGACAACTTTGCGAAGGTACATCCCGAAGGTCGCCATGGAAGAGGAAGTATGACTTACGTGTCCAATGTTGAAGAAGCAATTAAAGATGCCAATGTTTGCTTTATCTTTACAGAGTGGGGGGAAGTAAAAGAAGTTACGCCAAGCATGTATAAAAAGCTAATGAGAACCCCATTAGTTTACGATGGAAGAAACATCTATAGTGTAGATGAAATGGAGCAATCAGGAGTAGAATACCATTCTATTGGAAGAAAAACAGTAGAAAGACAAAACGTGAAGGAGACGAATAAACGTGAGCTACAATCAACTAGACACTAATAAAACATACCTTATTACAGGTGCTGCAGGGTTTATTGGTTACTTTTTATCTAAGAAATTATTAGAGGATGGCTGTAGAGTTGTAGGAATTGATAACGTTAATGATTACTATGATGTCAAACTAAAATATACTCGCTTAGCACAGTTAGAGCAATATGAGAAATTTACATTTTTAAAAGTAGATATTTCCGATAAGGTAGCTCTTACGAAAGTATTTAAAGAGTATACACCAAACATTGTAGTAAACTTAGCTGCACAAGCAGGTGTACGTTATTCAATTGAGAATCCTGATGTATATATGCAAAGTAATGTTATTGGTTTCTACAATATTCTTGAGTCTTGCAGGCACTATCCGGTAGATCATTTAGTCTATGCTTCTTCAAGCTCTGTTTACGGTGCTAACAAGAAGGTTCCATTTGAAGAAAGTGATTTCGTTGATCATCCAGTATCACTTTATGCAGCAACTAAGAAATCTAATGAATTAATGGCTCATACTTATAGCCACTTATATAACGTTCCAGCTACAGGACTTCGATTCTTTACAGTATACGGACCAATGGGACGACCAGACATGGCTTACTTTGGCTTTGCGAATAAGTATTTTGCAAATGAGCCAATTAAGATATTCAACAACGGTGATTTTGAGAGAGACTTATATAGAGATTTCACCTATATTGATGATATTGTAGAAGGAATTGAACGTTTACTTCCTAATCCTTCAGTTAGAGAAAATAATGCCCCTCATAAAGTGTTTAATATCGGAAACAATAATCCAGAGAAACTAATGGTTTTTATTGAAACTTTGGAAAAATGTTTAAGTAAAGCTCTAGGCAGAGAGGTATTATTTGAGAAAATATTTGAGCCTATTAAGCCAGGGGATGTCCCAGCTACATATGCATCGACAGAGTTGCTGCAAAATGCTGTTGGATTCAAGCCGGAGACTTCAATAGAAGAAGGGTTACAAAAATTTTCAAATTGGTATGTGGATTATTATAATATGAAATAGAAAATAACATTAATCTAACTGAATAAGTTAGCTGAATTTTAAAAGGCTTAAATCTAGGTTCCATATTTTTTAGATATATTTGCTAATCTTACACTTCAATCATATAGCGGTCGTGTCAAAAGAGAAAATTTGTAGTGTTTAAAATTGATTTACCAAATTAAAGTAACAAGATAATTTATTAAAATTTATAAAAATTATAAAGATAAATTTGTCATTTGGAAAGTAAACAAATTATCAACTATGTCGATATAAATACCGGAATAGAGAGGTAAATGTTAATATTTCACCCATTTTACAAAATAGTGTAGTTAATTATAGCTTTGTAAAGTATAGTGAGAAGTAGATGTTTTTAAGAGGTTACTAAGTTCGGAGGTCAGTTATGGAAGAATCTATTGATTTAAAACAATTATTCGGGGTTATAAAGAAGAGATTCTGGCTAATAGCTTTGCTTACAATCATAGCAGCAACAATCAGCGGTGTTGTCAGTTTTTTTGTCTTAACACCCGTATATGAAGCTAATACCCAGATCCTAGTTAATCAAGCAAAATCAAAAGAGCAGTTTTACAATTCATCTGAATTGCAAACAAATGTTCAGTTAATTCAAACGTACAATGATATTATTAAAAGTCCAGCGATTTTAGGAGAAGTAACAAAGCAATTAAACTTAGATATGACTCCTAAACAGTTAAGCAATCAAATTCAAGTGACTAATTCACAAGACTCTCAGGTTGCTCATATTGTAGTACAAGATACAAATGCTAGACTAGCAGTGAAAATTGCAAACACAACGGCGGCTGTATTTAAAAAAGAAGTCCCTAAAATTATGAGTATTGATAATGTAAGCATTTTAGCTAAAGCGCAGCTTGATGAGGCTTTAAGTCCAATTAAACCGCAGCCGTTTTTAAATATTGCAATAGCGGTAGTTGTTGGGTTAATGGCTGGCGTAGGTTTAGCTTTCTTACTAGAATACTTAGACAATACGATTAAAAATGAACAAGATGTTGAACGTATTTTACAACTATCTGTTATCGGAGTTATTTCTGTTATTAAAGAAGAAGAACTTAAGGATTTTTCTTCCTCTAGTTATGCATCACCAGTAAGGGGGGAATCGCGTGGTGCTTAAAATATTTAAGAAATCAAGATCTGTTTCAAAAAAATTAATGCATATGCGCAGCTTAATCTCACATCAAAAACCAAAATCTCCTATCACAGAGCAGTATCGAACGGTGCGTACCAACATTCAGTTTTCGAATGTAGATCGTGATATACAGTCCATTATGGTTACCTCTTCATTTCAAGAAGAAGGGAAATCAACAACTGCAGCAAATTTAGCTGTTGTTTTTGCTCAGCAAAAGAAAAAAGTGTTGCTGGTGGATGCAGATTTACGTAAGCCTAGCGTGCAGTATACGTTTCAATTGCAAAATCATACAGGTTTAACCAATGTATTAACGAGGCAAACGGTGCTTCATTCCGCTGTTCAAGCTACGGGAATAGATTCGCTGGACGTGCTAACAAGCGGTCCTATTCCTCCGAATCCGACAGAGTTGCTTGGTTCACAGGCGATGAAAGAGTTATTGGAAGAGATGTACAAACAATATGACATCGTTATCATTGATACACCACCTGTGTTGCCAGTGGCTGATGCTCATATTTTGGCCAATCAATGTCATGGGCTTGTATTGGTTATAAAAAGCGGACATGTAGAAAAAGACTCTGCCCTAAAAGCGAAAGATATATTAGAAAGCGCAAAAGGCAAGCTTCTTGGAGTCATAATTAACCAAAAGCAGCAGCCAGATGATGAACAATATTATTATTATGGTACAAAATAGTTTAAAAAAAGACCCTTGAGAAGAGTCTTGCTTTTGTTAAGTAAACAATGAAAAAAACTACACAGCCAGTATGTTTCGGTATTCGCCGGAGCATACTGGCTTATTTTGTTTGAATTCTTGTTGATTAGTAAAATTAAGTATATACCTTGGCTGCTTAAACCAATTTATTTTCTATCTTATGTAAAGAAGAGGGTAATTCCTCTGTTTTAAGCTGAGAAAAAACGATCCTAAATAAATGATGCCTTAATCTAGAAAAAGATAAAAATCAGAGACTTCTCATGAGTTCACTAAGATTTTGTAAAACTTCTTTTTTATATTTTGTAATATATATGAACTTGCGCCGTAGTCGCTTTCTCCGTATGATATTGGCAGGACTTTCGCCAAAATACAGATATTCTTTCTTCAAAAAATAAAATTCCCGCTAGGTTATTCTTTGTCCACCTGAACCTTTACTTCATTTTGTCTATCCTTATATTTTTATAACAATTGAGTTACTTCCTCCTTTATAATAGTTAAACGAATATAGTAGTTATCTATCTTAAATAGAAGCAAATAATAATCCTTTGTGTCACTTTTACAGGTATAATTATATTTTGTAACATTCATGTTTTTTCAAAACCGATATCTTTTCACTTGGGATAGATGAAAGGAATTAATTGCAGTAGAAATTACAAACAGTAAGCAATTAAGGGCGGCTTAAAATTATTCTTTTTTCGTCTTGAGATAAAAAATGACTTCTAAGTGCCGATAATATTAAAGTAAATTACCTTTCATTCAATTTTCACTAAAAAGACATAGGGTATATACATAAAGGGCAAGAACTAAAATATAATTTATAGGAGAAATAACGTGTTTTTTACGTCTAAAATATTTTATCACTGGCATCGTATTAGATTAGCATTTTTGGAACTATTAATAGAAGGCTGTGTGGACCAGAAAATAAAAAATAAATTAAAGAGCAAAATTAACTATCATAAGCAGAAAATGAGAGAGTATCAAAAGACTAACTTTAATCCTCTCGAAAGAGGGAAATAGTACAAAGAAATACTACATAAAAAAAGCTATAGGAGATTGCAAGGAATGTTTAAGCGTAATGTAATTAATGCTTTATTTTTAGGTTCAATTCTATTTATTATTGGTTTAACGATGTTTCCAGAAGCTTCATTGGGTATCGGTGTAGACCAAGGGGGCATTAATCTTGTGCCCTTTTATACAATTGGAGATTTATTACTTCATCGCTCTTTTGGCGATTTTATAATAAATAATATGGGGAATATTATTTTGTTTGTCCCTTTTGGTATCTTGTTACCCTTTAAATTCAATAGTGTAAGTAGTTTTTCAAAAGCGTGCCTAATAGGAATGGTATTTTCATTGCTGATTGAAATTGTTCAATTGTCCATGCCTAATAGGTGGACTGATATAGATGACGTTATTTTAAATACTTTAGGAACGGGGATCGGTTACGGCTTATCTAAATTATTAAAAAATATTTCGAAAACAGCATAGAAATATACAAGCAAGAGAGTGTATAGCAGTTCTATCTTTATTAGACAAAAGGTGCGGTTTCTATGAGGATAACTTTATGAATTTAAACAAAATATAGAAACAAAAGAGCGCTGATTCCTGCGCTCTTTTGTTTGCAAAAATAAATAATTTAAAATATATTTTTTGTTCATTAATTGAAATAAAATTATTCCTTAGATATGTTCTAGTAATTTAGCAGCCTTAACTTTATTTGTAAGTTTCAGTGTATTTTTAGTATATTTTCATGGTTTTTTCATTTTTTATCGCTATAATAACTCACGTGAAAATTCCTATACAAAAATCAAAAGATTAGGATGGAAAGCTAACAGTCTAAGTCAAATGACTATGACAGCTGGAATGTCTGGTAAAAGGGGAACTTAAAGTGATAGAGTTTTTTAAAAAGATTTTAAAGTGTAAGATTAAGGCGCAACATAAAGTAGAAATTTCTTCTGGTAGATGTATTCGATGTGGAAAAGAAATCGTTAAGTAATGTCTGATTGAGAGAAAAGTCCTTCCAAGATTGGAGGGGCTTTTTTATGCGCACTCGTTATTATTAAGTAAGAAATGTCAGGCACCCATAGTGGAAGAGCAAGAAGATAAACATCCTAATATTGAGGGCCATAAGAATTATATATACAGATTTATTAGGTGAAATCGTTGAAGGATATGATGATTTTAATAGTCGCACATTCAAAAGCATGGAGTAGTGATGATTCTTTTTGAGAGTATATCAATTGGTTAGTAGATAAATCATTTAACTAAAGATAAATGCTGATCTAATAAAACAAAGAATTTCTGCTTAAAAGAATTATATAAAAGAAAAAATTGGTTTTTATACTAAACTATTTAAGTTTTAAAAAATCTTTGATTATATTAAAATGAAATCCTTCTATGGTAAAATATACTTCATTAACTAGATTGGAGAATGAAGTAATGAAAGTAATTTTAATGAGAGTGGGTTTATTAACCTGCTTAGCACTAGGCTGGTTTCATGGAGAGGCATTTGCAGAAGTTGAACAACCCTCTCAATGTGCCTCATACGGTGAAATTAAGCAAAAACAGAATCCCTCACTGCAGCATGTAAATTGTTTATTGACGAATGCAGCTCTAGAAGCAGATATCCCACCTGAAGTTGTAAAAGCGATAGCTACAAAAGAAAGCGGGGCAACAGAAGATAATCGTATTTGGAGTCAATTCGACAACGAAGGTAAACCTAGAATTTCTCAAGACGGTGGAATTGGGCTTATGCAAATTACAAATCAGTCAACCTACGATCAAGAGAGGTTAAAATACGATGTTTATTATAATATTCAGACAGGTGTTCGGATACTTAGTGATATGTACAATCGGACTGATCTTCCTAAAATAAAAGGAGTGGGAAGAGAAATAATTGAAAATTGGTATTTTCCAGTGATGGCTTACAATGGAACCAAGCCAGTAAATAGTCCTCTTTATCAATCTACTGGTGAAAAAAATACGGAAGCATACCAAGAAAAAGTTTTTGCTTTAATAGAATACTACAGTTTTGTAAATGATTCTAAACTTAAGCTAGGACAGTTTCCTTTTACTACAGAAGACTTTGATTACGATGTATCTCAAGATGAAAATATCAAATTTTCAAAAAAAGAGTATACTTTAACTGATCAGTTGCATTCGTCAACCTACTCTTTTAAATTGGGTAATAAAGTAACGGTAACAGGTGATGGCGTGAATTTAAGGTCGCAGCCAGGAACCTCTTCAACTATTAGTACGTTAGCTAAAGATACAGCCTTGGTTGTTAATGGAGACTTTAAATATGATCAAGATTCAGGAAGTGAAAGGCAATTTGTATGGTATCCTGTCAGTACGTTAGATCAGCAATCAGCGGGATATATTTCATCAGCCTACCTTATGAAAAGTTATACACCAGGAAAAGTTACGAATGTGAGTATGAGTACAGATAAGCCAAGCCCCCAAACAGAAGGAACGCCTGTCACACTCACAGCAACATCTGAAGGAAGCATCGAACCGGAATATCGGTTTTATGTGAGAGACGAGAAAGGAACTCTTACAATGCTGCAAGAGTACGGATCAAGTAATAAAGTAACGTGGACCCCCAAAAGCAAAGGAACGTATACCTTAATTGTACACGCAAAAGACAAGAGTAAATCAGGTGCAAATAGTTACTATGAAGCACGCACAGAGAGGACTTATCAAGTAGAAGCAGGGAAAGTTACGAATGTGAGTATGAGTACAGATAAGGCAAGCCCTCAAACAGAAGGAACATCTGTAACACTGACAGCAACGTCCGAAGGAAGCAGCGATCCGGAATACCGGTTTTACGTAAGAGATGGAAAAGGAACTCTTACCACGCTGCAAGAGTACGGATCAAGTAATAAAGTAACGTGGATCCCTCAAAGCAAAGGAACGTATACCTTAATTGCGCATGCAAAGGATAAGAGTAGATCAGGTGCAAATAGTTACTATGAAGCACGCACAGAGAAGACTTATCAAGTAGAAGCAGGAAAAGTTACGGAAGTGAGTATGAGTACAGACAAGGCAAGCCCTCAAACAGAAGGAACATCTGTAACACTGACAGCAATATCTGAAGGAAGCATCGAACCGGAATATCGGTTTTATGTGAGAGACGAGAAAGGAACTCTTACAATGCTGCAAGAGTATGGATCAAGTAATAAAGTAACGTGGATTCCTCAAAGCGAAGGGACGTATACCTTAATTGTGCATGCGAAAGACAAGAGTAATTCAGGAGCAAATAGTTATTATGAAGCTAGAATGGATACCTCTTATGTTATAAACTAATTAATATGCAGCTCTATCATTTTTTAATGGTAGAGTTTTTATTATAGGAAACAAAAGTGACTAGTATTTATACACATTTAAATGGATTATCTTCTTAGCCGCAGATTTATTAATAGTAAATTGTTAAAATCTAAAAAGAAATTCTTATTTGCAAAAGGTAGCGTACCTGTTTTGTTATTCATATGATCTTTTACGCAATAAACGACATATAATTTAAAAGGACATTTTTTTAAAAAAATAGGTATTTAGTTCCTTGTTTTGATGAGTATAATAGACTAATCGAGGTGATTTTCACAAAGTTTAAAAATACTAATAACTTTATTTTAGCAACGATGGAAACGGTATCAAAAAATCATTTAGTAAATTCGAGAAAATTTTAAATTTTTCTTATAAACAAGTCTGTTGGCTCAAGAAAATATAAGGTTTTATTGGTAAAATTCTAAATAGATAATTTTGGGCAATAACCTATACATTTACATTTTTTTCGTAACATTAATATTACACTGTTATAATTTTGAAATATATTCACGATAATTTTAATGGGTAATAAGACCTGATTAAATAATATAAAAAGTATATAAAACTGGTATTCGGGGTATTTCGACAAAAACAGACATTGAACCTATAAAAAAGCTATGCTAGTATTGATAATGTTTTTGTAGGACTTTTGAAGGATGGTGAAGGTGAAGGTGATAGATTTACATTGTCATATATTACCTGGTGTTGATGATGGTGCAAAAGATATAGCATCGAGTGTTGAAATGGCAAAACAAGCAATCTCACAAGGGATTCATATTATTGTCGCTACACCTCATCACCAGAATGGAAAATACATAAATGAAAAAGAAAGTATTGAACAGCAGGTACGTTTATTAAATCAAGTGTTGCAAGAACAGGAATTACCTTTAACTATTTTACCCGGGCAAGAGTCGCGTATCTTTGGGGAAATGGTCGAGGAATATCATGCTAGCCGAGTTCTTACGCTAAACAATACAGGTAAATATATATTCGTAGAGTTCCCATCTAGCCAAGTGCCACGATATACAGAACAACTTTTATTCAATCTTCAGTCAGAGGGGCTTACACCTATTATTGTACATCCGGAGCGAAATAGCCGTTTAATTGAAGAACCTGATCTTCTATATAATTTTGTGAGCCGAGGGGCATTAACACAATTAACTGCTTCTAGTCTAGCTGGTGATTTCGGGAAAAAAATTAAGAAATTTTCTCATCAATTGATTGAAGCCAATCTAACTCATTTTATTGCTTCAGATGCTCATAATGTAGCTGGGAGATCTTTTAGAATGAAAGAAGCATTAAGCATAGTAGAAAGAGAGTATGGCATTGACTTAGTTTATCAATTTAATGAAAATGCAATATGTGTGGTAGAGGGGAAAACTTGCTTTATAGAGCCGCCAGAACGAATACAGCGCAAGAAATTTTTAGGCATATTTTAGTTAAGGTATGTTAAAGGTTCTTACAAATTTGTTAATTCTTTAGATTATATAGTTTATTATTCAATATTAGAAATGAAATAGTAAGGTAATGTCTCCTCACCTTTATCAATGGAGATACTCGATTGTACTGTGGGTGATTGACACCTTAGACGCTTGTCGTCAAAAGTACGGTGTGAGGGTGGGTTAGATGCCCGACTTTATTGAATAAATACTTACGAAAGAGTTACTAGCAGTAACTCTTTCATAAGTATTTATTCTATTATTACATAATTAAATAATAAAGAAGAAAAAAAAGAAAGAGGTATAGAATGTATGAAGAAAATCCGTAAAGCTATAATACCAGCAGCTGGTTTAGGAACCCGCTTTTTACCAGCTACAAAAGCAATGCCAAAGGAAATGCTGCCAATCGTTGATCAACCTACTATTCAATATATAGTGGAAGAAGCCATTGAGTCTGGTATTGAAGATATTATTATTGTAACAGGCAAAGGAAAACGAGCGATTGAAGATCATTTTGATTATGCACCGGAGCTGGAGAATAATTTAGTAGAAAAAGAGAAGTTTGAATTGTTAGAAAAAGTTCGTCAATCTTCAAACGTAGAAATACATTATATTCGACAGAAAGAACCAAAAGGTTTAGGTCATGCTGTATGGTGCGCTCGGAAGTTTATTGGAAATGAACCATTTGCTGTGTTATTAGGTGATGACATTGTCCAAGCTGAAACACCTTGCTTAAGGCAGTTAATGGATGAATATGAAAACACATTATCTTCTGTAATTGGCGTTCAAACCGTTGCAGATGAACAAACTCACCGTTATGGAATTGTAGACCCAATTTCGAAAGAAGGAAGACGTTATCAAGTAAATACATTTGTTGAAAAGCCAGCAGCAGGTACTGCGCCTTCTAATTTAGCAATTATGGGGCGTTATGTATTTACACCGGAAATTTTCATGTTCTTAGAACAGCAAGAAGTAGGTGCAGGTGGCGAAATTCAATTAACGGATGCTATTCAAAAGTTAAATGAAATTCAGCGTGTTTTTGCTTATGATTTCGAAGGTACGCGTTACGATGTTGGAGAGAAATTGGGCTTCATTCAAACAACGCTGGAATTTGCACTGCAACATGAAGAAATGCGAGATGAATTACTGGAAGTGATGACTTCTATTATTGAACGAGAAAGTAAGAAAAAAGTGAATATTAATTAATCATACTACAGGGGAAAGGGGATTAAACATTGTCAGAAATGGTAGGAAATAAAGCTGTTTCAGATACATCTGTTGCTAAACAATATCCAAATGTAACAGTAAATAATAGTATGTCGTTTCAATTTGCAAAAAGAACCCTAGATATAGTGCTTACTAGTGTGGGGTTGATACTACTTTCGATAGTTTTTCTAATAATTTCTATAGCAATAAAGATTGAAGATCCTAAGGGACCTGTTTTGTTTTCACAAAAAAGGATCGGCAAAGACGGCAAAGAATTTAATATGTATAAGTTTCGGTCAATGGTTACAGATGCTGAAGCGAAGCTCCAGGAACTATTGAAACATAATGAAACAAGCGGTGCTATGTTTAAAATGAAAAATGATCCTCGTGTAACGAAAGTAGGCAGATTTATAAGAAAGACCAGCATTGATGAATTGCCTCAATTGTTTAATGTGTTGAAAGGCGATATGAGCTTAGTAGGGCCAAGACCACCTTTACCTAGGGAAGTTGCAGAATATAATGAATATCATAAACAGCGCTTACTTGTAACACCGGGTTGTACGGGCATGTGGCAAGTGGGAGGCAGAAGTAATATTGGATTTGAAGAAATGGTGGAATTAGATTTGTATTACATAACAAATCAAAGTAATTTGTTAGATTGTAAAATAATATTAAAAACATTTAAAGTACTTTTTGGTTCCAACGATGCTTTTTAAATGTTAATGAGTATATAAGGTGAAAATAGATGAATTCTTTAACTATGTATATAAAAGAACGTAATAAAACAGTACTTATTCTATTTAGTGTTTTGATAAGCATTTTTCTTGGTGCTTTTTTATCATTTGTTGCTTATAAAAGTTTTTTAATTGGAGTAGGTATGTTTGCTGTTATATTGTTAGGCTCAATCATGCTCCTTTTACTCAATTTTTCAGGTATCAAAAAGACATTAATTATTTTATTCTTTTTTACTTTAGCTTTTAATATCGAATTTCCTTTGTATCCATTCAATGGAGGATTTTCTGCAAGTCATCCGGGGGGATTAAGAGGAGCTTTAGTCGTCAATCAGTTTTTTCTAATACTTCTTGCTTTGAGTCCGGTCTTTTTAAAAGAAATTACAGATAAACATTTAGCTTCAAAGAGACAATTAAAATCTTTAGAAATTATATTATTTGTCTTCTTTACATTGATTTCAATTATTTCATTTTTCTTTGCAGATAATAAACCAGCAGCATCTTATACTGTTGTAAGGTTAATATTTATGATGCTTTTTGTATTTATGATGCTCAAATTAACTTTTTCTTCTATATGGGATTTCTTTTTAAAGGGAGTTATTTTACTTTTACCAGTGCAATTTGGAATTGGAATTACACAATATATTACTGGTCAATATGTAGGCTTCCGTATACTTGGAGAAAGCAAAAATCCATTTCGAGCAGAAACTGTATTTGGTGCAGCAGAAAAAGGGTTAAGTGGTACGCTTGGGCACCCGGGTATATTAGGTGCTTTTTTAACGCTTGTAATGCCTTTTCTTCTTTTATATTATTTGAATTCAGAAAAGAAAACAAAAATCAGAAGTTGTTTAGTATTTTTATCAATTTTGCTTTGTGCATCGTTAATCATACTAACAAATGCAAGAACATCAATTGTAATTATGTTAGCAACTTTCTTTCTGGGGTTTTTAGGAACCTCTATTATTCGATACAGAACGGATGAACCTGCAAATAAGTTGCTGTGGTACCTATCTATTTTTACGCTGGCTATTTTAACATTTATTTTTGTATTTTCAGATGCTTTGATGGAGAGATTTGGAGATTCTGATTTATTATATCAAGCAAGTTATAGAGGGAACCTAAGTGTTATTAGCTGGGATATTATCACAGCTAATTTCAAAAACTTCTTTATAGGAGTTGGCCCTAATAACTATACAGATACAGTAGCGACAATGGGCAGCGGATTTGCGTATACTCAACCCGTTCACAATATGTATTTATTATTATTTGCTGAAGGCGGCATCTTTTTCGCGTTGTGTTATGTAGGTCTTTTGGGGACTGTGTTATTTAAAATGATAACAGTAATTATTCAGAAAGGTACACACTCATACTATGCGTTAGCAATAATCATAAGTGTAATTAACATCTTTCTATATAACTTTACTGGCTGGGCAAATAACAACAATCAAACTTTTATTTTATTTGTGATAATTTGTATATTCTCTATAAAAATTTATGAAGAACATAAACAAACAAGGTTGGGACAGTTATGACATTAGGAACTAATTTTTCAAGTGTTGTTGATATAGGCAGTGAAATTACTCTTGTAGGTTATTATGGGATGGATAATTTCGGGGATGACCTTATGTTAAAGAGTTTATTAGATGAATTTAAAAAGCATGATTTAAGAGTTAATATTTTAGCTTATCGAGAGGTTAGCTGGTTATTAAAAGAAGCCTACCCTAATGTGAAAGTATGGATTTGGCCGGACTCCAAGATAGGGAAATTTCAGATCTTTAAAAAAGCTTCGCAAAACAGCAAAGCAGTCTTTTGGGGCGGAGGCACCTGCTTTACAGATGAAGATGGAGACGGATATTTCAAGTATATGATTTATGCAAAACTATTAAGCAAGAAAGTTGGCTATCTAGGAGTAGGAATTGGTAATCTTAGCAAGACTTCAAGATTATTTAAGACTAAAAAGCTAATTAATATTTCAAGCATTTTAACGTTTCGGGATAAAACATCGTTAAAGAAAGCTTTAAATTGGAAAAAGAAATCATCAAAAGCATCAATTGAGCTAGTAGAAGATCCTGCAAATCAAACACTAAAAGTATTGGCGAGTTCTTTGCCGGTGCAAACAAATAATAATAGTCTTGTGTTAGCATGGCGTGATTTAAGCGATTATTCGAATACTACTATAGGTTCTGAATTATTGCCTGTATCAGAAATGGCGATTAGATTATGTCAAGAGTACAAAGCAAATAGAATTATAATTATAGACACAGATTCTGTAAGAGACAGAGAGCTGAGCATTTCTTTAAAAGAAAGCATTGAAAGACTTAATGGTACTATTTCTGTTGAGTATAATGACTGTAAGAATTATGAAGAAAAGCTTGCAGTAATTAATGAAAGTAAAGTGATTTTTACTTCTAGATTGCACGTAGCTGTAGCAGCTAAGTATTTAAATAAAGAATGTTTTGTATATAATTATTCTCCTAAGATTAGTTATTTTGTTCAAGAGGAAGGCAATAATAAAATTCAGCTAATCGATAAGGACTTAACTATCAAATCGGCTTAATTGGAGTTTTTTAAATGTCATTAAAGAAAAAGTTAGCTAGTAGCAAAAATAAAAATATCCTGGATATTTCTGTTCTATGGATATCGCAATTCGGTGCTGTGGGCATAGCCTTTTTCACCCAATTATTGTTAGCACGTATATTAAAAGTAGAAGATTACGGTTCGTTCACTTCAGCTATTAATATCGTAACTATTCTAGGGGGGGCAGCTGCCTTTGGGGCTGGATCGAATTGGTTGCGGGCCTTTGGAGTTGAGGGATGGAAGGCACATAGATGGGTAAGACCTACAATTAAAATTAACCTAATAATTGCAAGCATTGTTATTGTCGGACTACTAGTTTCTACTTACTATATGTCTGTATCGGATTCAACGAAAATCCTTACAATTATTTTTATTTCAATTTTATTGTCTTTAACTTTTTCAACTGCCGCTGAGGCTGTGTATCAACTAGAAGAAAAATACCAAAAACTTTCATTTCTAAAGTTTTCTGTACAAGGTTTGCGGTTTTTAGTAGTACTGATTGCTTCATTTATTGGTGCAAATCTGTTATTCATTGGAATAGGTTATGCAGTAGGAGCGTTTATACTAATTTATGTTTACTTTAGAATAATAAGAAGATTATATAAACAAAAAGTAGAATTGAAAGGACATGCACCATATAAAAATCGGACCTTAAATGATATACCTAGTACTAAAACAGCTTTTAAATATTTATTACCCTATGGTTCAACAATTGTCTTTTATTCTATTTACTTTCAAAGCAATATCTTTATTATAGGTCTAATGAGCGGAGAAGAAAGTGTTGCACTATATAATGTGGCTTTTACAATACTCAACGTCATTTATCTGTTCCCTACCACTTTTTATCAAAGTTATCTAATTCCTAAAGTTCATAGATGGGGAGAGAACAATGAAGAAAAAATGTCTCTCTTATTTAAACAGGGAAGTAAGATCGTTTTGACAATTGGAATTATTATTATGCTTGCAGTTGCAGGCTGTGCTTCATTTGTAGTTCCATTATTATTTGGAGAACGTTATGCAGAAGCAAGTTTAATATTAATGCTTTTATCGATAACTATTCCATTTAGATTACTTTGCAACAATCTGGGCAGTATCTTAGTAACAGAAAAGCATGTGGTGAAAAAAGCATATTATCAAATGACAGGTGCAATAGTAAGTATTGTTTTAAATGTTGTTTTCATCAACATATGGGGGATTTATGGAGCAGCTTTAGCGACAATTATTACAGAATTTATTGTTATGTTGTTATTTATAATAGGTGTAAATTCTTATGTGCCAGCGATTAAAAATCACAAATGGAAAAATACTAAGAAATTCACCAACCTGTTGCTAGTTACAACATTATTAGTTGTCTATTATTTCTACGTTTTGTCTAATAATGTAACTGCTTTTGAGTTTTTTATACCGATTTTAGTAATTGGTTTAGTTTTAATCTATTCGTTAGTTAAATTAATAAAAAATGATTTAATTGTTTCAGTTAAAAAACTTCTACTTTAAATTTAAAGTAGAAGTTTTATTGTCAAAGAAAAGATTTAGAGAGAAGTGAGACTTATGAAAAAGATTCTTTTCATCACAAACCTCATTCCTTACCCGTTAGATAATGGTGGGAAAATAAAAAGCTACAATACAATCGTAGCTTTATCAAAAATTTACAATATTGATTTACTTTGCTTTGCTAACTCACAGGATGAGTTAAAACATGTAGATGCTTTGAAAGATATTACCGATAACGTGAATGTTGTTGTTAAAACTTTAGTTAGAAGCGCTTCTAAATCAGCTTTCATAAAAGATTATGCAAGCAGTCTTTTTAGCGCGTGGCCTTATAGTATTAATAAATTTTATGATAACCGCTTTAAAGAGCATTTGCTAACTTACATAAAGAAAAACACCTATGATTTTATTTATGTCGATCATTTGCCGATGATGGTATACAACAAACATTTTAATGATATCCCTATATTATTAGATCAGCACAATGTAGAAAGTTTAATCTTTAAGCGTTTTATAGAAACAGAAAGTAGCCGTGTAAAAAAGATTCTAGGGACCTATGAATACGCAAAATTAAAAAAATTCGAAATTCAATCTATGCATGAATCATCTCAGATTATTTGCTTAAGTAAAAACGATCAGCAGGAGTTTCATGAATTTGGAGTTTCAACAGAAAAGCTATCAGTTTTGCCAATTCATATAAAATTAAATAAAAAGTATGAACCTAAAAAGCATGAAGGTGGAAAATTCAAATTATTATTTTTGGGTTCAATGTCATGGTATCCCAATCAAAATGGCTTGAAATGGTTTATGGAAAATGTATGGCCAAAGTTAAATCATTCTGAGTACGAACTTTACATTGTAGGAAGTAAACCACCTGCTTTTATTCAGTCATATCACAATGGAGAAAATGTCTTTGTAACTGGCTATGTGGATGATGTAGATGAATATATCGAGTTATGTGATATCAGCATTGTCCCTCTTTTTGTAGGAAGCGGGCAGCGTGTGAAAATTATTGAATCTTTCGCAAAAGGTATACCTGTAATCTCTACGTCAATTGGTGCTGAGGGACTTATCTGGGAGAATGGAAAAGAAATATTAATAGCAGATGATAGTAATGAGTTTATAAATAAATTAAATACCATAAAGTCTAATCCAAATATGTTAAAAGATTTATCAGTAAATGCCATGAATACATTTGAAACATATTATTCATCTGATAAGTTACCGAGAAAAATAGAGAAAATTATACAAAGAATGGATCTAAAAGGATGAGTGTATTGACAACTAATCAAGTTAAATTATTTGACATTAATTTTGATAATTTAACCATGCTAGAAGCTATTAATAGAATTGAAGACACGGTTGAAATTAATAAAAAAAATAACCAATGTAGTTATGTTGTTACTCCAAATGTTGATCATATTGTAAATACTTATAAAAATGAAAAATTCAAACAGGTGTACGATAATGCAGACTTAATTTTAGTAGATGGGATGCCTATCGTACAAGCATCTAGAGTGCTAAAGTCTGAATTGAAAGAAAAAGTATCCGGCTCAGATCTAACTCCAGAGTTATTTAAATTAGCTCAAAAAAAACAGTATAAAGTTTTTATTTTTGGTTCTAGAGAAGGTGTAGCAGATTTAGCTATACAGAAAATTCAAAAAGATTTCAATTATGATTTTCCAATTAAAGGTTTTTCACCTCCTTTTGGATTCGAAAAAGATCCTATTGTGCTTCAAGAATGTATACAGAAAATCGTAGATTACCAACCTGATATGTTACTAGTATCTTTAGGTTCTCCAAAAGGAGAATTTTTTATTTATAACCATTTATCGGAACTAAAGGTACCTGTTTCTTTACAGATAGGTGCGTCAATTGATTTTATTGCCGGTACAGTAAAAAGAGCACCTGTATGGATGCAAAAGTCCAGTCTAGAATGGTTTTATCGTTTTGTCAAAGAACCTAAACGCATGTTTAGAAGATACTTTATAAATGATAGTTTATTTTTTAAGATTTTTATTCAAGAATATGTTGCGAAGAAAAGAGGGAATTAAATGAAAACGATACTTTTATCAGGTGGTTCAGGAAAAAGACTATGGCCTTTATCAAATGATGCTAGATCTAAACAATTTTTAAAAGTGTTAGAAGATGATAATCAAGAATTACAATCTATGGTACAACGTGTTTGGAAACAATTAGAGAATGTGGAGTTAGCTGATTCGGCAGTATTAGCTACTAGTAAATCACAAGTGGACATGATTCATAGTCAATTAGATAACAAAGCTGATTTAATCGTAGAACCTTGTCGTCGAGATACTTTTCCAGCTATCGCTTTAGCTGCTACATATTTATATAGTGTACAAGACACGGGGCTAGAAGAAGTAGTAGCTGTGTTACCTGTAGATCCTTATGTGGAGAATCGCTTTTTTAACCGTGTAAAAGACTTAGAAAAAGCTGTACATGATAGCGATGCTCAACTTGCATTGATAGGAGTAAAACCGACTTATCCTTCAGCTAAATATGGCTATATTGTACCGGCAAATAACGAAGGTAATAACGAGTATTTGCCAGTAAGTCGTTTTACAGAAAAACCATCCGAAGATAAAGCAGCAACCCTTATCGAGCAAGGTGCACTGTGGAATTGCGGTGTATTTGCTTTTAAATTAGGCTATGTCATTTCAATCTTAGAAGAAAAAGGCTTGCCGATTCAATACGATGAGTTGTTAAAACAGTATGAAGGGCTTCCTAAAATCAGTTTTGACTATGAGGTAGTAGAGAAAGCAGAAAAAATTGTTGTTCTTCCATACGATGGATACTGGAAAGACTTAGGTACTTGGAATACATTAACAGAAGAAATGGCAACAAGCCAAATTGGTAAAGGCGTTATTAGTGAGGACAGTACAAATATTCATTTAATTAATGAATTAGATATTCCAGTTACCGTGTTGGGGGCTTCTAATTTAGTTGTAGCATCTAGTCCAGATGGCATCTTAGTCTCTGATAAAGAAGCTAGTCCAAGAATTAAAGAACTAGTGGGAGAATTTGATAATCGTCCTATGTATGAGGAGCGTCGTTGGGGATGGTATCGGGTATTAGATTATACGAAGTTTGAACAAGGAAAAGAAGTCTTAACAAAGCGCATTGGCGTAGATGCCGGTAAAAACTTAAGTTATCAATTACATGATTATCGTGATGAAGTATGGACTATTATCAAAGGTGAAGGAGAGTTTATCTTAAATGATAAGCTTAGCACTGTGAAACCTGGTGATGTTCTTCGAATTCAATCAGGAGACAAGCATGCTATAAAAGCCAATACTGATTTGGAAATCATTGAAGTTCAAACGGGGTCACAATTAATTGAAGAAGATATTGTCCGCTTATTCATGACTTGGGAGGAAATAACTGAACATGTATTGAGTTTGAAGAAGGCCTAATTATCCTCGAGAAAGAGTAGGTATTGTTAATCCTACTCTTTCTTTGGTTTATCATTTAACTCCAGCATGTTCTATAACTTATAAAGTTAAAAATTCAGTTATGAATTTTAATAAGATTATACATACATTTTAGCAAACAGTATTAGAGGAGATGTGTAAGCATTGAAACAACCATTATTTTTAAAGCCCTTATTTCAAGAAAGGATTTGGGGTGGAACGAAATTAAATGAGCTTTATGGCTATGAAATTCCTTCAAACCAAACAGGTGAATGCTGGGCTATTTCAGCTCATCCAAATGGTGAAAACATTGTTAAGAACGGAGAATTACAGGGGAAAACATTAGGGCGGTTATGGGAAGAAAACCCAGAAATTTTTGGCCGTTTTGAAAGTGACCGGTTTCCACTATTAATTAAAATTTTAGATGCAAATGATGATTTATCAGTACAAGTTCATCCAGACGATGAATATGCAGATGAGTATGAAAATGGTGAGCTAGGTAAAACAGAATGCTGGTACATTATTGATTGTGATGAAGATGCAGAGATGATTTTTGGTCATCATGCAAAATCACAGGAAGAACTGGTTAAATTAATTGAAGAAGGAAACTGGAATAAGCTTTTACAAAGAGTAAAGATTAAACCAGGAGACTTTTTCTATGTTCCAAGTGGTACTATACATGCTTTATGTAAAGGAACATTAGTATTAGAAACTCAACAAAGTTCTGATACCACATATCGCGTATATGATTATGATCGCCCTGGCCAAGATGGGAAATTACGTGAACTTCATCTAAATAAAGCAATTGAAGTGACCACGGTCCCACATGTAGCAGAGAAAGTAGAATCTGCAACTGCAAAAATAAATGGAGGAACAATTACAACATTTGTAGAGGAAGATTATTTTACTGTTTATAAGTGGGATGTTCAAACTTCCTTGGAACTAACGCATGGTGTACATTTTATATTAGCAAGTGTTATTAAGGGAAATGGAATGCTTATTACAGAAGAAGGCGAGTTTCCTTTGAAGAAGGGTGATCATTTTATCTTGCCGAATGCAATAGATACTTTTGCTATTAAAGGAAATGTAGAACTAATTGCTTCACACCCTAACAACAAAGGAGGACATAACTATGACATGGCAAACACAACTAGAGAAATGGCTAACATTTGATCATTTAGACAGTGAATTAAAAGAAGAGCTTTTATTAATGCAAGAAAACCAGAAAGAAGTAGAAGATGCATTCTATAAAAATCTTGAATTTGGAACAGGTGGTATGCGAGGAGAACTAGGACCAGGTACGAATCGTTTAAACTTATATATGATTCGTAAAGCAACAGAGGGATTGGCTAATTATATTGAAGAAAATGGTGAAAAAGCGAAAAAACGAGGTGTAGTTGTTGCTTATGATTCACGCCATAAATCCCCTGAATTTGCCCTAGAGGTTGCAAAAGTACTAGGACAACATGATATTAAGACATATATATTTGAAGAATTGCGACCTACACCTGAGTTATCATTTGCAGTTCGTCATTTAGGTGCATTTGCTGGTATTGTTATTACAGCAAGTCACAATCCACCGGAATATAACGGGTATAAAGTCTATGGAGAAGATGGAGGGCAAATTCCTCCAGAAGTTGCAGATACAATTATTAGTTATGTTAATGCAGTAAAAAACGAATTAACAATTCCAGTAATGGAAGAAAGTCAACTGCTCGAAAAGGAATTGTTAACATATATTGGTGAACAGATAGATTCTGCTTATATTGAACAGTTAAAAACGATTCAACTTAACCGAGAAATGGTTGAAAAGTTAGGAAAGGACTTAAAGATTGTGTTTACGCCATTACATGGCACAGCTAACAAACTAGTTCGTGCAGGATTAGAAGCTTTCGGCTTTAGCAATGTAACAGTTGTTAAAGAGCAAGAACTACCTGATCCAGATTTTTCAACAGTTAAATCACCTAATCCTGAAGAACATGCAGCATTTGAACTGGCGATTAAATATGGTAAAGAAATTGAAGCTGATATTTTAATGGGAACAGATCCAGATGCAGACCGTTTAGGTATTGCTGTGAAAGATAACAATGACAATTATATTGTACTAACAGGAAATCAAATGGGTGCACTTATGCTTCACTATTTACTGTCTCAAAAGAAAGAAAAAGGGATGCTACCTGAAAATGGCGTTGTGGTTAAAACTATAGTTACCTCTGAAATTGGACGTGCAATTGCCGAAAGTTTTGGTCTAAATACAATTGATACGTTAACTGGTTTCAAATTTATTGGTGAAAAAATTAATGAATTTGAACAAACAAAAGAATATACATTTGAATTTGGTTATGAAGAAAGTTATGGGTATTTAATAGGCGAATTTGTACGTGACAAAGATGCAGTTCAGTCAGCAATTTTTGCTGCGGAGGTAGCTGCTTACTATAAAATGCAAGGTAAGTCTTTATACGAAGGCTTGCTAGAAATCTTTGAACAGTATGGCTTTTATAAAGAATCACTTCAATCAATAACTTTAAAAGGAAAAGATGGAGCAGAACAAATAGGCAATATCTTGACGTCATTCCGAACAAACCCGCCACAAGAAGTGGCTAGTGTTAAAGTAGTAGCAATTGAGGATTATCAAATTAGCCAAAAGACAATTTTAGAGACTAATATTACTGAAACAATTCATTTACCAAAATCAAACGTATTAAAGTTCTATCTAGAAAATGGTTCTTGGTTTACAATTCGTCCATCAGGAACAGAGCCTAAAGCTAAATTTTATTTTGCAGTTAAGGGGAATTCTACACAGGATAGTGATAAAGCAATTAATCTATTAGAGTCTTATGTCATGGGAATGGTCGATGATATAGTGGGTTTAAAGAACTAAAAAAGTACTGTTTTAATTTTGAATAGCTTTTTTAGTGTAAAAAGATTCATTTTAACTTTAATATCTTGACGTTTTTTTCTATTTTTATCTAAAATTTATAAAAAATCATAGATGTTGTATAAAAACTCTATTATAATAGAAGCTATGTGAATTTATCTTTTTTATTGGAGGTCATCATGGAAGAAACACTTACTTTAAAGGAGTTGTTTCAGGCTTTAAAAAAGCGTCTTTGGCTTATTGCATTAATTACGGTTATTACTGCAACAGTTAGTGCCGTACTTACTTTTTTCGTTTTAACGCCAATGTACGATGTGAAAACACAATTACTTGTAAATCAAACCAAGTCTGAGCAACAAATCTATAATACTACTGAACTGCAGGCAAACGTCCAATTAATTAATACTTATAATGTAATCATCAAAAGCCCGACTGTTTTGGATAAAGTACGTAAAAACTTAAATCTAGAAAGAAATGCAGATGAGCTCAATAAACAAATTTCAGTGACAAGTGCTGAAGAATCTCAGATTGTTGAAATAGTAGTAGAGGACAAGTCACCAGAAATGGCTGCCAAAATTGCTAATGAAACAGCCAAAGTTTTTAAAGCAGAAGTCTCTAAGGTCATGAACGTAGATAATGTAAATATATTATCTAAAGCTGTAGTAAAAGAAAATATTAATCCGGTGAAACCAATACCAGCTTTAAATATTTTAATTGGTATTGTAATTGGTTTAATTATAAGCATTGCGACTGCATTTGTATTAGAATTCTCTGATAAATCAATTAAAACAGAAGTAGATATTGAGAAGTATTTAGACCTCCCAGTTATGGGTGTTATAGCAAATATTGAGGACATTCCGGTCTCTTCCTCTAGATCATCTCGAGTTTCTAATCAAGCTAGTAGTAGAGTAAGGGGGGAATCAATTGGCTCGTAAAAAGAATCAAGTCAACGATAAAACATTAACAGTAAAGCGCCGATTAGTTGCTCATACTAATCCTAAGTTACCAGTAGCTGAACAATATCGTACAATACGTTCCAACATTCAGTTTTCTAGTCTAGACGAAGACATTCGCTCTTTGGTAATGACGTCTGCTGGTCCAGGAGAAGGGAAATCAACAACCGCTACTAACTTAGCTATTGTATATGCACAGCAAGGTAAGAGAGTCTTGTTGGTTGATGCCGACCTGCGTAAGCCTACAGCGCACTTCTCATTTAGATTAGAGAATCACATTGGGTTTACAAATGTCTTAACTAAAAAAACGAAATTATTAGATGCTGTTCACCAAACTGATATTCCTAACCTATTAGTTTTAACAAGTGGTCCAATTCCTCCAAATCCTTCGGAGCTTTTGGGCTCTAAAAATATGGATGAATTGTTGCAAACAATGTATGACAACTTTGATTTTATCGTATTTGATACGCCACCTACTTTGGCTGTAACGGATGCTCAAGTTTTGTCTAACAAGGCTGAAGCTACAATTTTAGTCGTCAGCAGCGGTGCAACAGATAGAAATGCTGCTCAAAAAGCTAAAGAATTATTAACTAATGCGAAGGCTAAGTTATTAGGTGTTATTTTGAATAACCGCAAAATTGAGTCAGGAGATTATTACTACTATTACGGCAGTAATTGAATTTACAAATAGCGTGGACCTTTACCGGACTTGGTAAAGGTCCACGCTATTTTAAGTTCGTTTAAACTGATAATTATCAGTTTAGTGTTATAAAGTAATAAATTATAATGCAACTATGAATACATGCTAATAATATGTTCATTTATAAGAAAAGCTTCTTATACCACACTAATAATTTAGATATGGTATAAGAAGCTTTTTTAAATTAATTTATCTTAAATTTAAATTCTCTTTTAAAGTTTGTGAAATCTTAGTACGCTCTGCATCCAGTACTTCATAGTAGTAAATACCATTGATTTTTTTACCTGTACCGTTAATTTGGATATGCTCCACATTATTACGGGCTTCTTTATAGTTTGATTGAATTTCTTTCATATCATTAAACGTAAGGTTGGTTTTAACGTTATCCCCAATAGCATCTAGAATTGTACCATAATTCGTCAGAGATTTGATACTTGCTCCTTCGTCAATAACGGCTTGAATGATTTGTTGCTGACGAGATTGGCGACCAAAGTCACCACGTGGATCGTCATAGCGCATGCGAGAGTACTTCAGGGCGTTTTCTCCGTTTAATTCAAGCGTTCCTTTTTCGAAGTGATGGCCTTCATATGTGAAATCTAGCGTATTATTTACCGTGACGCCTCCAACTGCATCCACAATGTCTTTAAAGCTTTCCATATTTACTTGTACATAGTAATCAATTGGCACATCTAAAAAATTTTCAACCGTGTTAATTGACATATCAACGCCGCCATAAGCATACGCGTGATTTATTTTGTCTTGCGTGCCTTTGCCAACAATTTCAGTGCGTGTATCACGAGGGATACTCACCATTTTGACCGACTGTTTGTCTGGGTTTACTGTTAACAGCATGAGTGAGTCTGAGCGCCCTCGATCAGCTCCGCGCTGATCAACACCGAGTAATAGAATTGAAATTGGATCGTGTTTTGCAAGACTTACTTTTTCAGAACGCTTTTCTGATTTTTCTCGGCTTAGTGGATCGTGTGTTCGATTTAGTGTATTTGCTACTGAACTGTAAACTGAATAACCATAAATCCCTACGCCAAGAATAAGAAGTAAAATAATAGCTAAAGCAATTTTAAAGCCTTTTTTCTTTTTGGATTTGCGTTTTCTGCGCTTGCGCTGCAGGTCTTGTTCTGTTTCCATTTTTCTCGTCCTTTACAATTTTTTCGGGTATATAGTTCGTGTCTTTCATTATGTGACAAAGTACACAACCATTCTTATATTCTATCAAAAAATTGTCAGTTTTAATCATTTTTCATAAAAAATAAGTAAAAAATATATTATAATGGAAAGATAAGTGAAAAATAAGAGAGTTAGTTTATGAAAGTAATGGTAAACATTATAGCAATTATTGTGCTTATCGGGACTATTATCGGAGGTAAGTTGTATTGGAATAAACAAACATCTGCTGGAACGTCAACATTAGTAGAAACTGCAGTTGCATCAAACGAAATGGCAAGTAAAACAAAGAATAGAAGTTGGGAAGAGTACACTAAAAATCTTCCAAAATCTGTTGTAGCTAAACTTAAAGAAGCAGAAAAATCAGGAAAACCTATGAATTTATTAATTGTGGGTTCACAGGCAACATCAACAGATTCAACAGGATGGCCTGCTATGCTCAAAGAAACATTAAAAAATACATATGGTTCACTTATTAATGTGAAAGTATTAGAATATAAAGATACTACAACATTAGATTTTGTTCGAAATAAAGAATATGAAGATATTATAAAAGAGAAACCAGATGTATTATTATGTGAGCCATTTCTGTTAAATGACAATGGTATAGTAGGTATTACAAATACGCTCGATAACTTAAATGTTATTATGTCTCACCTGACAAATTCCAATTCAAATCTTGTGACGATTCTTCAGCCTTCACAGCCGATATATAATGCCAGTAATTATCCAAAAGAAGCAGATGCCTTAAAAGATTTTGCCGAAGAGAAGGGCTATGAGTACTTAAACCACTGGAGTGCGTGGCCTGATTACAGGTCAGACAAAATACTAGATTATTTGATTCAAAAACAGCATGTTCCAGCTAAAAAAGGTAATAAAGCATGGGCTAGCTATTTAAAAGAATATTTTACAGCTTCTTAAACCTGTCGAACGACAGGTTTTTTTATTGTATATAAGGGAGTAAAAGGTAAAGTGCATAACTAATATATATAGTTTGTAAATAAATTACGTGTAAAAATCATGTGATAATAATTGGAATTTATTGAAAATCATTGAAGAAAGTATTAAGATAATACATATTAATCCTTAGCATAGTTACTAAAGGAGGAATCGCTGTGGTAGATTTGTATACTCATATCTTGCCTAACGTAGAAAAAGGTCCGCGTGATGTGAATGCTTTTTTAACAATGGCAAAGTCTTTAGTTGATCAAGGTGTAAAGAATGTGGTGGCTTCCCCCACTTATAACGGACAAGATTTAGAGAAGCAAAATATTATGCTATACGTTGAGGCGGCAAATAAACACTTGCGGCATGCTTTTATTCCTCTCACTATTCTTCCTGGATAGAAGATAACGATTCATTATTGTCTTATTCAAGCATTTGAACAGAATGTACATCTTCCGATTAACCACTCTACAAAATATATGTTTTTACAGCTTCCAAATGAAAACACCAACGTTTTAAATGAACAAATTCTCTATGAGCTTCAGTTAAAAGGTATTGTTCCCATTATTAATGAGCCAGAACGCCATCCAACATTTCTTGAGGATTCTGATCTGCTTTATGAAATCGTAAAAAGAGGTGCTATTGTTCAGCTATCATCAGATAGTATAGTTGGTGAAAATGGTCGAAAAGAGAAGAAAGCCGCTTTAACTTTTATTGATAAAGGCTTGGCACATATAATTGCTTCAGGCGTATGTGCGGATACTTATGAGAGCTATACTTTACCTAAAGCCTACGATATGGTATCCAGACAGTTTGGAACACAGGTACTTTATAAGTTCATGGAGAATGCAGATTATATAGTCGAGGGTAAGGCTATCTTTAAAGAACAACCAGAGCGGGTAAAGAAAGGGAAATTTCTAGGTATATTTTGATTTACAAAAGCCTATTTGTTATAAACAGGCTTTTTGTTATGGTCCTAAAGGTTATTATTTAGGTAAGACAAGTGTGCTAAAATAATGAATATAATGTTAGAATTTCCAGATAATTATCTGAAAATAAGGAGAAGATTTTGTGATAGATATTTATACCCACATGTTACCGGGAGCGGCAAGCAGCAAGCAACAGTTTTTAGATGCCGCTAAATATTTAGTTAGTCAAGGTGTAAAGGAGTATCGACAACTTTAGATAAGGAAACGAATACTTCTCTTTCTCTCTATGTAAAAGAAGCAAACCAAACATTAAAAGATAACAATATCCCTCTTACGATTGTTGAAGGAACGGAAGTGGTGGCGAACCGTACGTTTGCAGAATCTTATCAACGCCGTGATGCTATGCTTGCTTCAAATGAAAAATATATCGTGTTAACCATTCCTAAACAGGAAGAGGCGGATTATCTTAAACAGCTGGTATATGAAATTTAGCTAAATAAAATTGTCCCGATTATTAGTGAACCTGAATGTCACCCATACTTTTTAGAACATAAAAATGCATTGTATAAATTTGTTAAAAAAGGAGCTATTGTACAATTATCTTCAGATAGTATTATTGGTAAAAACGGCAAGCCTGCAAAAAAAGCTGCGATGCAGTTTATTGAACGTAACCTTGCTCATGTGATTGCTTCTGGTGCAAGCTTGGATAACTACAAGCAGCATTCATTGCGTCAGGCTTATGATGTAATCACAAAAGAAAAAGGAGCTGAGACGGCTCAGCTGCTGATGCAAAATGCTGAAGCTACATTTAATGGTCAAGGTATTCAAATTTTACCGCCTGAACGCATCAAAAAAACAAAATTCCTAGGGATCTTTTAATATTTCCCTTTGTACCCTGATTAACATTCGTTTAATCGGGGTATTTGCATACAAAGACCTATTTCAGTCCCTTCTTTTCTCATTATTATTTGGAGTTATTTTACAGATTATGTTTGCGTTTTCACATAGAATAATAGTAAAATATTGTTAGTTAAGTGGAGAACAGGAAAGGACGCGGTTTTCCGGGGTTCGTGGTG
This sequence comes from Priestia megaterium, assembly GCF_023824195.1. Classification (NCBI taxonomy): domain Bacteria; kingdom Bacillati; phylum Bacillota; class Bacilli; order Caryophanales; family Bacillaceae; genus Priestia; species Priestia megaterium. The sequence continues at coordinate 1,127,927 of NZ_CP085442.1, forward strand.
GTAAATGTCGAGAAGAATACATAGTTTCATATGAGAAATCGTCGTAGAATAGAGCTATACAAAACGCAGGAGGGGAATAAAGTGATTGATATTCATACGTACATATTGCCTAATATCGATAGCGGACCTGAGGAAGTAGACGGCTTTTTGAAGATGGCACGCTCCTTAGCGGATCAAGGTGTTCAGTCTGTTGTGGCGACGCCGCTTTATGATAGTGATCAAGAGTTTATGAAACACCATTTATTTCTCTATGTGAATGCAGCTAATGAATGGCTCACAAATTCATATATTCCTCTTCAAGTATTACCAGGTCAGCTTGTCCCTTTATCGCCTCAACTTCTGCGAAACTATGAGCGAAATCAGCTTCTTACGCTTAATCACACCGATAAATATTTGTTTCTTTCACTGCCTGAATATGATGTCTCACCTTATTTTGAAAATATACTGTATGATCTTCTAACAAAAGGCGTTGTGCCAATTCTTCGTTCACCAGAATGTCATCCGATTTTTCGAGATCATCCTGAGCGTTTGTATGAGCTTGTTAAAAAAGGCGTACTCGTTCAGCTAAGTGCCGCTAGTATTCTCGGTTTAAACGGAAAGAAAGAAAAAAAAGCGGCGTTTACGTTTATTAAATACCGCTTGGCCCACGTGATTGCCTCTGGCGTTCATGCTCGCAATTACCACGACTATTCACTTTCAAAAGCGTATGATTACATTTCCGATATATACGGTGCTTCAGAACTTTACTTTTTTATTGAAAATGCGGAAGCAATTATCGATGGTCGTCCGGTTCATCAATTAGAGCCTGAGCCGATGAAAAAATTTAGTTTATTTAAATTATTCAGCTGAAAACAAGGGACTTTTCCATAAAAACGGGAAAGTCCCTTGTTTTGTCTTTCTCTCATTGTGGTATGGAATAGAAACAAAGTTAAAGAAAGGAAGGCTGAATATGATAAAAACTACAGCTGGAAAAGCAGCTATGTCCGTGTTAAAAGAATGGAATATCGATCACATTTTCGGGATGCCGGGAGACTCAATCAATCATTTTATGGACAACTTGCGCAGTGAAAGAGATGAAATTGAATTTATTCAAGTCCGTCACGAGGAGGTAGGGGCACTTGCGGCATCTTCTTATGCTAAAATCACGGGCAAAATCGGCGTGTGTCTGTCGATTGGGGGGCCGGGTGCGATTCATTTGTTAAACGGTTTGTATGATGCGAAAGCAGACGGTGCACCGGTGTTAGTGCTAGCTGGACAGGTGCCACGTGAGAAGCTTGGCAATGAATCGTTTCAAGAAGTGAACTTAGAACGTGTTTTTGATGATGTGTCGGTGTTTAATCACCGAGTAGACTCGCCTGAATCGTTTCCGCATCTGCTGCAGCAAGCGATTCGAACGGCTTATGCAAAAAAAGGTGTCGCGGTATTAGTTATTCCAGATGATATTCCGTCTTCAACGATTAAAATTGACTCAAAAACGCCAATTGCAAATGTATCAAAATCGATTTCTCACAGTGACCCAGAAGATGTAGCTAAAGCGCTTCTAGCGATTAAATATGCAAAAAAACCGGTTATTTTAGCGGGAACAGGTGCAAAGCACGCGAAGCTTGAGTTAGCACAGTTTGCGGAGAAAATTGCGGCGCCGGTTATTTTTACGCTTCCCGCTAAAGGAATACTGCCTGATCATCATCCTTATAATCTTGGGCAGCTCGGGCAGCTTGGGACGAAGCCGTCTTATGAAGCGATGGAAGAAACCGATTTGTTAATTATGATTGGGACTTCGTATCCATACCGTGAGTTTTTACCAGATGGAGCCGAAGCAATACAACTGGACTCAGATGCCACACAAATTGGCAGACGCTATCCTGTATCAATCGGATTAGTCGGTGACTCTAAAACGACGCTGTCACAGCTTACGCATAATTTAGACTATCAAGAAAACCGTCGTTTTTTAGAAGAGTGTCAGGTCAATATGGAAAACTGGTGGAAACACGTAGAAAAAGAAGAAAATGAAGTGAGTACGCCAATCAAGCCGCAGCAAGTCATTCCTAAGCTTCAAAAAATAGTTGATGATGATGCAATTGTATCTGTTGATGTCGGGAACGTTACGGTATGGATGGCGAGACATTTCCGCATGACGAATCAAAAATTTGTAGTTTCCAGCTGGCTGGCAACGATGGGCTGCGGACTTCCGGCTGCGATTGCAGGAAAGCTTGCCCATCCTGAAAAACAATCGGTAGCCGTATGCGGTGACGGAGGCTTTACGATGGTGATGCAAGATTTTGTAACGGCTGTGAAGTATAAGCTGCCGATCGTTGTAGTGGTGCTGAACAACAGTGAAATCGGGATGATTAAATATGAACAAGCGCTTCAAGGTCACTTGGATTATCAAACGCAGCTTGGTGAAATGAACTTTGCGAAGTTCGCTGAATCGTGCGGAGGAATTGGTTACCGAGTTGAAAAATACGAAGAGCTAGAAACAGCTTTTGAAAAAGCAGCGCTTGCGAATGTCCCTGTTGTGATTGATGTGGTCGTAGCAGATGAACCGCCGCTTCCAGGCAAAATTTCGTTCGGACAAGCAGCCAATTATTCGAAGCATATCATGAAAAAGTTCTTCAAAGAACACGAGCTCGAAATGCCGCCGCTTCGTAAAGGACTAAGCAGAATGCTTTAATCAGTGACTCTCCTTACAGGGGAGTCTTTTTAGGAGGGATATCATGGGAGTGTTTGAAATCATTTTACTTATTTTTGGCGCGGTAATGATGCTTGTTATTTTAGTTCCAATTATCATTGCTATTATTCTTTGGATGAAAGATGAAAAACAAGAAGAGCATTCGGTTTTGAGAAACTATCCGCTGCTCGGGAAAATGCGCTATATTTTTGAGAAAATGGGGCCCGAACTGCGTCAGTATTTATTTTTAAATAATAACGAAGGCAAGCCGTTTTCTAGAAATCAATATGAACAAACCGTTAAGTCAGGTAAGTACTTGAACCGAATGATGGGATTTGGCTCAGAACGTGATTTTAGCGAACCGGGCTACTATATTCGAAACGCGGTGTTTCCAAAACAGCGCGACGAAATGAAAGTGGATAATACACAAAAAATTAAAACGAAAGTATATAAAATGGATGCGGATAACTTATTCAGCCGAAGAGAGCACCGAGAAGATAAAGAAGCGGATCCGTTTTATTTGCGGAATGAAGATGCGGTCGTTATAGGGCCTTCATGCAAAAAGCCGTTTGTTGTAAGAGGATTAATCGGTCAGTCAGGCATGAGCTTTGGAGCACTTGGTGACCATGCGATTACCGCTTTATCACTAGGATTAGGGCGAGCAGGCGGTACGTGGATGAACACGGGAGAAGGCGGACTTTCACCGTATCATTTAAAAGGAAACGTTGATATTATTTTTCAAATTGGTCCAGGGCTTTTTGGCGTTCGGACAAAAGAAGGCGAATTTTCATGGGAAGAATTTAAAAAGAAAAGTGAAATGAAGCAAATCAAAGCGTTTGAAATCAAGCTGGCGCAAGGAGCTAAAACGCGAGGCGGTCACGTGGACGGTTCAAAAGTAACGGAAGAAATCGCTGAAATTCGCAACTTGAAGCCAGGAGAATCTGTAGACAGTCCAAACCGTTTTAAAGAGTTTGCGTCGTATCCTGAAATGTTTGAGTTTATTGAAAAACTTCGAGATGTAGGCGGCAAGCCAGTAGGCATTAAAATGGTTGTAGGCAACACAAATGACCTTGAAGAAATGGCGGCGTATATGAAAGAGACGGGAAGCGGTCCTGATTTTATTACGATCGACGGAGCAGAAGGCGGAACAGGCGCATCGTTTCAAGAATTAGCAGACGGAGCCGGCGTGCCGCTGTTTTCAGGGCTGCCTTTTGTGGATGAACTGCTTAGAAAGTATGGCGTTCGTGATGAAGTGAAGCTTTTTGCATCGGGTAAGTTGTTAACGGCTGATAAAGTTGCAACGGCTTTATCGCTAGGTGCCGACTGCGTTAATATTGCCAGAGGCTTTATGTTTTCTGTCGGCTGTATTCAAGCGCAGGTTTGTCATAATAACCGTTGTCCCGTGGGCGTAGCCACAACAGATCCGAAGCTGCAAAAAGCGCTTATTATTGAGGAAAAATCATACCGCGTGTGCAATTACGTGCTGTCGCTTCGTGAAGGATTGTTTAATTTAGCAGCAGCAGCCGGTATTGATTCGCCAACGAAGTTTTCAAAAAAACACGTGGTGTTCAAAAACAGCAGCGGACAGTTAGCTGACATTTCTATAAAAGAAAAGATGTACGTATAAAAAGCTGCCGATTGGCAGCTTTTTTATTGTCTTCTTTGAAGTAAATGCAGGCAAAACTCTAAGTCTTTTTGAAGGTGTTCCTGCATTAACGCTTCCGCTTTTTCAGCATTGCGTTCTTTAATAGCGTTATAAATATCTTCGTGTTCGTCAATTAAAAACGGGCGGTTGTAAAACACCACGGTGTGACGGAATAAGTAAATGATCGACTGCATGCGGTCGATGATATTAATCATTACGTCATTGTTGCTTGCGTTCACAATAATGGCGTGGAAATGTTCATTCGCGCTCATGATTTCTTCAAACGAGCCGTTTCTTCCAATGTCTACGCATTCCTTTAATTCTTCTAATTCTTTGTCAGACAAAAAAGTTGCGGCAGCTTTAGAAGCTGAGCCTTCTAGCAGCATTCGCACTTCAAACAAGTTGCGTAAGTCTTTTTCTGTCGGCGACACCACTTTTTTTCGAACGATCAGTCCTTCATATTCTAAGCGTCTGATGGAATCACGAATTGGCGTTCGGCTGAATCCAAGCTCGCTCGCTAATTTTTCTTCGACGATTTTTGTACCGCCTTCAAGCTCACCGTTTAAAATTTTATCTCGAATCATCTCATAAGAAGGGTGATGAGACGAACGAGAACCTTGATTTCTTAACATACTCTGCTTCACCTCTAGCATTCGACACGAGGAGATCTCGTCTCTTTCTCTCTTTATTTTTTATCATTTTGTACGCGTATACCCAAATCATACTATAACTTGCGAAAAGGTGGGACGGAAAGTTTCGCTTTTGGAAATAAATTTCATTTAAAAAAAGGCTAGACAAATAAATAGAATGCGAATATGATGAGTGTATACAAAATTATCAGAAATGTATACAAAAAATATTTTAACGTATACATTCTTTTTTTAAAAGTATTTGAAAACGTATACAACAAGGGGAGGAAACGAAAATGACAAAACGCGTTGGATTTATTGGACTTGGAATTATGGGAAAACCAATGACACTCAATTTATTAAAAGCAGGCTTTGAGGTAACGGTTTACGATATTAATAAAGCAGCAGTGGAAGAAGTGAAAGCAGCAGGAGGATTTGGAGCAGAAAGTCTTGCTGAAGTTGCAGTGAACAGCGACGTGATGATTACAATGCTTCCGGCTTCACATCATGTAAAAAGCGTAGTTCTTGGAGAAGAAGGGTTAATTCATAGCGCAAAAGAAGGAAGCGTTATCATTGATATGAGTTCGATTTCGCCGGTAGCTTCTAAAGAAATTGCGGCCGAACTAGCACAAAAAAGAATTCACATGCTAGACGCTCCGGTTAGCGGAGGAGAGCCAAAAGCAATTGACGGTACGCTTGCGATTATGGTCGGAGGAAATGAGCATGTATTTGAAAGCGTTTCACACATTCTTCATGCGATGGGAACAGAAGTGACGCTTGTTGGAGACAACGGAAGCGGCGTAACGGCTAAGCTTGCAAACCAAGTGATTGTAAACTTAAACATCGCAGCAATGTCTGAAGCACTTGTATTAGCAGCTAAAGCAGGCATTGACGTTGAAAAAATGTATCAAGCGATTCGCGGTGGATTAGCAGGAAGCGCTGTATTGGATGCAAAAGTACCGCTTATTTTAGACCGCAACTTTGTAGCAGGCGGACGCATTGATATTAACTTAAAAGATATGACAAACGTGATGGAAACGGCTCATGACATTGGCGTACCGCTTCCGCTTTCAAGTCAGCTTGTGGAAATTTTCCACGCGTTAAAAGTAGACGGAAAAGCAAGCGATGATCACGGCGGAATTGTGCAGTACTATGAAAAATTAGCAAACGTTGAAGTGAAAAAGAAGGTGGAAGCATGATTAAACAACATGAAAAACGTCTTGTAAGCGATGTGTTTAAAGACATTCCAGCGGTCGATGAAGCACTTGTACAAGAAATGCTAGACGCAGAGCTTCTGACGTTTAATCAAAAAATCATTGTGCTAGATGATGATCCAACAGGTGTTCAAACGGTTAATGGCATTTCCGTGTACACAGACTGGAGCAAAGACAGCATCAAGCAAGGGTTTTTAGAAGAAAATTCAATGTTTTTTATTCTAACAAATTCACGCGGATTTACCGCTTCTGAAACGGAAAAAGCACATGAAGACATTGCCGCTGTTATTACAGAGGTAGCGGCTGAAGTAAATAAAGAGTTTTTAATTATCAGCAGAGGTGATTCAACTCTTCGCGGTCACTACCCGTTAGAAACAGAAATATTAAAGAAAACCGTTGAACAGCATTCCAATCAAGTGCTTGACGGCGAAGTTATTTTTCCTTTCTTTAAAGAAGGCGGACGATTTACGATTGATAATATTCACTATGTGCAAGATGAAGATTACTTAGTGCCGGCAGGAGAAACGGAATTTGCAAAAGACCGTACGTTTGGCTACAGTAAATCTCATTTAGGGGAGTGGGTGGAAGAAAAGTCAGAAGGGAAATTTAAAGCAAGTCATACGACGTATATTTCGCTCGGGAGCATTCGTGCACTTGATTTAGTGACGATCACAAATCAGCTGATGGAAGTGAAAGACTTTAACAAAGTAGTTGTGAACGCAGTGGATTATGTGGACGTGAAAGTTGTGACGATTGCGCTTCTTCGCGCGATGAAGCTTGGAAAGCACTTTATGTATCGAAGCGCTGCGGCTCTAACAAAAGTGATGGGCGGCGTGAGCGACAAAGACCTTTTAACAAAAGAAGAGCTCATTAAAGAAAAGTCGTCAAACGGCGGGTTAATTATGGTTGGTTCGCATGTTAAAAAAACAACAGAGCAGTTAGAAGAATTAAAGAAATGCAGCTTCATTGAATTTATTGAATTTGACTGTCATCTTGTCTTAGAACCTGAAAAGTTTGAAGAAGAAGTGAACCGTATTATCAATGAAGCAGAGAAGCTTATTTCACAGGGTCAAACGGTAGCTGTGTATACAAGACGCGAGCGCTTAGATCTTGGCGAAGGAAAAAAAGAAGAAGAGCTTAAATTATCTGTAAAAATTTCAGATGCGGTTACAAGTATTGTTCGCCGCTTAAACGTTCGTCCAAACTTTATCGTTGCAAAAGGCGGCATTACGTCAAGTGATATTGGCGTAAATGGCTTATCCGTAAAGCGCGCAACGGTTGCTGGACAAATCAAGCCGGGCATTCCGGTATGGGTAACGGGAGAGGAAAGCAAGTTTCCGGGCATTGCGTACATCATTTTCCCTGGAAACGTCGGAGCCAAAACAACGCTTCGAGAAACGGTTGAGTTATTAAGTAAATAAGCAGAAGTGAACGTACGATGTGCGTTCACTTTAGAAATTATTTGAAAGCGTATACATTATTTGGATGTACGTACATGAAAAATGGTCACACTAAGGGGATGAACATATGAATTCAGTATTCGGATTAAGTCATGAAGCAAGTCTTTTGCTGTATGCGATTGTATCGATTGTCGGACTGATCTTTTTAATTGCCAAATTTAAAACAAATCCGTTCGTAGCGCTAATTGTTGCGGCTTTGTTTATGGGTCTTATTTCAGGAATGAAGCTGCCTGATATCGTAACGGCTTTCCAAGAAGGAGTAGCGAGCGTCTTAGGATTTATCGCGATTGTTCTTGGTCTTGGAACGATGTTAGGTAAAATGATGGCAGAGTCAGGCGGAGCCGAGCGTATTGCCCGCACGTTAATTAAAGTATTCGGTGAAAAGAACGTACACTGGGCAATGATGGTTGTAGCCGTTATTTGCGGTATCCCGGTCTTTTTCCAAGTTGGTGTTGTGTTATTAATTCCGCTTGTGTTTGTAATTGCCAAGCATACGGGTACGTCACTTATTAAAATTGGTTTATCATTAATTGCAGGTTTAGCAGTTGTTCACAGTTTAGTACCTCCGCATCCGGCAGCGATGCTAGCGGTGGATATCTTTAAAGCAGATTTAGGTAAAACGATTTTGTATTCATTAGTTGTGGCATTTCCAGCTGCAGCCGTGGCGGGTCCGATTTACGGATCGTTCATTTCACGCCGTGTTCATGTAGAGCCAACGGGTGAAATTATGGAGCAGTTCACAGAGTCGAAGCATAAAGACCTTCCTGGCTTCGGAATTACGTTATTTACGATTTTACTACCGGTACTATTAATGCTTTTAGCAACGATCACTGGGTTTGTTTATCCGGAAACAAGTACGATTCGCTACGTAACAAACTTTATCGGAAGTCCAATCGTTGCGCTGTTAATTTCGCTAGTGTTTGCTTTTTATTCGTTCGGTTTTGCAAGAGGGTACAACAAAGATGATTTATTAAAATTCACAAACGAATGTCTTGGACCCGTTGCTTCGATCATTTTAATCATCGGTGCAGGCGGCGGTTTTAATAAAATTTTAACAGCAAGCGGTGTAGGTGATGCAATTGCAGGGTTTGCTCAAGATGCACATCTTTCTCCTATCGTGCTAGCGTTTGTGATTGCAGGGTTAATTCGTGCAGCAGTTGGTTCAGCAACAGTGGCGATGACAACAGCGGCAGGTATTGTAGCGCCTATCGCAGCAACAATGCCAAACGTAAGCCCGGAGCTGCTAGTACTAGCAACAGGCGCAGGTTCTGTTATGTTATCGCACGTAAATGATTCTGGATTCTGGCTAATCAAAGAATTCTTCAACATGTCAGTTGCCCAAACGTTAAAAACGTGGACAGTGATGGAAACGATTCTATCATTTGCAGCGTTTGCGATGGTTCTTATTTTAGACATTTTCATCTAAGAGAGAAAGCGCTGGTTTCAGCGCTTTTTTCTTTGGATATAAAATATATTCAAAATATTTAAAATAATAAGAAAAAAAGACTAGATTTTCCCCGTTTCGATAGTATAGAATAGTTATAAAGTAGCAAAAGGGGGTAGATGTATGACAAATGATGAAAATTATCAAATTGGTTTGACGACAAAAGCACTGATTCCGGTGAACGATCCTATTCACCGCACGAAGGTGCTAGATGAAACAGGAGAATACATGCTAAGCAAGACGTGTAAGCAATTATTAGAAGAAGCGTGTATTCGAGAATTAAGTACGTTTAACGGCTCTATCGCTGCCGTTCGAAAAATGTTTCCGTACAAACAGCTTACGCCGCTTGTTATTAATCGTTCACAAGCCATCATTGCATTTCCGACATCTTCGCCAAACGACTATAGCTGCGCTTGGATTTTTGCCTCTCATGTTCATACTTCACATACGCTTGCTACAGTTAATTCACCCTCTACGCTGATTTACTTCAAAGACGGAACGTTCATCCCAGTGAAACTTTCTTATTATAGCTTAGAAAAAAAGTTGGCCCGAGCGGCTGTTATTCGTAATTATTGTTTAGAAAGTCCGCTTGTCTTTGCTTAATGCGTTCGATTTATCAAACGAACTTGTCCTACATATGAACAATCGTTTGCACGGGACTACACATATGTACTGAAGGAGGAAGCTTATCATAAGCTTCCTCCTTTTCTTACTCCCTAAGAAGCGAGGCTTTTAGTTTCCTGCGAGCTGCTTTTCCCCAGTTTTTAACGGCTCCCGTGGAGACTTGGTATTTGTAGGCGATATCTTTATACGAGTAGCCTTCTAGCAGATGTTCGAGTACATAGATTTTTTCTTTTCCTGTTAAATGTTCGATATGCTGCTTGATGATTTCACTTTCTAGCGGGACGGGAAGAGCGGGATCTTCGTTTAGTGAAAGCAGGTTCTGCTCAGCTGGTGTTTCACGTTCTTCGTACAAAATGGTGCCTTTTAAATGAGAAAGGATCGTACCGCGCACGGTTGTGTAGGCATAAGCAGAAAAAGATCCTTTGCTTTCATCAAATTTTTGATACGCTCTCCATAAACCAATTAACGCAATTTGATAGTATTCGTCGTAGTCTTTGTAAATATGAAACTTTTTAATCATCGATACAATTAGTGGATGAAAAGATGAAGCAATTTGATCAAATGAGCTTTTTTGCATGTAGCATTCCTTTTTCAAAAACGCGTTTTTGCTGTATTCCGCCGGTATCTCTACTGTACAAGGGGAAGGTCACATGTGCGAATGAACGTACATTATGTTTTCTTTTTAAGAAACGTGACGTAATTTCCCCGGAAACTTCACGTTTCGCTAGGAAATATGCGAAGTATACGTGTATTTGTAGAGATTTTACGTACGAAAGGTCCCCCATTCCAATTTCTACTAATCTATAATTATTTCTATATCTATTATCGATGTAGCAACTCTACCATCACCAAAGAGCGGTGATGGTAGAGTTGCTAGACCTAAGCGGCAGTCACCCTCCCTTGCGGGTTTGCGCCTGCCGCATAGGTGAAACTTTTTGGGCAAATTCAGTGAAGTATTTTTGTGTTTGTCCTTTTGTTTATTCTATTGAATGTAAGTTTGGTGGGCAGAATATATTTGGCTTTTAAAAATGGGTAAAGGGGAGATTGAATGAAGGCGATGGTTGGGGTAAATGTGGCGGCGGCTGTTTTGTGCGGGGCGGTGATGTATGCGGGGATGCAGCACTGGCAGGAGAAAACGGAAGCGCAGGCAAGTGAAGTAAAAACTGCTGTTGTACATAAAGAAAAACAGTTTTCCGATGTATCTGCTTATACAAAAAATCTTCCAGACTTTATCACAAAGCAAATTGAGTCATCTATCGCAAATAAAAAACCTCTGACTCTTGTAATTGCCACATCCGCAAAGGAAGCAGGGTGGCCTCAGCAATTAAAAAAAGAGCTAGCAGCTACATATGGAAGTGATGTATTTACGGTTAAAACACTTTCATACGGCACCGGGACAACTGATGAACTTTTATCCTCACATATTGCCGATCAAATTGATCAACTTCAGCCAAACATTATTCTGTTTGAAGCACCTCTTAAAAATGACTATCAGCACCTTACGCTGGATGAAACGCTTGAAAATACAGACAAGCTGATTCATCAGCTCAAAGATTTGAAAAAAACTCTTATGATTCAGCCGTCACAGCCATATATTTCACAAACGGAGTCTTATGAAGAAGGAGTAGAAGCGATTAGGGGAGTCTCTGAAGCAAACTGGGTGTATTATATGAATCACTCACTCATTTGGCCGTTTCATTTAGGTGAATATATAAATAAAGACAGCGGTAATTTAACGAAAAAAGGAAATGAAGTGTGGGGAGAGTACGTTGTGAATTGGTTTACGGGAAAATAAAAAGACAAGCCCTATTTCAAAAGAAATAGGGCTTGTTTTTTATAATTTTATTAGATTATGACTTTTCTTCGTTTTATAGTAGTAGCTTTTTGTATCTCTACACTTATAAAGCTTAAAGCCCAAAATTTCTAAAGGAGTCCAAAGTTTTTTAATGTTTACGAGTGGCATGTTGATTCTCTGTTCTGTTCTTTATAAAGGTCTGTATATTCATTATAAAGAATAAGAGGGTGATAGTAAATACTATAAAGAACGGTTTGTTTAAAAAATTCTTTATAAAGAATTTTTGGGATTTTTATTTTTGGCTTATCAACATTTAGGAGTGATTTTTATCATAGCCTAGGTTATTTATTCTTGCTAAATTAATGTTGTGAAAAATATCACAAAATAAAATGCAAAGGATGATTCAAATTAAAACATAATTAGACCACTTATTTTTTTTGCTTGCTGCTAAAGCAATGGAATCGCATACATACCATAACTGTGTTAGATAATCTAACACACAAGTTGAACGATTCAGAAAATTCATATATCTTAAGTATATCTTTAAAGATGCATAGAAAATATATCTTTGAAACAAGCAGGTATAGACGCCAGGGGAGGAATGGAAGATGCAAAAAAAGAAACTCGTATTGATTGGAAATGGAATGGCTGGAGTTCGAGCGATTGAAGAAGTATTGAAGGTTTCAAACGAAGCGTTTGAGATTACGATTTTCGGAAGCGAGCCGCATCCGAACTATAATCGTATTTTACTATCAAAAGTGCTCCAAGGAGATACGAATGTTGAAGACATTACGTTAAACGATTGGAACTGGTATCAAGAAAACAATATTACATTATATACGGGCGAAACGGTTACTAGTATCGATTCAGTAAAAAAAGAAGTAGCGACAAACAGCGGTAGAGTAGAACCGTATGATGAGTTAATTTTAGCAACGGGTTCTCTTCCTTTTATTCTTCCGATTCCAGGGTCTGATAAAAAAGGAGTTACGGCTTTTCGAGATATAAAAGACACGGACGAAATGCTGCAGGCATCTCAGCAGTATAAAAAAGCAGCGGTTATTGGAGGCGGACTGCTTGGATTAGAAGCAGCGCGCGGACTGTTAAATCTGGGAATGGACGTATCTGTGATTCATTTAGCTCCGTATTTAATGGAACGTCAGCTTGATCCAACAGCCGGCAAATTGCTTCAAAACGAATTAGAAAAACAAGGCATGAAGTTTTTGCTTGAAAAACAAACGGCGGAAATCGTTGGGGATGAGCGAGTTGAAGGATTATCTTTTAAAGACGGGACGTTTTTAGAAGCTGATTTAGTCGTGATGGCCGTTGGAATTAAGCCAAACGTTCAGCTTGCAAAAGAAGCGGGACTTAACGTAAACCGAGGAATTGTCGTGAATGACTATATGCAAACGGACATCTCAAACATCTACGCCGTTGGAGAATGTGCAGAGCATAGAGGAATGGTATACGGACTGGTGGCACCTCTGTATGAACAAGGAAAAGCGTTAGCAAAAGCGATTTGCGGGGCAGAAAAAGTGCCTTATGAAGGATCGGTTTTATCCACGCAGCTAAAAGTATCAGGTGTTGAAGTGTTTTCAGCCGGAGACTTCACGGAGGATGAAGAGAAAAAAGCGATCAAAGTGTTCGATGAACAAGACGGCATTTATAAAAAGCTTGTTCTGCGAGGCAATCAAATCGTAGGAGCTGTTCTTTTTGGAGACAGCAGCGACGGAAATCGACTGTTTTCAATGATTCAAAAGCAAGAAGATGTATCGGATGTCGCGAAAGTTTCGATTTTACAGCCGTCTGGCGGTAACGCCGGTGAAAGCTTAGTAGCAAGCATGAGCGCGGATGATATTATTTGCGGCTGTAACGGCGTAACAAAAGGTACGATTGTGGAAGCTATCCAAAAACAAGGATGCTCATCGGTTGATGAAATCAAAGCTTGTACAAGTGCCTCTCGTTCCTGCGGAGGATGTAAACCGCTTGTAGCGGAAGTGCTTCAGCATACTCTTGGCGCTGACTTTGACGCGGTGGCTCAAAAAGAAGCGATTTGCGGCTGTACGACGCTGTCAAGAGATGAAGTTGTCGAAGAAATTAAAGCAAAAGGACTTTCGCATACGCGTGAAGTTATGAATGTACTTGGATGGAATAATGAAGAAGGCTGTTCGAAATGCCGTCCGGCGCTAAACTATTATTTAGGTATGGTGAATCCAACCGGGTATGTTGACGAACGCGAATCAAGATTTGTAAATGAACGTATGCACGCAAATATTCAAAAAGACGGTACGTATTCTGTTGTTCCTCGTATGTACGGAGGCGTCACAAATGCGGAAGATTTACGGCGAATTGCAGACGTCGTTGATAAATATGAGATTCCGCTCGTAAAAGTGACGGGTGGACAGCGTCTTGATTTGTTTGGTGTTAAAAAAGAAGATTTGCCTAGCGTATGGGAAGAGTTAGATATGCCTTCTGGCTACGCGTACGGTAAGTCACTGCGGACGGTGAAAACATGCGTCGGCGAACAGTTTTGCCGTTTTGGCACGCAGGATTCAATGGGCGTTGGCATTGCGCTTGAGAAAAAATTTGAAGGATTATGGACGCCTCATAAAGTAAAAATGGCTGTATCCGCTTGTCCGAGAAGCTGTGCTGAGTCAGGTATTAAAGATATCGGCTTTATTGGAATCGACGGCGGCTGGGAAATTTACGTGGGCGGAAATGGAGGTACGCATCTTCGCGGAGGAGATTTGTTGTACAAAGTAAAAACAGACGAAGAATTGATGGACATTACAGGAGCGTATTTGCAGTATTACCGAGAAACGGCTAATTATTTAGAACGTACGTCAGCATGGATTGAGCGCATGGGACTTTCGCACATTCAGTCAGTGCTTGATGAAGCTGAGACGAGAAGAGAGCTGAATATGCGTATGGACGAAGCGTTATCTACGTACCGAGATCCTTGGAAAGAAATCGTCGAAAGCAAAAAAACGAAAAAAGAGCTGTTTGAAACAGTTGTCACATCATAAAACTGGGGGGAAATAAAGATGGTGAATAAAAACATTATAAAAGTATGCGTAGGGTCTATTCATGATTTTCCAGTAAGCCTAGGTAAAACAGTGAAAGTAAACGGAAAAGAAATTGCGGTGTTTAAGCTATCAAGCGGAAAAATACGGGCAATTGAAAATCGCTGCCCGCATAAAGGCGGGGTGCTAAGTGAAGGAATCGTGAGCGGCGACTCGGTGTTCTGTCCGATGCACGACTGGAAAATTTGCTTGCATGACGGCAACGTGCAAGAGCCTGACAGCGGATGTGTAGACACGTACGAAGCGTCGGTTGAAGGAGATTTGCTGTATCTTTTAATTGAAGAATAAGTAATGGTGGCGCGTTGATTTTCAACGCGCCACAAAAATTCAAGGGGACATTCAAAGGAGCGAAGCAAAAATGAGAACAGGAAAAGTGTACATTGTAGGAGCCGGACCAGGAGATCCAGATTTACTAACAATAAAAGCAGCCAAATGTTTAGAAAAAGCAGATGTTATTTTATATGACCGATTAGTGAACCCTGTTCTTCTTCAGTATGCAAAAGAAGGAGCTGAACTCGTCTACTGCGGGAAAAAGCCTGGTGATCACTGCGTTTCTCAAGATGATATTCATGATTTGCTTGTATTCTACGCAAGAAAAGGAAACACCGTCGTCCGCTTAAAAGGCGGAGATCCGTTTATTTTCGGAAGAGGCGGTGAAGAAGCGGAAGTGCTCGTTGGGCACGGAATTCCATTTGAAGTCGTTCCAGGTATTACAGCGGGAATTGCGGCACCGGCCTATGCTGGAATTCCTGTGACGCATCGTGAGCTGAGCCGTTCGTTTGCCGTTGTGACGGGACACTGTTTGAGCGGCAAGCCGGAAAGTATTCGCTGGGAGCATTTGGCAAAAGGAGTTGATACGCTTGCGATTTATATGGGCGTTAAAAACTTACCTTATATTTGCCGTCAGCTTTTACATGCTGGAAAAAGCGCGAATACGCCTGTCGCTCTTATTGAACAAGGCACATCGGTTTATCAGCGCACGGTTACAGGTACGCTTGGCACTATCGTAGAAACGGCTGCCGAGCAGCAAGTGAGCAATCCCGCGATGATTGTGATTGGTGAAGTGGTGAAGCAAGCTTCTGCTCTTTCTTGGTTTTTGGAAAAAACAGAAGAAAAAGTATGCGTCTAAGATAAATAAAAGGAGGAAACACTTTTGTTTAAGAATTCACTGCAGTCAATGAATGAGTTAGCCCGCGAAAAAACGAACCTTGTGAATGATCATTTGCCGAGTTATTTTCTGTTAGCTGTGCTAGCGGGTGCTTACGTAGGAATTGGCGTTATATTAGCTCTATCAGTAGGAGCGCCTTTAGCCTCTGCTTCTTTACCGGTCGTTTCTCTTGTGATGGGGTTATCTTTTGCTGTTGCTCTACTGCTTGTCGTATTTGCAGGAGCTGAATTGTTTACCGGAAATCACATGGTCTATACGGTGAGTACGCTATCGGGAGTCACTACATGGAAAGATACGTTCAAGAACTGGACGTGGTGTTTTATCGGAAATGCGGCAGGAGCGTTTGGGCTTTGTTTGTTAATTACCGGAACCGGTTTGTTTAAAGGAATTGAACTGAATCATTTACTCATGACGCTGGCAGCTAAAAAAATGAATTTGCCGGTCAGTGAATTATTTTTTCGCGGCATCCTTTGCAACTGGCTTGTTTGTCTGGCAATTTGGACGGCTTCGCGCACTAAAAGCGATGCGGCAAAGATCATGCTTATTTTTTGGATGCTGTTTGCATTTGTTGCTTCAGGATATGAGCACAGCGTGGCAAATATGACGTTTCTTGGTCTAGCTTTATTGCTTCCGCATCCTGATGCGATTTCGGCTGCTGGACTATTTCATAATTTAATTCCTGTTACACTCGGAAACATCGCAGGGGGAGGACTGTTTGTAGGAAGCCTCTACTGGTTCGTGAACGCTAGGCAGCTAAAAGAAGCTAAAAAACAGCCGGCTGCTCTCTCAGCTGACTTGGATTCTGCTAAACTGTCTAAATAGCAAAAAACCGCTCTTTGTACCATATAGTCTGCTTTTTAAAGCTATCATCACGGTATTTTAGAGCGGTTTCTTCTATATAATATAAACTGCTTAAAGCGTATTCACATCTATACGTATCGAACAAGCAGTATCGTTCTTCATTTTATAGAAACAGGAAGTCTGTGAGAATTGAATCGGACAGATTCTGTTGAAATGAATGTGTGAGGGTGTAGGTATCATCGAAGAGGCAGAGGGCATCTTAGAATTTTAATGTTGTTTGGCATTTTATGCTCTTTTTGAGCTTCCTTAAAGCAGTTGTACATTGCTTTGCTGCCTAAATGATTGGCGGAGTGAATCGTAATTCGATCGGCATATAAATGATGCTTTACCATCAAATGCACGAGCATTAATCCATTCCGTGTCTTGCTGAGTAAATCGTGATCGAGTGACAAATGTTCAACGTCAAATGATCTTAGCAGATCAATACATTCATCAATCGTTTCGGCTAAAACATGACCGTCAGGGCATTTGCGATAGTCGTCTAGAAAAACATTGATTTTCATGACTGATTCTCCCTTCCTTGCCTTGTATTTAGTGTAACATACATAATGTCATATACCTACCTAAGTCTATTCGACACATTTTACTGCACTCCTTCTTAAATAGGGGTAAAAACACGAATCTTTATCATTATTTGCATATTCGCGGCGAATAAAGAGGGAATAAGGAAAGAGATGTCGAACGAAAAATGAATAAATAAACAGTTAAAACTGGACATTGCTTTTTTTATCCCTCTATCTTTATGTAAGAAGGCCATTTTAATCCCAGATTTTACAAGGGATGGAAGGGGATTAACCAATAAAAGATTGTCAGAAAAAAACTATCATTTACGATTTTTTTAAAATAAATTGGAAATTTCTCTTTACGAAAAAGATGGTTGGGACGTATAATTTGATTTAAGGATTTTTTGGAACATAGTATGACAATATGACAAAAAAGAAAAGTAAGGTGAATAGAATGGGTAAGTTATTTAGTATCGGTGAAGTATTAATTGATATGATTCCAGCTCAAAAAGGTCTTCAATTGAAAGAAGTGGAATCGTTTACGCGTGTGCCAGGCGGAGCGCCGGCAAACGTTGCGGCAGTTGTTGCTACATACGGTAATGAGTCAGCGCTTATTACAAAAGTTGGAGAAGATGCGTTTGGAGACTTTCTAGTAGATACGCTTCGTGAAGTAGGAGTAGGTACTGATATGGTCTATCGTACAGAAGAAGCAAACACAGCTTTAGCTTTTGTTTCCCTGCGTGAAGACGGAGAAAGAGATTTCAGCTTCTATCGTAATCCTTCAGCAGATTTATTACTAACAGAAGACGAAATTAACCCTGATTGGTTTGCAAGTAACGATCTTCTTCATTTCTGTTCGGTTGATTTAGTTGAAAGCCCTATGAAATACGCTCATATGAAAGCGATTAAAAGCATGAAAGAAAAAGGCGGCGTTATCAGTTTTGATCCAAATGTACGTCTTCCACTGTGGAAAGATCATGAGCTATGCCGTCAAACGATTTTAGAATTTATTCCTCAAGCGCACATTGTCAAAATTTCAGACGACGAGCTGTCGTTTATTACCGGCATTGAAGATGAACAGAAAGCGATTCAGTCTCTATTTACAGGTGACGTTCAAGTAGTTGTGTTCACAAAAGGAGCAGAAGGCGCAACGCTTTATACAAAACAAGCTGTCTATGAATCAAACGGCTACAAAGTAGCAGTTGTTGATACAACAGGTGCTGGAGATGCATTTATTGGCGGATTCCTTTATCAGCTATTAAGCCGCGATGTGTCACAAGAAAACTTAACGGCCATTCTTGACCGCGACCACGATGCTATTTTGCGTTTTGCAAATGCAAGCGGTGCCTTAACGACAACAGGAAAAGGTGCGATCAGTTCGATTCCAGCCAAAGAAGTAGTAGAGCAATTTTGTAAGCCTGTAGCTAACTAAAATGAAAAGGCTTTATCTCTTCTTATTTTCAATCAGCAGAGGCGTTAGTTTCTGCTGATTGCAGATCACATAAGTGGAAGAAGCAGGCTGTGGAGCAAGAAGAAAAAATTTTTTTCTGTTTTTAAAAAATAATCAAAAAAATTTCTAGCTAAACAATAAATGTTCGTGTTAGTATAATACGAGCAGCAAGAAATAGCAGTTTTACCACCATTTATGAAAACGTTATATATTTATCGGTGTAGAAAATTTGATAGGACTAAAGAGCAGTCCTATCAAATTTTCTAGACCTAAGCGTCTGCTGCCCCCCTTGCGGGGTAGGCAGCAGACGCTTAGGTGAACCTTTGAGGGATTATTCAAGGGAGTGTGAGTGCTTGACCCTTGGTGAAAGAAAAGCAGT
The DNA here is from genome assembly GCF_023824195.1 of Priestia megaterium. NCBI lineage: Bacteria > Bacillati > Bacillota > Bacilli > Caryophanales > Bacillaceae > Priestia > Priestia megaterium. Next base: position 1,146,847 of record NZ_CP085442.1, read on the forward strand.
AGGTTATTACGTACTATGTACATAGATTAGAAATAGGAAAGTAGGTTAAGAGAAAGATGGATATTTTGCTAGGTGTTCTTCCTTCCGTTGCGTGGGGAAGCATGATTTTAGTTAGTATGAAGATGGGCGGTGGACCTTACAGTCAAACGCTGGGAACAATTATTGGAGCATTGATTCTTTCATTTGTTCAGTTTATGATTGTGCAGCCGGTGTTAACGCCAACGCTTGTTATTGTCGGAATTGTTTCAGGTTTATTCTGGTCAGTAGGTCAAAGCAATCAGTTTAAAAGTGTTCCATACCTTGGTGTTTCAAAGTCAATGCCGATTTCAACCGGTATGCAATTAGTATCAACAGCTCTTTTTGGTGTTATTGTATTTAAAGAATGGTCAACGCTTCAAACGATTGTGCTTGGATCTATTGCGATTCTTTTAATACTAGCAGGCGTTGTGCTTTCTTCATTAGACGGTAAAAAAGAAGGTGCACAAGGGGCTCCAGGACAAACGAAAAAAGGAGTTATCACTCTTATCATTTCAAGTCTAGGATTCTTAGTTTACGTAGTTATCGCACGTATCTTCAACGTAGACGCATGGGCAGCTCTATTCCCGCAAGCAATCGGTATGTTAATTGGCGGCTTAATCATTACATACAAACATAAGCCATTTAACAAATATACGATTCGCAATATCTTACCAGGTCTAATCTGGGCATCTGGAAACATGTTCTTATTCTTATCTCAATCAAGACTAGGCGTAGCAACAAGCTTTTCATTATCGCAAATGGGTATCGTTATTTCAATTTTTGGCGGTATTGTCTTCTTGGGAGAAAAGAAAACAAAGCGTCAATTATTCTATGTATCTCTTGCGAGTGTACTGATTATTTCAGGCGGTATCTGTATCGGTCTCGCGAAAGCACACGCTTAATGTATCGATGTAGAAAAACCCCCATGGCTAAAGTGCAGCCATGGGGGTTTTTCTAGACCTAAGGGTTTGAGGCACCCCTTGCGGGGTAGCCTCAAACCCTTAGTCAAAGTCAAGATCAAAACCTTAGTGCTCTTCTGAATTTCAAAGCTGTACGTTCCTGTTGCGGTTTTTCGTTCTTAAGGCTGATTATTTTTCATTCTTTGTTAGGAAGCTGTTTGGTGTGAAATGGCTTATAGTAGTAGAAAAGAATGGAGGGAAGGCTATGATTAAGAGTATTTATGAGACGCATGTGCAGGTGCGGAGTTTGGAGGATTCGATTGAGTTTTATAGACGTCTTGGGCTGACGTTTGTTCATCGAATTGAAGAGAGGCGCTGTGCTTTTTTCTTTGTTGGGGAACAAAAGCAGATGCTTGGGCTTTGGGAAACAGACGAAAAAGAGCTGAAAACCAGTCATTTTGCTTTTGGAATTGCAGCAGCGGATATTCATGAAGCGTTAACGTGGCTGCGTTCAAAAGGTATTGAACCGGAAGAGACTTCGTTTGGAAAGCCGCAAACAGAGCCGATTGTTCATACGTGGATGCCAGCGGCTTGCGTGTATTTTAATGACCCTGACGGCAACCGCTTGGAGTTAATTACGCTTTTGAATGATGAGCCCGTTGTATCTAAGGATTTTCCGTATTTAAGTGAATGGAACAAAGAGACCGGGACGAAATTATTTTAGCCGAGATGAAAAACGAACCATTGATCAAAGTGTTTGATTAGTGGTTCGTTTTTTTTGTGATGTTGAATGTAGGTTTGATCTGTTTCGTTCCTTCAAGCAGTTGATTGGAGGGCAAGGCGAAGACTCCTGCGGGAAAGGCGGAACAGGTGAGACCCCGCAGGAGCGCAAGCGACGAGGAGGCTCACCGGCCGCCCGCGGAAAGCGAAGTCTTGCATGGAAATTAACTGCGGTGTCATAAGCGATCTATATGAGCTCATGTATCCCATTTGTTCGTCTTTAGATTGGATTCATTTCGTTATGTCTCAACCTTTTTTGTGTATCATAAACGTAAGTTTGACATAATAATAAACATATAATATATTTGTTTATAAATTAATAAACAAAATAGAAGGGTGTCTATTTATATGGTAAACGATTTGTTTTGGGAATCATCTTTTGATGATATGAAAAAAGGATACGGGGAAAGCGAAGAGCACTATCACTGCTTACTGTGCGGTGAAAGTATTGAAAAAGGCATTATTTATCCGGTGGAAGGTGTTTTTTATGAAGCAAAACGCTATATGAAGCTTCATGTTGAACAGGAGCACGGGTCTGTATTTCATCATTTAATACAGCTAGATAAAGATGTAACGGGTCTTTCTGATCATCAAAAAAATTTAGTGAAGTTTTTTAAGGAAGGAAAAAGCGATAGTGATATTCAAAAAGAAATGGGCATCGGCAGTTCATCCACCATTCGGAATCACCGCTTTACGTTAAAGAAAAAAGAGCGTCAGGCAAAAGTGTTTTTAACGCTGATGGAACTGTTGAACGACGGGGAAGAAGAGAAGGCGGTACCCATGTCAAATACAGCGCCTAAAAGAAGTCAGCGCTACAGCGTCAGCGATGAAGAACGTGAAAAAATTTTAGCGAAGAATTTTCCGCAAGGTTTAAACGGACCTCTTCGCACCTTTCACTTGCAAGAAAAACACCGTCTTGTTGTTCTTGAAGAATTAAGCGGGCATTTTGATTTTGGTAGCACGTATACGGAAAAAGAAGTAAATGATATGTTAACACCTTTTTATGACGACTACGCCGTGCTGCGACGCTATTTAATTGAGTACGGTTTCTTAGAACGCAGCGCAGACGGAAGCAGCTACTGGAGAAAAGGAGAGATAGGGATGAGTACCGATTCAAAAGACTATAAAAAACAAATGAAACAGCTCGCGAAAGAAGTAAAAACAGAAGGCGGCGTGTATCAAATAAAAAACCTTCACAACGATAAGATTTACATTGGCTCTACGCCTAACATCAAAACGTTAAACGGCGTAAAGTTCACGTTAAAGACGAACACTCATCAAAATAAAGAGCTTCAAAACGAGTGGAATACGTACGGAGCGGATGCTTTTTCAATTGAGATGCTGGAAACGATTAAAAGAGAAGAAGAAAAAGCACTTTCAAAAAAGGATTTGCTGAAACTGGAAGCGAAATGGTTAGAGAAGCTGCAGCCTTACGGCGAAAAAGGCTATCATTCGCCGAAAGCTGATACAAAGGAGAAATAGGTGTGAAGAATCAACATGTTAAAAGTGAAGTAGTGGAATCAGAAAAATCCGTCAGTAAGCTGATGCTTGTGTTTTTGATTCCGCTCATGTTAAGTAACGCCATGCAGTCAGTTGGGCAGCTGGCGGGAAGTATTATTGTCGGAAGAGCGCTTGGAGTTGATGCGTTAGCCGCTATTTCCGCTTTTTTTCCTCTGTTTTTTCTGCTCGTGTCGTTTTCGATTGGAATTGGTTCAGGAAGTTCCATTTTAATCGGGCAAGCGTACGGGGCACAAAATGAAAAACGAGTGAAAGAAATTATCGGTACCACGCTCACGTTTACGTTTTTAGTAGGCATTGTGCTTGCTGTTGCAGGAAGCATATTTGCTCCGGATATTCTTCGGATCATGGGAACGCCGGCTAATATTATTGACGTAACGGTTCACTATGCGCGCATTTTGTTTGTGGCAATTCCTGTTTTGTTTTTATACTTTGTTTATACGACGTTTATGCGCGGAACCGGAGACTCTAAAACGCCTTTTTACTTTTTAGTCGTGAGTACGGTCTTAAACATCATTTTCCTTCCAATTTTAATTTTTGGATGGATCGGAGTGCCAAAGCTTGGAGTGTACGGCGCTGCGTATGCAACGGTGTTTTCAACCGTATTAACGTTCATTATTATGATCGTTTATTTACGCAAGAAAAATCATCCGTTAAAGTTTGACTCATCTATTTCATTAAAGATGGACGGAACGCTTTTAAAGCTGCTTATGCGTTTAGGGATTCCAGCGAGTATCAATATGATTTTAGTTTCTCTTTCTGAAATTGCGGTCATTACGTTTGTAAATGGATTTGGCTCAGACGCTACAGCAGCGTACGGAGCGGTGAACCAAGTGGCAAGCTATGTACAAATGCCGGCAATCAGCTTAGGAATTGCGGTTTCTATTTTTGCGGCGCAGTCGATTGGTGCCAATAAATTTGAGCGTTTAAAAGAAGTTATTCGCTCTGGAATTATGCTGAATTACGTCATTGGCAGCGTATTGATTTTACTTATTTATCTCTTTTCCAATCAAATTTTAGCTCTGTTTTTAACAAGTCAGCACACGCTCCATATTGCCGAAGAGCTGTTAGTGATAACACTTTGGAGCTATTTGATTTTCGGTCATGCGCAAATTATTACCGCTACGATGCGAGCAAGCGGTACTGTGCTTTGGCCTACGGTATTTAGTATTATGGCTATTTGGTGTGTGGAAGTGCCCGTAGCCTATGTGTTATCGCAGTTTACATCTCTTGAAATCAAAGGGATTTGGATTGGATATCCAGCGGCGTTTGTGGTCAGCTTAATCCTGCAGTACAGCTATTATCAATTCGTATGGAAGAAAAAGAAAATTGAACGTCTTGTCGGATAAAAAACGAGTGGAAACGCTCGTTTTTTATTTTCCCTAATTAAAACACCCTTAGCTAAGAGTTTTAATAGGATAGTGCATATAACTTTTTGATGAAAAGAGGGTATGACACTATGAGTAAATCTGGATTTGTGCCGGATAATTCAAATATCAAAAAAAGCTCAGGAACGCCTAATCTGTCAGTGAACTATAAGCAAAATGTCCTGTTTAAACGAAATGATCAAAATATAGCGTATCGATTAACATCAACTCAGCTGCCTGCTATGCTCGGAGGTGCTTTTGTTGATTTATATATGACAAAAGGGCATATGAGAGAACCGCACTGGCATCCAAACGCCTGGGAATTAGATGTCGTCGTTTCAGGCGAAGTGCAGGTATCTATCTTAGACCCTGATACAAGCAGTATGCACAATTACCGAATAAAAGAAGGTGAAGTTGTTTTTATACCGATGGGCTGGTGGCATTGGATTGAGCCCTTATCGGAAGAAGCGCATCTTCATCTCTTTTTTAACAATGATCAATTTGAGTCTACAGAAGGATCCGACGTGCAGCGCTTGACGCCTCCGATCGTGTTTCAAAAAGCATACGGAGTAAGCGCAAGCGAAGTGGCAGAAGCCGTTGCTCCGATTACGGATACGGTTGTAATTGGACCGCCTAATGATCATTCTTTTTATCAAAAGAGCTATCTCAAAGATGAACGGGATGAAAGAATTGTGGTTAAAATAAATGAAAAAGTGGTGCCTGCTGAAGATAAGTAGCATAAAAAACCATTGAGCCTGGGGTCAATGGTTTTTTCGTGAGGCGTTTTTTATAAAAACAGCTCGTTGCGTTCTAAGTGCTTGTACAGCCGCGTTGTGACTTGTTTTTGATTCCATTCGTTTTGCGGAAACTGCTGCTTATCTACGTGAGCAACGGCCGGCTTATAGGTTTTTTGAATTCGTTTAATTTCATTAAAGGTTGCGTTGGTTTCAATGTGATCAGCGAGCGTAAATACAAGAGAATGCAGCTTTGCAACATTGGGAATCGTAGCTGCTTGGCTGAAAATGGCTTTCGCTACGGACAGCTGTCTTTCATGCGCAGTAAAGATGTCTTGCTCATTACGCTCCTTTAAAAAAACAAGCGCTTCTTTTCCGTTAAGGCGAATCGATCCTTTTGGAAACACAATGTTGCTATGTTCAAAAGCACGTTTGTTTGTGACGATAATGCCGCCTAATTTATTTACAGCATCGACGACTGACTGCTGATCCATTTTGACATAATAATCAACAGGAAGCTTTGCATATGCTTCAACTTTCTTTACAACAGCATTCATATTTCCTCGGTGATAAATGGTTCGCAGTGTTTCATTGCCGAGCTGAGTTGACCCTGGCAAGTGGGTCATTTTTATTGACTCATGCTGTTTATTAACAGTCATATACATAAATGAAGTATTTTGATGGTTTTCTTGGATTAAAAGCAGGGAAAACGGTTGCCCTTTTTTTAAATTGACGTGTGTTTTGTTACCATGCTCAAGCGGTACATACGTTTGATCAACGGCAGCTTTCACCGTATGATAGCCTGCAAATGTGATGCTGACAAAACTGACGAGTAAAAATAGTACGAGACCGCCAATCCACTCTTTTTTTGCTTTGCTGCTCATCGTCTCACCTTTTTCTATCGAAGTCGTTCGTAGTATTGCCATCTTAAAAGGGGAGTAAAACAAATGAGCGCTATTTTTATTGCGTATCTCGCTTTTTCTTGGCGTAGGTCTTGAGTTCTGTAATTAAGATCGCTTGTTCTTCCACATCGTTAAACGCTTCAATGCCATAAAGGTATTCGGTGTGCCGTTTTTCTTTCCACACGCAAAGTCCGGTAATATGGATGGGTTTTTCATTTAAATAAAAGCTGATTTTTAGCTGAATTTGATGGTTAAAAATAGGTAAATCAAGCGGCGTAATTATTTTGATTCCTTTTGGTGAAAGGTCGATAACAGACAAAGGACCGGGCTTAGAATCGATTTCTTTGTTGTCGTATTTAGCAATGGAAAACGTTCCAACAATGGGAGTCTCAAATAAAAAGCGAAACGGTTCTTCACGTTTAAAATGCATGTATCATCAGTCCTTTTCGTAATCTAAGTTTGTTAAGTAAGTATTCGCTGAAAGTCTAAAAATTCCTACACGTTTTTCCCCACCACCCATATAATGTTTATCGATGTAGAAAATCTCATATGACCACAGACCGGTCATGTGAGATTTTCTAGACCTAATCGTAGGCGATCCCCCTTGCGGGGTTGATCGCCTACGATTAGGTGAACCTTTGTGGGAGGATTCAAGCGGTCTTAGTTATCGATTGCCGATTGTTAGTAAGGCATTCGTAAGAAGTATAATAACTGCTTTTATAGTATCGGAAGTTTTGTTTGAAACTTTAAATGGTGAGGAAAAGGTTTTGAAAAAAGCGCTACGCTAGAGTTGGATTGTATGTTAAAATTAAACTTTGTGAAGTAGCTGTATTACAAGTCAGCGTTCCTTCAACTAATTAGGAGGTGAGATGAATGGGCACTGATGACCCCATTTCGATGAAGGTTACTGCAAAACAAGATAGGGGCAACAAAGGTGTATATGTTCCTCTCATTTCAACGAAGGAAAATACTCCTTAATGCCTCAATGATGTGAGGTGAAAAATCAATGATTAAAACGTACTTATATGATGATGAAACAAAAGAAATGGTAACGAATCTTGATTTAGGAGACGTGCATGAAAAATTGCGCAATCCTGATAATTTGCTGTGGATTGATCTGTATGATGTCCACGGACAAGAGCTTGCTCAAATTGCTAAATTATTCGATTTTCACCCATTGGCGATTGAAGACTGCTTACACGACAGTCCTCGCGCTAAAATGGATGATTACGAAGACTATAAATTTTTCGTTTTTCACGCGCTTCGCTATAACGAAGAAAGTGATGACGAGATTACGACGCTTGAGTTAAATGCCTTTGTCGGATCAAATTACGTAGTGACGATTCATAAACATAAAATGGGCTGGCTTCGCAAAATGGATGCTGTGTGCTCACGCTATCCAAAGTTTATGAACCGCGGCGCCGACTTTTTACTGTATGCTTTGATTGATGGCATCACGGACGAATACTTTCCGATTTTAGACCGAATTGACATGCGTATTGATGAATTAGAAGATGAAATCTACAACAAAGAAGTGCGCGGAGTGACGGAAGAGTTCTTGGCGTTAAAAAGAACGATTATCTTAATCCGGCGTGTTATTCTGCCTCAGCGCCGAATTTTCTTAACGGTGAATGGAAAGTGGAAATTCGACATACGAGAAGAAAATGTTCCTTTCTACATTGACTTGCTTGACCACTTAGAGCGTATTGTAGACTCTGCTGAAACATTTAGAGACCTCGTAAACAGTGCACTTGATACGTATTATTCTATTACCAATGCAACTTCATCTGAAAAGCTGAACGTCTTAACGCTGATTTCAACGATTATGCTTCCGCTAACGTTCGTAACCGGATTTTTTGGCATGAACGTACCGATTCCCTATCAAAATTCCCACTGGGCTACTGCTGTTATTATCGTTATGTTAATTGTGTTAACGTGGGGAATGTGGAAATACTTTAAAAACAAACAGCTTTTATAACAAAAAGGCACTTGGCCATAAGCCAAGTGCCTTTTTTCTTTATTTTGTCACCGTTTTTGCTGTTGCTTTACTCGTATTGTTCGCTTTGTCTTTTGCCGTTACGCTTAAGACTGTTTTTTCTTTTTGCTTTTTAATTTTTACTGAGTATTGCCCTTTGCTGTTTGCAGCAGCAGAGCCAATGCTTTTTTTGTTTACTGTTACCGTTACGGTAGCATTTGCTTCTGCTTTACCTGTTACAGCCGTGCTTTTTGTTGTGACAGCATTTACGCTTGGTGCAGCAGGGGGTGTTTTATCGCTCACTTTTACAGTCGTAGCTTTACTTGTGTTGTTAGCTGCGTCTGCCGCTGTTACGCTGATTGCTGTACCTGCTTTTTGTTTTTTAATTGTCATGCTGTACTGGCCTTTTGCATTGGCTTTTGCTTTGCCGATTTCTTTGTTGTTCACTTTCGCTACAACAGATGCATTTGCTTCAGCTGTTCCTTTAATAGCCGTATCCGCGTCGCTGACTGGATTCACTTTAGGTGCATTTGGAGCAATAACGTCACGCACCGTTACTTTTACTTCTTCACTTTCTTGTTGTTGGCTGTTTGTAGCTGTAATGTACAAAACTGTGTTTTCTTTTTGTTTTGGAATTTTTACTTTGAACGCGCCTTTTGCATCAGCTTTTGCTGAAGCAATCACTTTCTTAGCGCTGTTTTTAACATTTACCGTAAAATTCGCTTTAGACGTTCCTGTTACGTACTCATCTTTATTCGTTACGGCTTTTACCGCTGGTTTGGCAGGTGCTTTTTGAACAACTGCACGAATGTTCGTACTTGCTTTTCCATTTGTAACAACCACTTGTAAAACCGTATCAGCTTTTTGAGCTGGAATGTTTACAGAGAACGTATTTTTTGCATCAGCTTTGGCTGTGCCAAGTGTTTTTGAGCCGTTCATTACTTTAACAGTTGAACCGCTTTGAGCTTTACCTGTAACAATTTTTTGCGTGCTGACAAATGTATTTACCTGCGCTTGCAGCTGCTGTGCACTTACCGCGCTGTATGCATTTAAACGTCCCCATCCTGATACGTAATCGTAGCCTGGAGCAGGAGGTTCTAATGGACTTTCTTCATCATCGTATACAGGAGCATCTTTTTCATCAAATTTAATATCTTTGGCTGTATCCGTTAGGCGCTTTTCAACGTCTTTTGGCTTTAAGCCTGGGTTTTGCGATAGCAATAATCCCGCAACGGCTGCCACGTGAGGCGTTGCCATTGATGTTCCGCTTAAATAAGTGACGTTCCCGTCTGGAACAAGACTTGGAATATCAGAGCCTGGAGCTGTAATATCTAATCCTTTTCCGTAGTTTGAGTAGTCAGATACGATATCTAAACGGTTTGATGCGCCTACTGAAATCGCATAGGCAGATGAAGCAGGGTAAGAGAGCTCTTCCATACCGTCGTTTCCACTTGCAGCTACAACCGTTACGTTATGATCGTATGCGTATTTTAACGAATATTCAAGCACGCGGCTGTAAGATCCGCCAAGGCTTAAGTTAATGACTTTTGCACCGTGATCAACCGCGTATTTAATACCGTACGCAATTTGTTCTGTATCTCCGCTTCCAGATGCGTCTAAAATTTTAACCGGTAAAATTTTTGCATGAGAATTAATGCCGGCCATTGAATAGTTATTGTTTGCAGAGGCTGCGATAATACCTGCTACGTGAGTTCCGTGTCCGTTGTCGTCTGTTGCATTTGACGAACGATCTACGTAGTTATAGCCTGTTTTTGTATCCACCACGCCTTTTAAATCAGCTAGTGATGAATCGACGCCCGTATCCGCAACGGCAATAACCGTATCTTTTAATTTTTGGCCGTTTAGTAATTTTTCAAGTGATTCGTATTGAATATCGGCATGTTGAGTACCGTCATTTTTACCCGTATTGTTTAATGACCATTGATACGGATATTGTGAATCCATTGAAAGAGCGTGGTACTCTTGAACCGGCTCGATAAATTCAGTTTCAGGAAGTGCCTGAATTTGTTTTGCCGTCATTTTACCTTGAGCAGACGACGTGCTGAAGCTTTTTGCATTGCTGTCATCTAATTGAATAACAAACATATTATCAAAAGAAGCAGCTGATTGTTTTAATGGATTAATAGATTCAATGCCTGCTGATTTTGACTGTGCTTTTGTTTTGAATGATTTAGCATTTGCACCATCTTTTAATTTAACAATATAGCGAGTCTCAGCTTTTGTTGAAACGCTGTTCGCGCTGACTAATTTAGCTCTTACTAATACAGACGACACATTTAAGTCCGTAACGTCTTTTAATTTTGTCTGTGCTGCTACTTTTTCTAAGTCTTTCTTTAAAGCAGCTGGAACAGATTTGTACGCGATGCTGTATAAATCATTGATGGCTTTTTGGTCAGCACTTGTAATCATATATGTGCTTGATGCGCCGTTTTTCGCCACATCTGTAAACAAACTTTTTAGCTGAACTAAATCTTTGTATACTTGTTCACGCATCGATTTATCAATAATCATTTTAGAGCTGATAAACGGAGCGGCTTTGTAATAAAGAGAAGAAAGGTCTTTTCCGCTTGCTGTTTTTGAAAGCACAGCGTCGCGAATTGTACGCAAATCTTTTAAAATACCTTTTCCGTTTTCTTTTTGGCTTGTACTTAATTCAGCCGGGCATTCTTCTGCCATCATTTGAGAAGGGGGAAGTGAAGCGCCTTCATAGCTGATTGTGTAAGGCACTTCTGTTTTTAATTCCGGCTGGGGTTCAGAAGGAGTTTGTCCATCTTCTCCGGTATCATCTTCAATGATAAGATCTTCATCTCCGTAATACTCAACCTTTACATAATAAGGACCTGTCCAAGCGATTGGAAAATCTAGTTGAGCAGGCTCGTCTTTGTAAGAGTATCCCATATAACGGTCAAATGCCACGTTGTTTTTGGCATCTTCAAGACTAGAGTAAACCGTGATGTTTACTTCATCATCACTTTGCAGCTTAATTCGGTAGTGTGAAAACTTTGCTACATCTTGTTTAGAAGGATTAATCTTGTACCAATGTGCTTGTTCTGGTTCTGTAAATGTTCCTTTTGCTGCTTTACCAATGCTTAATGTTTTTTCATTAGCAGGGGGATTGCCTGCTGCTTGTGTTTTCAGTAAGCCTAATTGGCTAAAACACAAGGTGAACATTAAAGCAAAAGCAATAAAACGATAAATTGACCCTTTTTTCATGTTAAACCTCCAAAAAATATAGTAAAAAATAGGAATTACATACCTATTAAACCATAAAGTTTGAAAAAATGTAAATAATTACTGTTTCTTATTTTGAAATTCTGTAAAGTTATTAATCTCGTAAAATAAATAGTGAGATAAGTCCTAGTTGCAAAAGGTAGAAAAAATTGGCAGAATAAAGAGTGACCTGTCTATAAAAGGCGAGGGCACGCTTAAAAGGAAAGAAGGGAATGAGGATTATTTTTAAAAACAGCATTCAGCGGAGAAAATTTGATCGGTTTCTTTTTACCTGTGTTTATAAAGAGGAGATCGGGCTATATAAATAAAGATTGGAAGAATTTTCAGTCTAATTAAGTTCATTTGTAGCATATAATACGAGCTGGATTTCTTTTATAATAAACAAAAGCAAACTAAGAGCAAATGGTGAAAAGGAGTGAAAGAAGTTGTCAAATGTGATGCAACGACACGAAAAACGAATGAAGTTTGATGCCGAACAGCTTGCACCCCTTGATATTGATAAAGAGATAAAGAAGTTGCTAACAGAAAAAGGATTGCCAAAAGAAGCTTCACCATTTCTAGAGTTCGTTTCATCCAAAGGGAAGTTAACAACGCTATGCGAAACATTTCAGTTATCATCTCGCTACCAACACTATTGGTTTTTAGGAACAACAGGTGCCGGAGATCCAATTTGTCTTCATCATAAAAACGGTTCTGTTGTGCTGCTCGATACGTCTAACGATGACTGCGAGCGCTTTGTTAATACAACTTTTCCGCAGTTTTTAGCATGCTTAGATGTGTTTGAAGAACTAGTAGAAGAAACGATTCAAGCTAACGGAGAATCTGCATACTTAGAGCGGCACATTCCTGCTGAGGTGCTGCAACGATGCAAAAAGCGTATGAATGAAATTGATGAAGCTTGTTTAGCCCCTTATTCTTTTTGGTCCAAAGAATTTTCTTTTTAATAATATAGCAGAAAAATAGACATGACCACTTTTGGTCATGTCTATTTAATTGTGGCTGCAAGCCTATAAATCTACATAGAATAAATAGAAAGAGTGTTATATAATGGATATAAATCCCTTTTTTAGGCGAGAGGAGGGTGTAAATGATTTCATTACTAGGGTGGATGAGCATGTTCTTTGTGCTGCTTTTCAGTGCGTCTTATTTCTTCTATAGAAAGAACTCGCCCGTACAGTACGGAATTTCACTTAGCAGCATCCTAATGAGCATATTTCTATTTTTATATAGCATACTTGGAGTTGAAGGCTTTGAAGGAATGGGTCTAGGTGCTTTAGTGGTTGCTTTGTTTGTGGCGTCGGTTCTGAGTTTGTTTGTCAGTGTTCTTTTTAACATAATAAATAGACACGGGAAAGGTGCTGTATGAAATGGGAGAAATAACTTTTAGAGAAGCAGTGCGGGAAGATTTAGATCAAATTGTTGGAATGCTTGCTGATGATATACTCGGAAGCAAACGTGAGCGCTATGAATTACCGCTTCCAGACTGTTATGTTCAAGCATTTCAGGCGATTGAGGGGGATCCGAACAATGAACTGATTGTCGCATGTAAAGGTAATAAAGTAATAGGTGTTCAACAAATTACTTTTACGCCCCATATTGTACGACAAGGCGGATGGAGAGCAACGATTGAAGGAGTTCGAACCGCTTCGTCAGAGCGTGGGAAAGGGATTGGATATCAGCTGATCACATGGGCGATTGAACGAGCGAAAGAACGTAATTGTCATTTAGTACAATTAACAACTGATAAAGAACGGTCAGGGGCTTTACGATTTTATCAAAAACTTGGATTTACAGCTTCTCATGAAGGGCTAAAGCTTCATCTGTAATCCGCTCTTAATTATTATATTCCTGTGGAAAGAATTTTTTGAAAAAATGAGTTTTTTCCGTTTAGTTCAATTGAAGCGTGGTATATAAATAGTACAGGGCCAATAGAAATTCTTCTAAGGCTACTGTGAAAGGTAAATACTTAGTTTCATGAAGGGACTGATTTAGTTTTGGAAGACTTAACAGCAACTTCAGCAAACGTATTACCTCACATGAAAAGCAGATATTCTGATCTGACGATTGGCACTCTCGTTATGAACCGATATACGTAGCGAAAGGGCCTCACAAGGGCAAATGAACATGAAGCAGTCAGTATGATAGGAAGAGAAGAACCTGTATCAGTTTTGATGCAGGTTCTTTTTTGTGAGATGCAGAAGAAAACTTATATAAAGCTTCGGGAGGGATTTACATGTAAAATCTATAGGTATGGTAAACTATTTGAAATTGTATCGGCACGAAAAAGGAAGGAGAAGTTCTATGGATACACGCGAGCTCTTTTATTACATTTATCAAAAGAGTGTCACAGCGGAAAAACATTATTTACCATGGGCACTTTCTATGCTGCAACGTGAACAGGATTCTTTGTCTCTTTCTATTTTAGCTTCTCTCCGCCCGCCTTATAATCTCTTTGAAATAGAAGATTATTTTCAGCGTACTTTAACAGAGCTTTCCTTATCGGAACCGAGTGAACAGGAATGTACAGATTACCTGATCTATACGCGGCTTCAAACAATTGTGCAGTATGAAGAAATGGCGCTAACAGAAGCCAATCACTTATACACCATGTTCATTGAGCTCGACTGTCCGATTGAGTTAGTAGGTTGGCTTGAAATTAGTGATATGATAGATGACTATCAGTACGGAGACAATTATTTTAACATCACAGATGAAATCATACATACAACTATTATGAAAGAAGCTAAAAGCCAGCTGGAACATTACCGTAAGAAAATCCTCAAATGAAGGCATTACAAAATTTCTTATAACTCATTTGACACCTAAGGTATAAAAGAGTATACTTATGTTAAACATAGTAATAATGTTGGATAAGTAGGTTATGGTGCTGTGAACAAGACTTCTACTGATAAAGAGGAGATCCTAGTCCAAATCGTACAGTCCGACTTTGATGAGATGCTTTTAAGCATCTTTTTTTGTACAAAAAAACAGCCGCACGGGCTGTTTTCTATAGAGAAGTAATTCTTCCTTTGTAAGTATCAATCAACCGCCGATTATGTTCATCTGAACCTTCCATGTTTCCACTTAAAAAGACAGGAGGCGTGATGCCGCGGCTGAGCAGTTTTTGAATGGTTCTAGATAGGATATCGTTTAAGATAGCGCCTCCAATTACAGTAGAACCAGAAGCGAAGGAAATGTCTTGCTGATGAAGAAGAACGTCTCCTTTTGGAATATGATTATTAATGACAAGATCAACGACATCATGAAGGTACTTTCCACTTTTATGTCGTGAAGCCCGGCTTGTGGCATAAGAAGGAGAGGTAAGCCCAATAACAAAGGCACCTTTTTCTTTTGCAATTAAGGCCACATCAATAGGAACGGGGTTTACGCCCGATGTAGAAATGACAATTATAATATCACCTGGTACGATATCTTCTTTTTCCATAAATGTGTGAGCATAGTCGTTTTTCCGCTCTAATTGCGAAGAGCGTGAAGCTCCTTTGTGAAGCATCAGTTCTTCTACAAAAATAGGATGAATTGGTGCAAGCCCTCCGGAACGGTAAAACACTTCTTCCGTTAAAATATGAGAATGACCGCACCCAAATAAATGAATGAGGTGATGAGCAGCTAATTGCTGTGAAATTTTCTCGGCTGCGGATTCAATTGCCAGCTGTTCATGCGCCTCCACTTTGGCAAGCAGTTTTGTTAGTTCCTGTAGATATAAACTAGACATAAAAAAACTCCTTAGTTAAGATCGTGTCATGTTAATCGTAAACTTATAGCGGTCTGCTCGGTACGAAGACTTCACCACTTCAAGCGGCGTGCCGTCTTGCAAATACGTATTTCTTTGAATCAATAGAACGGGTGAATATGAGCTGATTCCAAGATGCTTCACTTCGGTTTCAGAAGCTAAAATGGATTCTAACGTTTGATTGGCTTCGCCAATTTTTAGCCCGAGCTCTTCTTCAATATAGCGATAGAGAGAGTCATTAACAATGGATTCTGTTAATCCTTTGACTAAGTTAGCGGATACATATACGCTTTCAAGCGCCATTGGCACGTCGTCAGCTAAACGAATACGCTTGATTTCATAAACGGGTGCATGAAGAGAAATTTGCAGCTGCTCGGCAATTTTTTCTGAAGCCGCAATAATTTCAAAGCTCAGCAGCTTACTGCTTGGCACCATTCCGCGCGCTTTCATATCTTCTGTAAAACTCGTTAATCCAACGAGCTGCTGCTCAAGCTTTTTTTCAGAAACAAAGGTGCCGCGGCCTTTTTGACGGTATAAATAACCGTCGTTTACTAAATTGTTAATCGCTTGGCGAACGGTCATTCTGCTGATTTCAAATCTTTCTGCAAACTCTCGTTCAGAAGGAAGCGAATCATTTGGTTTTAACTCTCCGTTTTCAATTTGTTTTTTCAACTGTTCTTCAATTTGATAATAAATCGGAAGAGGTGAGCTTTTATCAATCACTTAAGTTCTCTCCTTTATGTAAACCTCCTCATCTAAAAAAGACGAGGAGGTATGTTATCTATATATACTCTAACTAATAGTCAGAGATCTTTCTTTCATAAAGACGGATTGATTATAGCCGGGGTAGGCTACTTGACTATTCTTTCAAAGGTTAGAAAATTCAAATTGGCCGCTCTTTGGTCATATTTGAATTTTCTACATCGATACTTTAGCTAAAGCTTCTTGGTCCGCAATAATTGTAACACAGTGATGCTTCTTTAAAATAGAAGCAGGAAAGTCTTCTGTGATTTCTCCGTTAAGCAGTTGATACATCGCTTCTGCTTTGGCTTCCCCAGAGATAAGCAGTAAAATTTCTTTACTTTTCATAATCGATTCAATTCCCATTGTAATAGCCTGAGTAGGCACTTCGTCAAGAGAATTAAAGTAGCGCGCATTCGCTTTTCGCGTTGATTCTTCTAACGTCACAATATGAGTAGGAGAGTTGAATGACGTACCAGGTTCGTTAAAGCCAATATGTCCGTTTTGACCGATTCCAAGGATTTGAAGGTCAATGCCTCCGTGATTTTGAATCATTTCATCGTAGCGGCGGCATTCTTCTTCAGGCGTATCAGCTAGGCCGTTAGGAACGTGCGTGTTGCTTACGTCAATATCAATGTGATTAAATAACGCATCTGCCATATAGTAGTGATAGCTGTTTGGATCTTGCGGCTTCATTCCGACATATTCATCTAAGTTAAAGGAAGTAACGTGTTTGTAAGACGTGCCGTGCTCCTTATGATCTTGAATTAAACGATCATATAATCCTTTCGGCGTGCCTCCCGTTGCAAGTCCCAGATTCATATTTGGTTTTTCATGAAGTTTGCTAATCAGCATATCAGCTGCTTTTGCACTCATTTCACTGTAATTTTTCACTTGGATGATATTCATTGTTAGTCCTCCTTTTGAAAGCTCAATGTGCCTCGGCAAAATGTCATTTCAACATCTAAGTTTTCATTTAACACCACGATATCCGCATCTTTTCCAATTTTGAGGCTTCCTTTTGTATCGAACAGATTAAGCTGTTTTGCTGGGTTTTCAGCGGTCATTTTTACGATGTCTTCTAATGAACAGTTCGTAAAGCTCATCGTGTTTTTAATCGCATCGTTCATCTTTAAGATGCTTCCTGCTAATGTTCCGTCTGCAAGGGTAGCCGTTGTATCGTTTACGTGAACAGGCTGTCCTCCTAAATCATACGTACCGTTTTTTAGCCATTTGGCACGAAGAGAATCCGTAATAAGAATCATGCGTTCACTTGTAATTTGATCGTACGCAAGCTTGACCATTTCAGGTCGGCAGTGGATGCCGTCTGTAATTAGCTCTACAAATAATTCATCTCTCAAATACGCGGCCCCTAATACGCCCGGCTCTCTATGGTGAAGACCGCGCATGCCGTTATATAAGTGCGTAATATGAGACGCTCCTGCTTCGATGGCTTCACCAACTTGATCGTATGTGCTGTCGGAATGGCCAATAGAAGCGACGACGTTTGTTTCTTTTAAATAAGAAGTAAGCGCTAAGCCGTTTGGCTGCTCCGGAGCTAATGTAACAAGTTTAATATGTCCTCCGGCTGCTTTTTGCCACTCTTGAAACAGTGTCACATTCGGATCTTGAATGTGAGTAGGCGGCTGTGCGCCCGCACGTTTTGGTGAAATAAACGGACCTTCTAAGTGAATACCAACTACTTCAGCATCCGCATCTGTTTGCTCTTCGATATAAGTGCCGGCATTGCGAAGCGCTTTTTCAACCGCTTCATTCGACTGCGTCATAGTGGTTGCTAAAAAGCTTGTTGTACCTTCTTTTGGGAGCGTGCGCGCCATTGTTTTTAATGCTTCTGCTGTACCGTCCATCGCATCGGCATTGTTAACGCCATGAATATGCACATCAATGGCACCCGGAATAACTTTATAGGAAGGAGAAAGTTCAATTACATGGTCTTTTGGCTGACGTACGTATTGATGTATCTCTCCGATTTCAGTGATTTTTTTGTTCGTTAGTTTAATATACCCATTTTTTAATGTCTGATTTTCACTATAAACGGTTACATTATAAATAATGATGGATGAATGTGTATCCATACATACACTCCTTTGCTCGTTGTATTGATTTAAGTGTAACGCTTTTTGGAATAGTTGTCTAGACCAGTTGATTCTTTTTTGTGAACTAGAAAGTTTTGTAAGGGCTTTTAACATTGATATAGAGAGGTTTTTAAAAAGAAAATTGGTATAGACAACTATATATTTTATGTGCTAGTATGAGTCCATGCAGTAAAACCGCCGTTATTTCAGCTGATGATGTAATCATAGGCCGGGGATGAATGCGGTAACTTGTCATCCGATAAATATTGTTACGAAAATCCTTGCTCGTAACATCGGGTTAAATACGTTATACAAAGGGGATAGAAACATGCTGAATTTTTTACAACGTATTGGTAAATCGCTTATGCTGCCAATCGCAGTATTACCTGCTGCGGCATTGCTTCTTCGTTTGGGTCAAAAAGACTTATTGGATATTCCGTTTATGGCTCAAGCCGGAGATGCGATTTTTGCGAATTTAGCACTACTGTTTGCACTCGGTATTGCTGTAGGGCTTTCAAAAGATGGAAGCGGCGCAGCAGCACTTGCCGGAGTGGTCGGTTATTTTGTTTTAACAAAAGGGACTGTAGCTATTGATAAAGATATTAACATGGGTGTACTCGGCGGGATTGTCTCGGGGGTAACGGCTGGTTTACTATACAATCGTTTCTCAGCCATTAAGCTGCCAGAGTGGCTCGGCTTCTTTGCAGGAAAGCGGTTTGTACCGATTATTACCTCAGTCGTTATGCTTGCGCTTGCAGGAATTTTTGGCGTTATTTGGCCGCCGATTCAAGATCAAATTAACAACTTAGGAACGTGGATTACAGGAGCAGGAGCACTTGGTGCAGGTATATACGGATTTTTGAACCGTCTGTTGATTCCAATTGGACTGCATCACGTGTTAAACAGCTTAGTATGGTTTGTATTCGGAGACTATCACGGTGTAACGGGAGATTTGAATCGTTTCTTTAAAGGCGATCCAACGGCAGGAACATTTATGTCTGGATTCTTCCCGGTTATGATGTTTGGTTTACCGGCAGCTGCGCTTGCGATGATCGCAGCAGCTAAAAAAGAAAAGCGCAAACAAGTCAGCGGTATGTTAATTGGACTTGCTGTTACTTCTTTTTTAACGGGAATTACGGAACCAATTGAATTTCTATTTATGTTCGTAGCACCGCTATTATACGTTATTCATGCCGTTTTAACGGGAATTTCGATGGCTTTAGCCGTTGCTCTGGGTATTCACGCTGGATTTGGATTTTCAGCAGGGGCCATTGATTTCTTCTTAAACTACGGAATTTCACAAAAACCGCTGCTGTTAGCAGGAATTGGAATTGTGTATGCAGTCATTTACTTTGTCATTTTCTACACGCTCATCAAAGCATTAAATTTAAAAACACCGGGACGTGAAGATGATGAAGAAGTAGACACATCAAACGAAACGGTTGTGGCAACAGGCGATAAATATGTGGATATGGCGTCTTATTTTATTGAAGATTTAGGCGGAAAAGAAAACTTAACCGTAATTGATAACTGTGCGACTCGTCTTCGCTTACAAGTAGCTGATGCCAGCAACATTAACGAAGCTGCCTTAAAGCGTCACGGAGCGAGAGGAATCATGAAGCTCAGCAAAACAAATGTTCAAGTAATTGTCGGAACAGAAGTAGAGTTTGTTGCAGACGCAATGAATCAATTAGTTAAATACGGCACAGCGTCAACCGCTGCACCTGTTGAACAACAGGCTGTTCAAGCAGACGCACACACAGAGTTTGTTTTACCGTTTGAAGGCGTTGTAAAGCCGCTTAGTGAAGTGGAAGATCAAGTATTCTCACAAAAAATGATGGGCGACGGTTTTGCGATTGAACCTATTGAAGGAACGCTCGTATCACCGATTGACGGTGAAGTAATGACCGTATTCCCAACAAAACATGCGATTGGACTAAAAACAGTCGAAGGAATTGAAATCCTGATTCACGTTGGGTTAGACACGGTGAATTTAAAAGGAGAAGGATTTGAAGCGCTTGTTCAAGAAGGGGACAGTGTTCAACAAGGAATGCCTCTTTTACAAGTGAATTTAGAGTATGTTAAAAAGCATGCACCTTCTATTGTGACACCAGTTGTATTTACCAACTTGCCAGCGGATAAAGAAGTGAAGCTGTTAAAAACAGGCTATCAAAAGCAAGGCACAAAAGACGTTATTACATTTTAATCAAAAGAGACTGGAACAAACGTGTTTTAGTTGAAGGAAGATCCGAACGATGAATCGTTCGGATTTTTTCATTGTGATGGTGAACGTAGGCTTAATCTATTTAGTTGCTTCTAGCTGTTGATTGGGGGGCAAGGCGAAGACTCCTGCGGGAAAAGCGGAAGCGACGAGGAGGCTCATCGGCCGCCCGCGGAAAGCGAAGTCTTGCACGGAAATCAACAGCGGTGTCACAAGCAGTCCAGCTCATGTATCCCATTTGTTCGTTTTTAGATGGGGGGGATTTAGTTATGTTTCAATCTCTTTTTTCTTTTCTTCATAATTGAAAGAATTTTGTGTTAAAATTTAGTGTGTTTGATACAGCTAGTGCGGAGCAGAGAGGGAGTAGAACAAATGAAAAAAGAAACGGCATTATTCATGGTAAAGGTGACAGCATGTTTATTATAGGAGCATTAGTAAATGGACTAGCGATTGTTGTAGGAACATTAATGGGCAAGCTTGCTCACCGCATTCCTGAAAAAGTAAGCGTGACGGTGATGCAAGTGATGGGTTTATCCGTTATCACGCTCGGTTTGCAAATGGGCTTTAAAAGTCATCAGTTTTTAATTGTGATTTTGAGCTTAGCCATTGGAGCGGTTATTGGTGAGTTCATTGATTTAGATGAAAAGCTAAACCTTTTAGGCAATATGATTGAACGAAAATTTCAATCTCAGCAAAATGACAAGCAAATATTCAGTATTTCACAGGGCTTTGTAACAGGGACGTTAATTTTTGTCATTGGAGCGATGGCGATTGTAGGGGCATTAGACAGCGGAATACGCGGCGATCACAGCGTATTGTTTACGAAAGCGGTGATGGATGGATTTATCTCATTATTATTAACGACTACGCTTGGAATAGGCGTCATTTTCTCAGCTGTGCCCGTATTTCTGTACGAAGGCATCATTGCGTTATTTGCTACGCAAATTAATGCGGTCGTGCCGCAAGATTTAATGAATAGTATCATTGCCGAAGTCACAGGAGTAGGCGGCGTGTTAATTTTAGCGATTGGAATTAATTTATTAGAAATTATTAAGATCAAAGTTGCGAATTTACTGCCTTCGATTTTAATTGCGGTTGTGATTGTAGTTGTACAGCATACATATTTTTCATGAAGAAAAAGCTTGTGAATAGTATTCGCAAGCTTTTTTGTATATATGAGCAAAAGTTAAGGGAATAGCAGGTATAAAGTGATACGTGGATAATGGTATAGAATGAACCAAAAACAAAAAGGAGGATTAAAAATGCCGAGTCCTGTTTTCAATAAAATGAATACGGTATTTATCCACGTATCTCATTTAAAAACTTCGGTAAAATGGTATAGCGAGTTATTGAATCAAGAGTACAAGATGAGCGAGGTTAAGAACCCAGTATATAATCTTAAAATTGATGGAGAAACAGGATTAACGCTAGACGCAGGTCCTGAAGGAAAAGAAAAACAAATAGCGGTTAGTTTCCATCCAATTTTTAATTTTCATACTGAAGATATTAAAGAAGCGTATGAATTTGTTAGAGGGCTGCACTATACGATTGATTCTCCGATTACTTCTTTTGAGGATTTTTCGTTTTTTACTATAAAAGATCCGGATGGACATGTGGTCATGATTTGCACAGGTTAAGTCGTTAGCTCCAGAAGTTTAAGATATAGTATACTAATAATAAAACCCTAATGAGATGAAGTAAGGAGAAATACTGCTTATGAAAGACAATCAACAGATTACAGCTCTTATTGCTGCACAAGTGGAGAAGTTAGCACGTCAATTTGGCTATGACTTTTTATCTGAAAAACAAGGGAATCAAACGCTTTGTCAAATTCTTCAGCGAGATGAAGACGGATCTATTTTGGCAACACCGCTTAGTTTTCATTTACATATGAATGAAGACAAAGGAACCGGAGATATTATTTACTACCATGAACAAGGAGAATTTAAGCGTCAGCAGGTGAATGTATATGAAGAAAATAGCCTTGTGAACGTTTTGTTATTTATCCAAGAGCGGTTAAAGGTCAATCGATAGAAGCGAGTTTCCTAACATATGCATAGAAAAAAAGCAGGGAGTTCCCAGCTTTTTTTTCTATGAATTGATATAGCGCAATCCTACGCGGTTATTAAAAATTTGGTTGTGATTTTTGAAGACAAAAGCACCTGCTGCGTGATCAATCACCAGCTCATTGTCGTACACTTCTTCCATGTCATCATCAACAATAAATTCTAAGTCTTCAACCGTTACAACTTTTTCATAGGGTTGAAGGCTGCGCTTTGAGATGATCTTCATTTCATAAATTGTATTAACAATATCGCAGCTTCCTCGATCAAAAGAAAGCTGAATCATTTGATTTTGTTCTACGTTCTGCAACGCTTCTTTTGCAGAAGAAGTGACGCGTATATTCATAATGATATCCTCCTTTTTCTATCCTCAAATTAAATTGTGTAAAATGTATTTAGAAATACTTTACTCGATTTTTATATCACCGGCAAGAAAAAAGCTTTCTTATATTATTTCCCTTTCGAACCAGAACAAAACGCTGCTTTTTTTATCATGTTTTCATAAAGGCGTACATAGATATCACCTGTATGTGATTAAAGGAAAAAGAGATCGACTATAGAAAAACGCTGCTTCGTAATCCTTAGGTGTAAATGCTTAAAAATAGGGATATATTGTAAAAAATAAGAAGTTAAGTCATTTAACTATTTTAATAGTTATTGAGATAGTTTTGAATAATTGGTTTTATTTTCAATATATTAGGTACTTAAGTAGAGTACTTTGCACACGATATTGAACCGAAAGACATCGGTTTATCGGACTAATTATTGTCTTATTTTGTCGAAGTAGTAGAATTTATGGAAACCTTTCCTTATCATGTACAAAGTGAATAACAAAATACATAGGAGGTTCTGGTGTAGATGAGTGAGAAAGATCAAAACAGAACAACAGACGAAACAGCGGCTTCGCTAGAAACAGCGCCCGCTCCCAAAAAAGCGCCGGCTAAATGGGTTATCATTTTAGCAGCTTTAATTGTGATTATTGGAGGAGCAATTACATTTGCTACGGTATTTAAAAAATCTCCTAAGCAATTATACTTAATTTCTGAAGTAAATACGTATCAAAAAGCAGCTGATGAATTAGAAACGAAGTACAGTGAAACGATGGCTTATCAGGAAAAAGCGATGAAGCAGCCTTCTACCACAAATGCTACTATCAAAGGCGGCTTTAACATGGATTCACTTTCGTATGATCCAAGCTTTAAAATGATTCAAGATCTTATCAGTAAAGCTGAAATTAAAATTAAAGCGGAACAAGATCCGAAAAAAAGTGAAGGATACGGTTCACTGGCTCTTAATATCGGCGGTTCAAAAGCACTTGATCTAGAAGGTTTTCAAACGAAAGAAAGAATAGGCTTTAAAGCCCCGATTCTAGCAAATGAATATTTCTATTTAAACTTAGACGAATATGGACAGGTAGCGCGTAAGTTCGATCCTTCTTATTCAGGTCCTGAAACGCTTGATATTAACACAAGCAACGTGAGTTTAGAAGACTTAAAGTTAACGGCAAAAGAAAAGACCTACATTGCAAAAGAGTACGGAACGTTCATTTATGATGAGCTAGACAGCGATTATTTTACAAAAGAAAAAAATGTGGATTATAAAACAAATGGCAAAACGCTTCAGTTAACAAGCGTGACGCTTAACATGTCTGATAAAGAAACAAAACAATTTATGGATAAGCTTATTGCGAAGGTAGCAAAAGATGACAAGCTTCATACCATCTATGCAAATCACGTATCTAAGCTGTTTAAATCTTCGACAGCAACGAATCCAGAATTAAAAGATATGGCAGATCCAAAAGAATTGAAAAAATCAGTAAAAGAAAGTCTTCAAGACTTCCAAAAAGAAGCAAAAGATACGACTTACCCTGGCGGTGTTAAATCAACTGTGTACGTTCAAGATGATATTGTGGTAGCGCGCGATATGAACATGGGCGTAAAAAATGCTTCTAACGATAAAGGCAAACTTAACGTAGTGACTAAAAATATTCCGTATGAAGATAACAAAACGGCTAAGCAGTTTAAAGCAGTCTTAACCGATAGCACTACCGATGATGCGTTTACGTTTGATATGAAAAATAATGTAACAACGGAAAGTGAAAAACGAAAAGAAAACATGTCTATTCATTTGTTAACAAAAGATTCAAAAGATGAAGACACGAATATGACGTTTAAAATGAATTCAGTAATCAATGGTAAAACCGATGCGAAACAAACGGCTGACCGTACTTTCTCTTTAGACTTAGGTGATCAAGAAGATCTAGTAGTAAACGGGGAAGTAAAGCAGAATCAAGCAATAAGTGCTTCAAAAGGAAAAGCAGATTATTCGTTTGATATTCGTACAAAAATAGGACCAAAAGCAGATCCGGCAAACGTTACGTTAAAAATTGACTCTGCTTCTCAATTAAAAAAATCAGCATCTATTCCAGAGCTTGACGCATCTAATGCGACAAACGTAAAAGATGTAACGCCTGAAGATATGCTGTCGATTCAAGAAAATTTCGCTAAAAATGTTCAAGGTCTCATGATGAATATGGGAACCGCTGGTTACTAAAAGGTGCAAAGCAGATGAAGATATATTTCTCTTTGACTCTTTTTACATGTAAAGCTCTATTGAAAAATATAAAATCTCTCATACTGCTAATAATGATCCCTGCTCTGTTTTTACTTGGAGCAGGGATCATTATTAGTCAGACCATGCAAGGTGAGGAGAGAGTAAATCGGTTCCCCGTGGCAATTGTGGATAAAGATGATACTGCACAAACGAAGTACGTCATCGAACAGCTGACTGAAGGTAAGCTCCGCAGAATCATGAAGCCTCTTTACACGAATGAACAGAAAGCTAAACAGCTGCTGCAGCAAAATAAAGTGGCAGCCATTGTGACGCTGCCAAAAGGTTTTAGTCACGATATTGCTCATGGAAAAAATCAGCCTTTACACGTCATTGGAAATAGCAATAAGCCGCTTCAGTCACAGCTGTTTCGCTACGTGATGGAAAGTGCAGCCGACTACACGTCAGCTGCTCAAAGTGGTATTAATACGGTTGATACCTTTTTAGAAAAAGAAAATGTTTCCGATGAAAATAGACGCGCAGAGTTTAAGAAAAGCTTGGTGACGTTTGGGCTTCATGTGTTAGATAGAGGAAGTTTATTTGATGAACAAATAGAAACGAGTTTCTTTCAGCAGGATATGAAGCAATATTATGTCCTGTCTTTTGCTGCTTTGCTGCTTATGATTTGGAGCTACAGCGGATGGCTGCTTGCTAGTGAAACGCAGACTTCTCCCGTGCTGGCTCGAATGAAAACAAGAGGTGTATCGTTTGTCCACATTTATTTAGCGCAGCTGACGGCTCTGTATGTTCTTTTGCTACCGGTATCTGTCGTTTTGTTTGGCAGCCTCCTTAAAGGATTGAAACTGCCTGTAACCGGTACGTACGGAGAGCTTTTTTTAGGGATAAGCGGAAGTTTGTTTGCTTTTTTATGTTTGTTTTTACTGCTTCGTGTTCTTTTTTTATCACAAAAAGCTTATCAAATAACCGGTTTGCTGTTTATTTTGCTGAGTGCGATTTTAAGTGGACATGTTGTGCCCGTCGTCTATTTACCAGACTGGGCGAGTGGTTTTCAGAAGTGGTCACTCAACACCCGCGTCTTGGAGCTGTTATTTTATGAATTTGATGGATATAACACAAACGAAGCTTTTCTTTACCTTAAGCCTATTCTCATTACGGCAGCAGGAAGTTTTGTTCTTGCTGTTGGCTACGTGATGACTCCGCAAAGGCGGTGGAGAAAATGATCAGTGAAAAAATAAAGCAGCTGCTGAAGCGCCCTATGCTTGTTATCATGATTTTCTTTTTGCCTTTAATAGGAACGATTATTAGCAGCTCGTTTTTAGCAAAAGTAGAAAGTGATTCAAAAATACCCGTTGCTCTTGTCGATCAAGATCACAGCAAAATGTCTAAACAAGTGATCAATCGACTACAGAAAACAACAGAAATTCAGTTTCTTTCTCTGAACGAAGAACAAGCGAGAAAGCAGCTGGCAAAAAATAAAATTGACAGCATTTTTATGTTTCCTCACGGATTTCAACAAGAAGTAGAAGCGGGGAATTATCAAGGAGTAATTGATTTGCTCACGCTGCCTTCTTCTGTTGCCATAGAAGCGGTTCGAGAAGTCGTGGCGAGTGAAGTGACAAGGTTAACGACAAATGTTAAAGCGGCAAATGAAGTGCGTTTTTTATATAAAGTCTATAACATTCATGCAGGACCGGATTTATGGAAAGAAGCGTATCGTTATACCGATAACCAGTGGAAGCCAAAGCCGCTGATGACAATTGATTACGAGGGGCAAGGAACGAAGCATACGAGGCAAGGGAGCGTTCAAATGACCGGATACGTGCCGCTATGGGGATTCTTTACGCTTTTACTTTGCTGCATCACATCAGATTGGATGATTAAAGAGCGGAGGCACCTTTTCAAACGAATGAAAACGATGCAAAAAGGACTTTACGGTTATATTCGAAGCGTCAGTGCCGCTTATGCTGTGTTATACGTGCTTCAAGCTCTCATAAGCTTTGTTCTATTTAAATGGCTGTATGGAGTAGAGTCTTACGGTGTGCTGCTGTATATGTGTATCTATGTGATTGTGTGCGTTGCTTTTAGCACGTGGCTTGCAAGTGAAAGTCAGCGAGTTGGATCTTATTATATGATCAGCGTTGTCATGGTCACAGGACTCAGTATAATAGGAGGGAGCTTTTTCCCGGTAGGAGAGCTTTCTGCAACGATTGAAAGAATAAGTCAGTGGCTTCCGCAGCATTTGCTTCTGTATCACCATGCACTGCCGCTTACGTTCATTTGGAAAGAGATAGCTGCTTCCATTGCATGTATAAGTTTGTGCGCGTTTAAAATAGTGTGGAATGTGAGGAGCATCAAATGATTGAAATTAACAATGTTAGCAAAACATACGGAAAAAAACGGTCGTTAGCAAATGTTACGCTGACCGTAGAAAGTGGAGAAGTCATTGGTCTTTTAGGACCAAACGGCGCTGGTAAGTCGACGCTTCTGTCTATTTTGTCTACCATTACGGCTCCTTCAAGCGGTAATGTCACGATTGGAGGCTTATCGCTTAAGAAAAATCAAAAAGCGATTCGAGAAGTCATTGGCTACGTTCCACAGGACATAGCGCTGTGGGAAGAGCTTAGTGTAAAAGAAAACATGAAAATGTGGAGCAAAATGACTTCACGCTCTCTGTCGAATGAACAGCTTCAGTCTCTTTGCTCAGCTGTACAGCTCGAAGGAAGATGGAAGGAAAAAGTGAAAAATTTATCAGGAGGCATGAAGCGAAAGCTAAATATAGCCGTTTCACTTATTCATGAACCGTCAGTTTTGTTAATGGACGAGCCGACAGTCGGAATTGATTTGCAGTCCAAGCTTGAGATCATTCGTTATATTAAACAGCTGGCGGCAAAAGGAAAGACGATTATCTATATTACCCATGATTTGAATGAGATCTTAGACGTGTGTCATCGGTTTGCGGTCTTAAAGGAAGGAAAGCTGGAATTTGTCGGCACGATGGACCAAGCGAAGGAAAAGACTGGGGAAGATGCAGAAGAGAACGTTGTGTATAAGCTGCTGCATGATTAAGATAAAGTAATGATAAAAAAAGAGCCGCTTCATGAAGAAGCGGCTCTTTCTATTATGCTTGTGTAACTTCTTGTTCTGGTGAATGACTTTCAGGCTGCACGCGTTCTTCTTCAGGAAGGGCACGTACTTCTACTTCTTTCATTTGGTGACCGTCCATTTCTTTTGCAATAAACTCGTATCCAAAAAGTTTGAACGATTCGCTTTCTTGAATATCGATATTTTGCATTAGCATCCAGCCACCAATTGTATCGATATCGTCGTTTTCAATTTCGATATGAAGTACTTCGTTGACTTCTTCAAGCAGTACTTTTGAGTTGAAGACAAAGTGCTGATCGCTGATTTTTTGAACAAGCGGCTTTTCATCTGTATCAAACTCATCTCGAATTTCTCCAACGATTTCTTCTAAAATATCTTCAACGGTAACGATACCAGCCGTACCGCCGTACTCGTCAATCAACACAGCCATATGCGTACGTTTCTTTTGCATCGAGCGCAATAGGTCTTGAATCGCTACGGTTTCAATTACTTGAATAATAGGATTCATATAAAGCTTCACGCTTTGCTTTTTTAGCGCATCGTTAATTACGACATCGTTTAGAATCTCTTTGACGTTGACTAAGCCGATAATGTTATCTTTGTCTCCGTCAACGGTAACAGGGTAACGGGTGTAGCGATCTTCTACAGCAAGCTTTAAGAAATCTTCAATGCTGTCGTCTTCAGAAACAGCTGAAATTTCTGTTCTTGGTACCATGATTTCGCGAGCAACACGGTTATCGAATTCGAAAATGTTGTTCACGTACTTATATTCAGACTGGTTAATTTCCCCACCTTTAAAACTTTCTGATAAAATAATGCGCAGCTCTTCTTCACTGTGCGCAAGTTCATGCTCTGAAGCTGGCTTTAATCCAAACATTCCAGTTAATAAACGGGCAGAACCATTTAGTAACCAAATGAAGGGGAACATAATTTTATAGAATAAAATTAACGGACGAGCAAACAATAACGTAACTGTTTCAGCTTTTTGAATCGCAAATGTTTTTGGCGCTAATTCACCAACGACTACGTGAACAAACGTTACAAGCGCAAATGCGATAATGAA
The DNA here is from genome assembly GCF_023824195.1 of Priestia megaterium. Lineage (NCBI taxonomy): Bacteria > Bacillati > Bacillota > Bacilli > Caryophanales > Bacillaceae > Priestia > Priestia megaterium. Next base: position 1,175,900 of record NZ_CP085442.1, read on the forward strand.
TGAAAGAATATGTGTTAAAGATGCAGCAACACCCAATTTTTCAAACAGGGGTTCTAAAATCTTCGCAACAGTCGGTTCTCCTAACCAACCGAGTCCTAAAGCAGTAATCGTAATACCAAGCTGACACGCAGATAAATACTCATCTAAGTGTGTCGTCACGGTTTTAACCGCATTCGCTCCTTTTTTTCCTTCAGCAACAAGTTGATCTACCCGTGAACTACGAAGCTTCACAATTGCAAACTCTGAAGCAACGAAAAAAGCAGTGAGTACAATTAAAATCGCAAAAATAATTAAGTTAATGGTTATCAATGAATATACTTACTTTATAGTGCTATAAAGTAAGTAAACACCTCCTGTAAATAATAAATTTACGACAGCAGCAGCAGTAAAGAGTGCAAAAGAGTGACGCTTTCTGGTGAAAGCCGATTCATCATTACTTTTCGATCTTCTTCATTAAGCTTCTCCATAAGCGGTGCAACTTCTTTTAAACTGTCGTTTAGTACGTAAAATTTGGATGCTAATTCGTCTTTGGAGTGGCTATTCTCGGATTGCTCTATAGAAAATAGAGAAGAAATCTCTTCAAGAGAACGGCCTTCGCTTTTTAATTTTTCAATTAAGTAAAGACGTTTCAGCGCTTCATCGTTATAAAAGCGATAGTTAGAAGCAGAGCGTTCTGCTTTTAACAACCCAATGTTGGTATAATAGTCAACCGTGCGTTTCGTTACATGTGCCATCTCTGCAAGTTCGCCAATTTTGTATGTCGCAACCCCATCAGAATACCACCTCCTTTAACTATGTTAACCATCACGTGATGGTTTTTATCTACGTAACTATTTATCTTTTATCCTATCGTAATTAAGTATACGCGCGTAAGATCAAAAAGTTTCATTTTTTTATTAGCATTCAGTATATCTCAAAATAAGGTAGTTTGACAAAGATTTTATAAAAAAACTCGCTTGTATTAAGCGAGTTTTTTAGTAGGATGACGTACGATAATGTGCATGCGTTCATACACATATTGAATACGTTCAGTATATTCTATGAACTCAGCACTCATTGGAGATAGCTGATCAGCAATACGGTGCATAATAGCAGCTTCTTCTTTTAACGAATCTAAATTTTGAGTTTGTCAATTCTTGCTTTAAATGTTAACGAAATCATGTTATTCACCTCGTTGTTATGTTACTTGTTATGAGGCGCTATGTCCGTGACTTTTATCACTCTAGTTAAAGGTGATAACGTAATTATTTGATGTTTGCCGGCATTTTGTGTAGGATGATTAGAAAAGGGTTTTTATGGGAGAATGAAATGAATTTAAAACGAATGCACCACGTAGCCATTATAGGAAGTAATTATGAACGTTCAAAAGCTTTTTATGTAAATGTGTTAGGATGCAAGATTATAGAAGAAACATATAGAAAAGAAAGAGATTCATATAAGCTAGATTTAGAAGTAGCTCCTGGCTATCAAATTGAGTTGTTCTCGTTTCCAAATCCGCCACAACGTCCTTCAAGACCTGAAGCGTGCGGCTTACGCCATTTAGCTTTTGCGGTTGAAAGCGTAGAGGATTCCAAGCGTGAACTAGAGCAGCAAGGGATTGATGTGGAACCTATTAGGGTAGATAAACTAACGGGAAAAAAATTCACATTTTTTGCTGATCCGGACGGGTTACCGCTAGAGCTTTATGAAGAGAAAGAGGGGGAATAAGGAGTATGTGCAATTATTTATTTGTATACGGAACGCTTCTTGAAGGAGAAGGTAATCACGGATTGCTGCATCATGCGCGCCCTATTGCCAAGCAGGCAAAAACGAAAGGGAAATTATATGACACAAAGCAAGGCTATCCGATGCTTGATATCGACAGTGAACATATTGTGTACGGAGAAGTATATGAAGTGACCGATCAGCTTATGTGGAAGGCTCTTGATGAATTAGAAGGGTACATTCATGAAGGTCATAAAGACAATGAATATGATAAAGTTGTGCAAACGGTTGAAACGGACCAAGGTGAATTTGAAGCCGTTGTGTATGTAGCAAGAGACCGTTCCCTGCTGCACGAATTTATCCCGGGCGGAAACTGGCGCGTGTGGAAAGAAGATTTATTAGAAGGCATGCTGTATTTTGCTTACGGTTCATGTATGGATAACGATCGTTTTATTCAGCACGGCGTTGATCAGCATTTCCGGGACTGTCTCGGCAGAGCTGTTTTCAAAGGCTATACGCTTCGATATAACCACGTTATTCATGACGGAGGACGTGCAGACATGGTTGAAGAAGGCGGAGTCGTTGAAGGTAAACTGTACCGCGTGCCGCCCGAAGCGATTACGTATTTGTATGGCAGAGAAGGGGTAGATAATAACGGCTATCGTCCTGCCATTATCTCTGTCGAGCATGAAGGTAAGATGGTGGATCATGTTCTTACTTTTTTTGTATTAAATAAAGAAAAAGAAGTCGCACCTCCGGATCATTATTCGACTGAAATTATTCGAGGAGCAACAGGTGTACTCAGCGAAGAATACGTTCAGAAGCTAATAGAGCAAGTCCATGCGCTAAAAAATAGTGATGTTGTAAATAACTAATATAAAAGCCTATTTGGAGGTATCCAAATAGGCTTTTTGCATTAGCTAAAGGAAACAGAGAACTCTGTTTGAAATACACCGTCTTTTGATAAACGGTTGATGCCTAATTTTTCTTTGAAATTTCCGTTATGATCATGCGTATCTGCAATTCCAAACCAAGGTTCGATGCAAAGAAAAGGAGCGATTGTATGATTTTCTGCATCATACTTTGACCAAATACCGACATACGGGAAATCATTAAACTGAACGTTAATTTGATTTTCATTAACCGGCGATTTAATCGTAATTCCGTCAATATGACTAAAAATTAACGCATCATTTGCAAATAAATCTGCGCTTAGCGGCAGCTGGTGCAAATTTTCTGCAGCCCCTTTTTCATGAATAAGAGCGTCTTTTAATACAAATTCCTTCGGCGTAGTTTCAGAAGGCTCTATTTCTAAAAAGTAATCAGAAATCTGCTCGTTTTCACGTAACGGAATACGAAAAGCAGGGTGGGCTCCAATTGAAAAATACATATCGCCTTTATCTTCATTCACTACCTTCCACTGAAACGTTAATATGTTGCTTTCCAGACGGTAGCTAATTTCAACTGAACATTCAAACGGATATACGTCTTTAAAACGGCCGTTTGTAGCAAATTGCAGCCGTGCTGTTTCGTTTGTTTGCTCGATCACGCTGAAAGTAGAATCACGTAAAAAACCGTGCTGAGGCAAAGAGTATACGCGCTGATCAACGGTATACTGATCATTTTTTAATCGGCCTACAATCGGAAACAATACGGGCGATACTCGTCCCCAATAAGCGGGATCGCCGCTCCACATAAACTGCAGGTCTTTTTCTTTATGAAATACTTCTACAACTTCCGCTCCTTTTTCTTCAATGCTGACTTTCATTTTGCTATTTTCTAGTACAATCATTACAACATCTCCCAAATCATTCTTGTACGCTAGAGCAGTCTCAAACGTACTGGCTTTGCTTATATTATACCCTTCTTGGCAAAAAAGGTATTAATTTCCCTATTTTTGTTCAAATTAAATAGAAAAAGGAGGGTTCAAATATGAATCATGCAACATTATTGCTCATTAAATTTGCAGCGGCACTTATTGCGTTTGGTATAGGACTTGATTTGTTTTTTGATGCAACCATCGGAGACATTATTTCTTTTAGCTTGCTAACGACAGTTGTGACATATCTAGTAGTGGATCGAATTGTACTGCCTCGAGTGGGCAATCGCGATGCCATTATTGTTGAATTTGTTCTAACCTATATGAGCGTATGGATTTTTGGCACATTGTTATTAGACAGCTACGTTCAAATTGCTTGGGGAAGTATTATTTCTGCAGCTATTATTACATTTGCCGAGGTTTTTGTTCACCGCTACTTATTCAACCATATTGAAACCAAACATACAGCGAGAACGCGTCCGGCTTTTAAGCGAAAACTAGCGTATGACACAGAATTTGCAGAAGAACAGCATGTAGAAAACAAGGAAAATCCAAAATAAAAAGAAAGCTCACTTTTGAGCTTTCTTTTTTATGTGTTAATGCATAAAAGTCATTTCCTTTAAAGGCCAGTATTTCATATTGACTTCTCCCATGATCGAAGAAATCGGAGTGAGGCCAAAATGCCTGCCATCTCGGCTAATGCGTCTGTTGTCACCTAGCACTAATACGTATCCATCCGGTATTGTGCCGTCTGGAGACAGTTCGTACGTGGAAAAATTTTCAGTAAATCGCTCGTAAGCGGGCACTTTGGATAAATATTTATGAAGATGCGGCTCTTTTTTGACTTTGTTATTTATATACAGAACATCATCTTTGTATTCGACCGTTTCTCCTGGTAAGCCCACAATACGCTTTACTAGAAAATCACTGCTATAGGGAGCTTGCAAAACGACAATGTCAAAGCGCTCCAGCTTGCTGTGTTTGTTAATAATAATTCGATTGCCTTCGTGCAAAATAGGCTTCATAGAATCGCCTTTTACAGTGTAGGGTTGAAACCAATAGTGCTGAACGACAACAGAAAGCAAAACGGTGCCGAGGATGACGCTTGTGTATGTAAGGATTTCACGCTTTATTTTTTTATTGATCATAATGGATGAACACCTTCTTAACGGTAAGACTGTCAATTTAAGTTTTTCATAGAGATATAACAGTGTTGATTGTACCATTCAGAACTAAAGTTTTCCATATTTATCTGTTTATGCGTGTATGCCAAAAGTATGCTTGGCGGAACAAAAAATGAAAAAAGCCGTTATTCTCTAGAATAACGGCTTTTTTTTATTATAACTGAGCGCGCTCAGTTCGAGTAGCTGGTTGATTTGGTTCTTCTTCCACAACAGGCTCAACAGGCTTATGCTGCTTAATTTCTTCTTCCAGTTCAGCAATTCGCTTGTTTTTCTGCTTCACTTGTCCTCTTAATTGAACAATTTTTACAAAACTTAATGAAGCAGCAACAACTCCTCCAAACACAGCCGTTGTTAAGATAATTAAAATAAGAGGCCATTTTTGTGAACCAAATACATAGTTGAATTGTACCGGATCGTTGTTAATTACAGCTAAAACAGCAATGATAAGAGCAAATATAAGTCCTAAAATAAAAAAGCTCTGTCCTTTCATAAGCTGCACTTCCTTTCTTTACATGGTCATTACAACTTTTATAGCGTAACCACTCATCTTAAGTGTTTGCTATCTTGCTTATAGGTATACGTATCCACATTTAAACAAAATCAAACATTTTCTTGATTATATATCTTTCTTTTAAAACACAATATATCGATTGGTGTAGAAACTTTGACATGTCCAAAGACCTGTTATGTCGAATTTTTGGAATAAAGAGCTCGCGTATCCTTTTTTTGCTTAATCAGAGGGAGAGACTTTCATTTAAATCATATATGTCCAAAGAGACCTTTATCTATTAAAGGTCTCACTTTTATTAAAGGAGTTATATAAACGCAAGATAAGAATTAGTACAGAAGCTGAGATTTTGGTTTAATTCTCATAAATCACTTCATTATCTATCGCCCGGAGCAGGGTGGTCTACACCTTTAACATGATGACGATGCTGGTTGTCTTCGCTGGTATAAAAGTCATAATGGTGAACGTGCATACCGTTTCCAACGGGAATAGCTGGGCCGGAGTAGGCTTTGTAATGATGGGTATGTCCGTCTTCAAAAACAACATAGCCTTCTGTGTAGTGAATGTGGCTTCCATCCTCGCTTTGAATTGGAGGAGACGTTACATCGAGGCACTGATGGACATGTCCTGACGCAACAGAAGTGTAGTCCACTGAGCCATGATTATGATGAGGAACAAACCCTGAAATAAAATCATCTTTGCCTATTTTTTTCATTTTACTTCCCCCTACAAATTCAATTTAAAAAAACTGTTTAAGTAAATTCTTTAAATGGGCATCTGAATTTCTCTTTTTAGTTAAATTCAAAAATACATGCTATTGATATGAACAAAGAAAAATAAATATGACTTTTGATAATCCGGATTTATAAAATGGGTAGTTTTCCTGTGTGTGTTTGCCGTTTCTACTTGATAACTTTCACATATATTTATTAAGGAAGGACAAGTTATTATAAGAGAGGAAGTCAGCATAATGAGTTGGGAAAATAAAAAGAGTCTATGTCAGGAGTTTGCGAGAATTCTAGGTGGACAAGGCAGTTTAGATGAAAATGGTGTTTGTTTGGTACAAAAGTTTCGTACGATTCGTTTTAAAATTTTAGGGCGTCCAACACGCTCTCCATTAGTTACTCCTCAATTTTTCACTTTTGAAGATTTAGATAGTAAAGGAAGAGCGCTAAATCTAGGTGAAACCGTGCTTTTGCAAGAAGAGGTAAATCCATTATTAACGGAGCTTAGAAAAAGAGATATTAAGGTTACAGCCGTTCACAACCATTGGCTATTTGAAGAACCGAGAGCAATGTATATGCACTTTGAATCCGTAGAGCCACCGTTAGATTTTGCACGAAAAGTAAGAGAAGCGTTTAGAGTATTAAAAGGATAGAAAGCAGTTTTTTATAGAATAAGTTTAGTCTTACTTACTGCTTTTAAAATTAGGTTAATAAAACTTTAAACATGTATATTATATATTGGTTTATAAGATGCACTTGAATGAACCTATCAGGTTAACTAATTTTTGAGCAGTGAGATTATTCGAGTACTTCTATCAAAATAAAAAAAGCACGCGTTCGCCGCGTGCTTTTTTTATGTATAAACTTAAAATGCGTTTAGGGTGTTATCGCTTAACCACTGTTTGCGTTCAGCTGCATCTTCGAATAACTCATCTGCATTTGTAAATTGAGAAGCAATGACATATTCAATTGTTGCAAGAGGAGCTGTTAGCAAACGCCAGTTTAATACGATTGTATTATCTTGAGTCGTAGCGTATTCTTCACCTAACTCGTCCCACTTAACAGATTCAGGAGCATTGTCTGCTGCTTTTTTAACAGATTTCAAAGCTTCTTGGAATTTTTCACCTGCGCGGCCTTGGTACCATTCTGTTAATAGTTGTCCAATACCTTCATTTGTTTGCTGCTCGTTCCAGCTTTCAGGTACTGTAGCAATGAATTTTGCACGGAATGTCATTTCAGCCTTTGGTACATCTCCACGAACGATGTTTAAGCGGTATTGACGTCCTAGGTAAGGGAATTTGTCTCCTTCTTCAAAAGAACCAGTTTTAGCTGTAGAAGCTGCTGCTTTAGGAGCCTCTTTTTTAGCTGTTTCTTTTTTTACTGCTTCTTTCTTTGGAGCAGCTGGCTTTTCCTCAGCTGGCTGTGAACCGTTTAGTTGTTTTAAAATCCATGTTGCTTTGCGTGCGATGATTGAACGCACATTGTTTTCATTAAGACCTCTCGGGATAATTACTTTTACCCCTTCTTTGTCACAAATTTGCACCGTGATATCGGTTCTATTTGGAACGACTTCAATTTTGTAGTCAATTGTTTGATTGCCTGTTCGATACGTATACATAAAATTTTTCGTACTCCTTTCTACAAATCTTCATTTTATAAGCAAAGGTAGAGTTTGGTCAAATGAAAGAATAATCAGACAGTTATCAACTGCTGTTGCAGCGCCTTGCAGAATGATATGTATTCCAATATTTAGTGGAAAAGCGCCAATAATAATTGCTTCAATTCTTCTTTAGTTTTTACAAAAACATATAAAAATATGCCGATACTACTAATATAGATTAGACATTCTATGTCTTTAGATGGTATAGGGAATGAAAAATAAAAAAAGCGTTTCAAAGTTTACATGTGAAATGCTATATATGATGGTCATAACACTTACTGTAATTGAAGTGACAAATTATTATCTTATTATGAAACAAGAGCAAGCAGCCTCGATTATGCTAGTGATTACATTTCTGTTTGCTTTTCTTACAACTACCGTGTTCTATTTTATCATACGTCGCTCTATAATTGCGGTTGAAAATTTAACGAAAGTAATGAAAGGGCTTTCGTAAGGGGATTTATTGATATTTGTTCAGTATAATAAACTGTAAGTATTGGTTTTTATGATAGCTTTCATAGAAAGAGATAATGAAAATTGACACGTTATAAAAGCAGTTGTATAGTGAGTACGCAAGGCGGCAGTCTGTCTTTTTTAATTCTTAGTAAACTTATAAGTTAAATAAAATATTTAAGCACTACATAAGGAGACGAAGAGATGAAAAATAAATTCCGTTTGGCAACAAATGACGACGCAGATAACTTATTGAACTTAACTCTACAAGCATATAAGCCTATTCGAGAGCTAGGCATTCCTTTCTTAGCAGCTACTGCTGATCTTGCCCTCGTTAAGAAAAATATTTCTCAAAACCTTTGCTATGTATATGAGGAAGATAAAAGAACCGCTGCAACTGTGTCTATACGAATGCCTTGGGGAGAACATCCAGGTCCGTTTGCTGTTCCGCATCTTTGGTGGTTTGCAGTAGACCCGTCGTTTGCGAGGAAAGGCGTTGGATCTAAGCTGCTGCATCTAGTAGAGGAAGAGGTAATAAAAAATACGTTTAAATCACCAGGTGTGTCTTTAGGAACAGCAAAAGAACATCCTTGGTTAGTTGAGATGTATGAACGAAAAGGATATGTTCAAGCTAAAGAAAAGCACCTTGCAGAAGGTTATACGACCGTATTTCTTTATAAAAAATTCAATGAGTTACACTCTTTGTCGTAAAAGATAGAAGAGTGCACCAAATTAAGAAATGTGAAAGAGTGATAAATATGACAAATCAATTACTACTAAATAAGCTAATAGACATACGCCGTGAGCTGCATCGGTTTCCAGAGCTTTCAATGAAAGAATATGAAACAACTAAACGTATTAAAAAGTGGTTAAAGCACTATGATATTTCTATAGCGGATGCATTCCAATTAGATGTAGGAGCAGTAGCAGAAATTGTGGGAGGAAAGCCGGGACCTACTATCGCTATTCGAGCTGATATTGATGCGCTGCCAATTGAAGAAAAAACCAATCTGCCATTTGCTTCTGAAGTGAACGGTGTTATGCACGCATGCGGCCATGATTTTCATACGGCTTCTATAATCGGAGCAGCCATTCTTCTTAAAGAGCGTCAGCAGGAGCTTTGCGGCACGGTTCGATTTATCTTTCAGCCAGCCGAAGAAACGGCTTCTGGGGCAAAAATGCTAGTTGAAAAAGGTGTGCTCGAAGGAGTGGAAGCGATATTTGGGATGCATAACAAACCGGATCTTCCTGTAGGAACGATTGGTATCAAACCGGGACCTTTAATGGCAAGTGTTGATCGTTTTGAAATTGACGTCAAGGGAGTAGGAGGTCACGCGGGTATTCCTGAAAAAACAATAGATCCGATTGCTGCTGCTGGTCAAATTGTTACTAGTTTACAAACCATTGTCAGCCGTAATCTCAGCTCATTTCAAAATGTTGTTGTCAGCATAACTCAAATCCATGGAGGGAACTCGTGGAACGTCATTCCTGACAAAGTAACACTTGAAGGAACAGTGCGTACCTTTCAAGAAGAAGCGAGAGAAAAAATACCGGCTCTTATGAAACGAACTGCTGAAGGGATTGGCGCAGCTTTCGGGGCTTCAGTAGACGTTAAATGGTATCCATATCTTCCTGTAGTAAACAATGATGATACGCTGGAAAAACTGGCTATTAAAGCGGCAGAGGATCTTAGTTATCAAGTCGTAGAAGCTGAACAATCGCCTGGAGGAGAAGATTTTGCCGTATATCAGCAGCATGTACCAGGATTTTTTGTATGGATGGGTACAGCTGGAGAATATGAATGGCACCATCCTTCTTTTTCATTAAATGAAGAGGCATTACTTGTAGCAGCTTCTTATTTTGCTAATCTAAGTTTTCATTTTTTGAATTCATTCCATTACCAAAAAAATTAAAATATTTTTATTTTTCTATTTACGCGGATAAAATTGTTTGATAAAATAAATTTTAAATTAAAAAAGTTATCACGAGTGGACGAGAGATCTGGCTCTTTGACTCCACAGCAACCTACGAATGTAAGGTGCTCCTACCAGCAAAGCATGTGCTTTGGGTGATAAAACGGGTGAAAAACTCATTTTGCATCAAAGCAAAATGAGTTTTTTTTATTTTTCTAAAAGGAGAGGGTTTTATGAGTCATACAGCAGTTGCAGCACATACAGGAGAGAAAGCATTAAAGGAAGCAGTGAAATTATTAGGAAAGCATTATCAAGTAGCTTATCGTGAATTAGAAACATTTTATGAAATTGTGGTCGAAAACCATGTTCGTACATATGCTGTAGGCATAGATATTAAAGATGTACAAAAAGCAAATGAACTAGAAATTTATTCATCATGCTGTTCCAAGCTTGAGCGAGTAGGCTGTCTTTTATAGAAGAAGTCTGCTCGCGCCTCTATTTTTTAAGTGTTCTTAAATAGAAAGCATGGTTTTTGACAAGCAAAGAACCTGGTGGGTATAATCAATATTCACTAGATTTTAAAATTAATAATAAATTGTCGAAATTTTTACACAAATTAAAGGTTACATTCGAAATGAATTGTGGTATGTTATAAAACAAGAATATTTTATGAAAGGAGCATTGAAATGGAAATGTCTCTTGAACACGGAAACGATGCAGGAAGCGAACAGCTTATTGATCGTATCCTAGACTTTTTAGAAGATGACGAAAAGTAAAAAAAGAGTGTGCGGTGCTATCCCTAGCCGCACACTCTTTTTTTATCATGTGCGTAAAGGCAGCGCCATACTATGATACATAGGGATAGAATGAAAGGGTCTCTGTCAAAGGGATTGACGAATGGTTTTGTTTGATAGAAAATTTAGAAAAAGGAAAGAGATGAAGGGTATGTCGAACAAAACATCTTTGTATCAAACAAAAGAACAGTTAAAAAAACTTGTAAGCGAATTGGTTTCTATACCTAGCGTGACAGGAACGATGGCAGAAGTGGAAATGGCTGAATCGATAGCGTCTTATTTATTGAAGCTGCCTTACTTTCAAAGAAACGAGCAAGTCGAGCTTCATTCAACAGGAGACGGGCGATCGATTGTCACAGCTTTTGTTCAAGGGAAAAGTACGAATAAAACAGTTGTACTAGTAAGTCATTACGATGTAGTGGATGTACAAGATTATGGACACTGGAAAAAGGATGCTTTTCACGCTGATACGTTAACGAGCACTTTTTATAACCATATGGAAGAAGTTCCGACGCACGTACAAAAAGATATGATAAAAGGAGACTGGCTTTTTGGCCGAGGAACGATGGACATGAAAGCAGGCATTGCCCTGCATATCAGTATGATTGAACGAGCATGCAACGGAGAGTTTGACGGAAACATCCTGCTGCTGTCGGTGCCGGATGAAGAAGTAAATTCGCTTGGGATGAGAAAAGCAGTGCCTGTTCTTTTAGAACTTGCCCGCAAACATCAGCTGGATTTTTCTCTCATGCTAAATGCAGAGCCAGTATTCAGCCGCTATCCTGGAGATCAAACGAACTATGTGTACTCAGGATCGATTGGGAAGATCATGCCAAGCTTTTTGTGTTATGGAAAAGAAACTCATGTAGGAGAACCGCTAGCTGGTTTAAATGCTAATTTACTAGCTTCTTATTTAACAAAAGAAATAGAATTAAACGTTGATTTTTGCGAAAAAGTAAGAGATGAAACGAGTCCACCTCCTACGGTGCTGATACAAAAAGATTTAAAAGAAGAGTATTCAGTTCAAGTTCCGCACTCTGCCGTTGTCTTATTTAATTTATTTATGTTAAACCGCTCTCTTAAAGAAGTAACAGATCTGCTGCTAAAATCAGCTAGCCTAGCGGCTTTGGATGTAAAAAAACATTATAATAAAGCCGCTAGGCAGTACGCTGTGGGAATGGAGGGTTCATCTCTTGACGTGAACGTATGGACGTATGAAGAACTTTATACTCATGCAGTAAAACAGCACGGTGAAAAATATGTGCACGAAATGGAAGCAGCACTTTTGGCACAAGAGGATGATGACAGAAATAAAACCATTAAATTAGTAAACTCTTTAGCTGGTTTATGTAAAGAAGCAGCTCCGATGATGGTCTTATTTTTTACGCCGCCTTTTTATCCGGCCGTTTGTTCACATGATGATCCGTTTGTACAAGGAATTTTGTCAAACGTACAGGCAATTGCCAAAGAGCAATTCCAAGTGGAGCTAGTTGAACAAAGTTATTTTGGCGGAATTTCGGATTTAAGCTATGCCAGCCTGCAGCATCCGCTTCATACATTTAACACATTAGTAGAAAATATGCCGCTATGGAATAAAGGGTATCATATCCCGCTGGAAGAGCTAGAGGAGCTGAAGATGCCGGTGCTGAACATTGGACCGCTGGGAAGAGATGCGCATCAATGGACCGAAAGATTAGACGTTCAGTATTCCTTTGAAATTTTGCCTCATTTCATTTATCGAGCTATAAAAGAAGCACAGAAATAAACATCCGCCGGCGGATGTTTATTTGTTGAATTTAAAAGAAGCTCCTTGTACGGTAATTTGTTGCGGTGTTAGGGCGTGATCCAATTCAACCAAAAATGGACGCTCTCCAACTTTTTTTAATGTATCATGGACAACACTTTGTGTTCCGCTGCAAAAAATAAGGTTTCCTCCATTGACATATAGTTTTTGACAACATGCATCAAGTAAAGAGTCTTTGTAGCTTTCGCCAGACTGAACATCCAGCAGTTTCGTCCACTTGCTGATGGATTCTTCAAGGTTATGTACAGCACAGTAAATATTTTTTAGCTGCAGCTGACCAGCTTGGTGGGAAGAAAGAGCCGCTAGCTTTGGCTTGCGTTTTTCTTCTGGTTCACCCCATTCAATAAAAAAAGGAAGAGGCAGAGAATCGTGGTCATCTTCAATAAAACACATTTTCCATTGCAGCTTTTCTCCATCATTGGTTTGACGAGAACCCACTACAGGACCTTTTACAGTGACGTTCTTGCTTTCCAGCTCTTTTATTAGCAAATCCATATCATCTGTACGGAGTGCAAATCGACCAAAATGACCAAACGGTGTATGTTCGTTAACAAGCTGCTGAATAAGGTCATTATCTGTAACGCTTTGAGCTAACGCGATATCTCTAAGCCCAAGCCACTCAATATAGCTCAGGTTAAAATAAGCCAATGTGTTGAACGTTCCCCATTTTTCATGGATGCCGCCTTTAATGACATTTATTCCGTATTCGTTTAGTTCTTTCTGAGCCTTAATAGGATCAGGTGAAAAATGAACAAGGTGATCAAAAGATAAGTGCATGGATAGGCCTCCTTTTAAGAGAGATTCTTTCCCATTATTATACGTTGTTTTCCTTTTCAAGAAGAGTAAAATGAATGATTATGTAAAATAAAAAAATAAAAATCTTTAAAAAAGCAAGCCGCGTATGTTTTAAACTCGACTTGCTTTAGATTTATTTAGCGACGACAGCCATGCCCTTTAAAGCAGCAGCCAAATGATTTATTAAACCATGGGTATGAGCAACAAGGTGAACCGCAGCGACAGCGGCGACGGCTAGAACGGCGAGTAGAACGACGAGTAGAACGACGAGTAGTGCGGCGAGTAGTGCGGCGAGTAGAACGACGAGTAGTGCGGCGAGTAGTGCGGCGAGTAGAACGGCGAGTAGTGCGACGAGTAGTGCGACGAGTAGTGCGGCGAGTAGAACGACGACGAGAGCGTCTGTGGCGCGCAGTTGGCTCTTGGTACATAAATGTTTCAAGCTCAGTGCAAGCAAGCGCTTCTGTTGCTTCTCTAATTCTTTCAGCAGTGATATGCATATAAACACCTCCTGGCTAATTCAGTAGTACATAATACAATATGTACAAGGAAGGTGTTTGGATATAGTGAAAACATGGAATTTGTCTAAATTTATGAATGAAATGGAGTGGGTTTCATGCTTCAAACCCTAGAACATCAAAGAGTGGATATCGCTCTTCAAATAGTAGCTGTGCAAGTAGAAGCTTATCAAGAAGAAGCCAGACTCATTGGTTTTTCAGGCATTCCTCAGCTTACAGAAAGCAAAGAAGATATTATGAAAAGCAAGGAAGTGTTTATCGGAGAAATGATTGAAGGTAAGCTAGCTGGCGTGCTGTCGTTTGAAAAAGAAAATGAGCGATTAACGGTTTGCCGCCTTGTTGTACGTCCTCGTTACTTTCGAAAAGGAATTGGAAGCCGTCTTTTAACACATGTACTCCAAAGATATTCAAAATGTGAATGTATCGTGTCGACAGCCGAGCGAAATACACCTGCGATTAAGCTGTACAAAGCGCATCAGTTTTCAATTATAAAACGTACTGCAGCTGCTGATAATCTTGTGTTAGTAACGATGAAAAGAGATTGAGACATAGCTAAATTAATGCAAAGACCAACAAATTAGCTACATGAGCTAGTAGGAATCGGCTGTTGATTTCCGTGCAAGACTTCGCTTTCCGCGGGCGGCCGCTGAGCCTCCTCGTCGCTTCCGCTTCTGCGGGGTCTCATCTATTCCGCTTATCCCGCAGGAGTCTCCGCTTTGCTCTCCAATCAACCACTAGAAGTACTTACATATATGAAACCTACGCTCACTATCACCATGAAAAAATCCGAACGATTCATCGTTCGGATCTTCGTTCGACTAAAATACGTTTGTCCCCAGCCTCTACGATGATAGTGTTTGCTCAGAATAATCTAGAGCTGTATGACGCTGAATCAGCAGTAAAGCAGCTAAAGTGACAACCGCTCCGATAATAAAAGGCAGCGTCATATTGAGTTTAAAGGCAAATGCACCAAGCAGAGGGCCAAAAATACGCCCTAAGCTATCCATTGAAGCAGTTAGCCCCGAAGCAGAGCCATATCCTACTTTGGTTCTCATCGTAATTAATGAGAGGACACAAGGACGAATAAGGGCATTTCCTGCTGTAAATATGCATAAAAATAAGGTAGCATTAGCGGCACTAGAAGATAACAAAATAGACGTAAATCCTATTGCTGAAACCAATAAGCCAATGGCCATCAGCTTTTTTTCATTTCCTTTTTTAAATCGCTGCAGCACACCGCCTTGAATCAGCGCTTGAGTTAAACCGCTCGCCATAAACATCCATCCGATTGTCGTAGGAGTAGCATTAATTTTCGCTATTTGAAAAAATTGAAAAGTAGCTTCTAAACCAGCGAGCGTAAAAGTAGCTAAAAATGAAAGAACATATAAATACTTCATAGCTCCTTGAAAATCTGACGTGAAATCATGCCATCTGGATGTCTGTACTTTAGCAGCAGATTCTTTTCGTAAAGATTCTTTTAATGTAAAGAATGAGAACGCTGTCATAATCAGTGACAAGATACCAGAGATAACGAAGGGAACAAACAAGCCGAAAGATGAAAGGACGCCGCCTAATGCCGGTCCCAAAATAAATCCTAAGCCAATCGACATTCCTAACAGTCCCATTGCTTTCGTACGGTTTTCTTCATCTGTACTATCAGAAGCATATGCAAAAGCACAAGGAATAACAGCTCCTGCGAACAAACCTCCGATGATGCGCGACGTATACATTAAAGTCAGAGAGTTTTCTGCCGCCGAAAAAAGAAAAAAGCTTGCGCTAAATCCAAGTAAGCCCCAAAGTAAGATGGGACGCCGGCCTTTTATATCGGAAAGCTTTCCCCAAAAAGGTGCAGTAATAAAAGATGCGATCGAATAGCTAGCCATTAGTATTCCTAAATTGACCGTGCTTGCACCCGTGGCACGAATAACTTCAGGTACGATGGGGATGATCACTCCAAAGCCGACAAATACCATAAAAATAACAAACATTAACGTTCCAAGCTGTTTGTTCATATGCAATTAAGCCCCTTTCTCTGTAGAACATGCCGTGAGTTTAGTATACCAAATACAAAGAAGTTTTTTACGTATATTTGGTAAAAAGCGTTTTATTTACAAGTGAAGAAGGTATGTTAATATTTACCTGTTGTGCTGAAGATGATACAATTAAAAGAAAAGGGACGTGAAGCGATTGCCAATATGGATTGTATTTGCTGGGATCATAGGCGGTCTTTTAGGGTTTGGGGCGCTAGTGGATTATATAGCTAAAAAGAGAAGTATCGAGTTAGATCCAGAAGAAGGGATAAAGAACGCTTCTGATGCAGAACACATCTATGTGGAAAATTATCTTTATCAAACAAAAGAAAGTAACAATCACTTTCAATAAAAAAAGCTTGGAGACGAATCTCCAAGCTTTTTTAATGCGGTAAAAAGATGAGCTGATAGAGAAATAAAACAGCAAAGACATACACAAGCGGATGAACTTGTTTGCCTTTTCCTTTTACCAGCTTCATTAACGGATAAGAAATGAAGCCAAGCGCAATTCCTGTTGCAATACTTGATGTAAGAGGCATTGCTAGAACAACTAAAAAGGCAGGAAACGCTTCATCAAAGTCATTCCAATTAATTTTAGCTACAGCACCCATCATTAAGCTTCCGACAATAATTAATGCAGGTGAAGTAATAGCTGCTACGTCAGAAACCGAGCTTACAACTGGACTAAAGAACGCTGCAACAATAAATAAAATGGCTACCGTCACACCCGTTAGACCTGTACGTCCGCCTGCTGCTACACCAGATGAAGATTCAACGTAAGCCGTTGTTGGGCTTGTACCAAATAAAGCTCCAATCGTTGTACCAAATGAGTCAGCAAGCAATGCTTGACGTACGCGAGGCATCTTATTACCTTTCATAAGACCGGCCTGTTGAGCTACTCCTACCATTGTACCTGTTGTATCAAAAATTGTAACAAGTAAGAAAGAAAAAACAACTGTGTACAGATTATGATGAATAACATCTCCAAAAGCAGCAAAAGGATTTGAAATCATTAAGCCGTCTGGAAGGTGAGGAGAAGCAAACAAACCTTTATCAAATGAAAGCTGTCCTCTAAAGAAAGCAATTAATCCCGTAATAATCATACCGAAGAATAAAGCGCCGTTTACATTTAGTGTATATAAAATGATTGTAATCGCAAGTCCGATCAGTGTTAAAACTACTTTTTCAGACTGCAAATCACCAAGTCCAATTAAATTTGATTTATTTGCAACAATAATACCGGCTGAACGAAGCCCGATAAAAGCAATAAATAAACCGATACCAGCACTAATCGCGTGCTTTAAATTGTTTGGAATAGCTTCAATTAATTTTTCACGAAACGATGTTAACGATAGGATGATAAAGATAATACCCGCTACGAATACAGCTGAAAAAGCAGTAGCATAGTCGATACTTCCATTTGAACCAACAACTAAAGCAGCAAAGTATGCATTCATTCCCATACCGGGAGCAATAGCAATTGGATAGTTAGCTGCAAGAGCCATCCATAGCGTAGCTACGACTGCTGAAATAATAGTAGCTGTAAATACTTGATCAAAAGGAACGCCGGCGCTGGATAAAATAACTGGGTTCACAATGACGATATAAATCATGGTTAAAAACGTTGTAATACCAGCTAAAATCTCCGTTTTAGCATCCGTGTTATATTCTTTTAACTTAAACATAAGTAACCTCCAAAAATAACGAACATTAAAAGCAACATGATATATAATATTCGTTTTTTACTCGAAATGCAATAGATTTGCATATAAAAAATCAAAAACCAAAAAAGTGACGATAAAAGAGCTAAAACAAGTGTGAAATATTTCTTTTTTTCGGTGCTTTTTATAGTGTGTGCGTATAGAAGAGGCTCATACGAAAAAAAGCCGCTTAGGCTACAGCGGCTATGTTGCTTGTTTTGACGAAACAACTATCGGGAATTTTATTTTAATAGAAAGAGTTAAATCGTGATATGTATATTCTAAGCGTCCGTGGTATTTGGAAACAAGTTGAGAAATAATCCATGTGCCAAGACCTTCGTGATGTTCTTTCTTTTCTGTAACATGAAAAGAAGTAAACAAATGATCTTGACGCTCTCTTGATAAAGCAGCGGTAGAATTGCTGATTTCTAAAATGTAAATGCCACTACGAATCATGCTTGAAACGGTTATCTCTTTTTTTTCGGAAGAATGAGCGGCTTCTAACGCATTATGCATTAAATTCATAATGAGATTCATTTGGTCAAGGTGCTTCAATGGCAGCTGTGATAACGGTGAATCTAAGTGAACATTCATATGTATTCCCCACGAATTTGCTTGATTCTTGCTTTGATGCATAACAGAAGCAACGTGAGAATGTTCACCTTGAATATATGAATGGGTATCATTCAAGGCTTCAACGTAATCTTGAATATAATTTTGTGCCTGCTGTCTTTGTTTTGTTTCTAGAAGGTAGGATACGGCACTAACATGTTTGATAAAATCATGCCTTTCAGCTCTTAACGCTTGAAAAAGTTCATTGTTTTTTTGAACTTCACGTGAAGCGCTGCTTTCCCGGTTTCTTACGAATATGTATTGTTGATAAGACGAAAAAATGTCGGTCATGTAACCAATGATTGCGATAACGGTTAGACTAATACTGAAAGGTGAAGATAGACTACATAGAAGCAGGAAAAACGAAGCCAGGGTAATTGTTTTCTTTATATTTATTGAAGGAGCCGTCTGATATTTTTTTCTCCATATAAAAAATGAACCAATAATAAAAAGACTAAGTATGAGATGTAAACTAACAGGTAGGCTTTTGAAAAAGAGGAGCACCAAAACGGTTAGTAAAACTAGTGTGTAAAATAGTCTCATTTTAGATAGTCCCTCCTTTAAAAATAGTCTTTTTGTAAAACGTCCAAATTCGTTTTTGTGATTAAAGCTGTTTTTTCAGTGCGTTGAAAGATCACGGAGTATGAGTGTTTGGTATACAGCGAGAAATTTTGAATATAGGAAATGTTAATAATAAAAGCTCGATGAGACCTTAGAAAATGACTCGCTGTTAATTCTTTTTCAATTTCGTTTAACGATTGATAGGTACTAAACTCTCCATTTGTCGTTATGATTGTAGTAGAGCGACCCGTTCGTTCTGCAAATATAATATCTTGTTTGTTCAGCACTTGCATTTCAGTTTTTTGTTTTAAAATAAGCTTATCTCTTGTTTCTTTTGATTGTTTTTTTTGATGGAAACGCTGAACGCCTTTTAACAGACGCTCTTTAGAATAAGGCTTCATAATATAGTCCAAAACGTTGAGTTCAAATGCATGAACGGCAAAGCCGCTGTGCCCAGTGACAAAGATGACTTGAATATCAAGTGCGTAAGCATTGATAAAGTCTGCAAGCTCATAACCTGATAGCTTTGGCATTTCAATATCGGTGATTAATAAATCAATTTCATTTTTTTTAATTTCGTTATAAGCTTCCTCCGCGCTGCTAGTTGAAAAAAGTATGTCTATATCATCTTCTCTTTCTAAAGAAATCCTCAATTTCTCTAAATCATATGAATGATCGTCCACTAATCCTACCTTCATAAATAAAAACCCTCTTTGTTTCATTCTATTGGATATTACCACACTATTTTACCATGATTTACAAGATAGAAAGGACGTTTCGCGACATAAAAAACCCTCTTTATGACAAGATGGAAGATGCTGTATAAAAAATAAGCTAAGATATAGTTAATCACAGTAAAAGGGGAGAGCGGATATGATTGAAATCCAAGGTGTTACGAAATATTTTAAAGAGAAAAAGCAAACAATTGCAGCTATTGAAGATGTTAATGTAACCATCGCAAAAGGAGAAATTGTAGGGCTTTTAGGTGAAAACGGAGCGGGGAAAACAACGCTTTTACGAATGCTGGCGACTGTGCTTGAACCATCGGAAGGTGATATGTTCATTAACGGAATTAACATTCATAAACAGTCCGATAAAATAAAACAAAGAATCGGCG
The DNA here is from genome assembly GCF_023824195.1 of Priestia megaterium. Classification (NCBI taxonomy): domain Bacteria; kingdom Bacillati; phylum Bacillota; class Bacilli; order Caryophanales; family Bacillaceae; genus Priestia; species Priestia megaterium. Next base: position 1,195,794 of record NZ_CP085442.1, read on the forward strand.
TACTTTTTGGCGGTGAAACAGGTTTATACGACCGTTTGACTGCCCGTGAAAACTTAGCTTATTTTGCCAAGTTTTATGGAATGAGCAAACATGAAACAAAGGTAAGGATTGAGGAACTGGCCAAACGTTTTGGAATGAAAGACTATTTGGATCGTCGCGTAGGAGGCTTTTCAAAAGGAATGCGTCAAAAAGTAGCTATTGCACGCACCATTCTCCATAACCCCGACGTTATCCTATTTGATGAGCCGACAACAGGATTAGATATTACATCGGCAAACATGTTTCGCGAGCTTATTAAGAGTCTGCAGAAAGAAGGAAAAACGATTATTTTTTCCAGTCACATTATGGAAGAAGTAGAGATGCTGTGTCAGTCTATCATCATGATTCATAAAGGAAAAATGATTTATCAAGGAACAAATGAACAGCTGTATAAAGAAGAGGAAAGCACAGATTTAAACTACATCTTTATGTCGCGTATCGTGAGGGGGGCTTAATATGATTTGGCATATTTATAAAAAAGAGTTAATTGATTGTTTGAGAGATCGCAAAACGATTATCTTTAGCGTGTTGATTCCGATTTTGTTAAATGTAGGGATTATCTTTTTTGCCGACAAAATGATGGCCAGTGATCGAACAGATTCTATGTCGGTAGCTGTTATAAAGAATTCTGATGCCAGTGTTATTGATTGGTTAAAAAACGATGACAACATTAAAGTAATTGAAAGTAAAAATCCACTCAGCGCTGTAGAACAAGGGAAGGCATTAGCGGCATTACAGATACCAGGTGATTTTTCTTCAGAAATGCGTAACATGAAATCGCCAGAAGTTACTGTTTATACTGATTCATCCAGTATGAACTCAGGCGCTACGGCGGATTATATACAAAATATATTGAATAAACATCGAGAAGCTATAGTTAACGAACGTTTAGGTCAATTAAATGTCAATAGTCAAACGATTGCTCCGTTTAATGTGGTAGAAAAAGGAGTGTCTAAGGAAGATGATGGCTCTTTAACTATGATTGCGATGTTTGCCCCAATGATTATCATTATGGGCGTTTTAGGTGGTATTCTTCCTTCTGCAAATGATATCTTTGCAGGTGAAAAAGAACGAAAGACGATGGAAGCTTTATTGATGTCTCCTGTCAAACGAACGCAATTACTGGTTGGAAAATGGCTGACTATCTCTACATTCGGTATCATAAGCGGCCTTTTGTCGACATTGGCCTTTGTTTTGTCTGTGCGTTATTTAACAACCGTATTAAATAATGCACTGCAGCTTAACGGGCATTTTACAACCTTTATTTTCTCATTTTTAGTTAGTCTTACTTTACTAGCGCTTCTAGGAGCTATGGTATTATGCATTCTTAGCCTTTTAGCAAGTTCGGTTAAAGAAGCGCAAAGCTACACATCCCAGATTATGATTGTAGCGATACTTCCGTACTTTTTACTGATGGGAAAATCCGTACACGAACTGCAGCCAAGCGGATTCTTAATTCCTATTTATAACGTATTTGCACTTATGAAACAGCTTCTCTACGGTGTCTATGACATGCAGAGTCTTGCCTATACAATAGGAAGCTTGTCGGTTTGTACAGTTGTTTTATTTACGATTGGTTATACGATGTTTACCAAAAGCCGCTGGGTGCTTGGTAAAGGGTAAGAGGCTGGGACAAAAGTAGTTTAGTTGAAGGAAGATTCGAACGATGAATCGAGATTCTTGATGGAGAATCCAACTCGTTCGGATTTTTTCATGGTTATGGTGAGCGTAGGTTTCATGTATGTAGTTGCTTCTAGCTGTTGATTGGAGGGCAAGGCAAAGACTCCTGGGGGAAAAGCGGACGAGGAGGCTCAGCGGCCGCCCGCGGAGAGCGAAGTCTTGCACGGAAATCAACAGCGGTGTAATAAGTGATCCATACTAGATCATTTATCCAATTTGTTCGTCTTTAGATTGGAGTGATTTAGTTAGGTCTCAATCCCTTTTTGTAGGAAAATATAATGTAAAAGAGAATGTAGAAAGAAAGGAGAGTGAGATAGTTGCAGCCTATTATAGTAGAAGAACTTCCTCATTCTATAAAAAAGTATGTAAAGCAAATCGAAAAAGTGACGTTTCCAAAGCAAGGGTGTACATCGGATGTTGGTATTCTTCATACTCCTAAAGGGAGATATGTTTTAAAGCGAGCAAAAGGGGAAAAGTACAGAAAATGGTTATTTAAGGAATATTGTGTATTGGGAAATATAAAAATGCTGGGAAAATTCCGATGTCCGAATGCTTACAAATTCGTTCAAACAGCAGAACAGAGCTGGCTGCTGCTAGAATTTTTTGAAGGAAAGACGGTAAGAGAGTATTTAGAGAAAGAAGATAATGAAAAAAAGCGCGAGCACGTTGTCTATGAAATGGGGCGTCTGCTGGCTCGTATTCACGATGCGAAATGTCCAAAACGATTAGTGAGTAAGCAGCCGTGGATCCACCGAATGCTGCAAGAGGCAGAGTACAATTTAACCCACTATAAGGTAGACGGAAATCAACAGCTGCTAAAACAACTACAGAAGCAAAACATGATATGCAGAAAAGAGGTGCTTATTCACGGAGACTACACGATTGATAATGTACTTATACACGACGGTCGGATAACAGCTGTTATTGACTGGAGCGGAGGAACTTGCGGAGATGCTCGTTATGATATGGCGCTTGCTGTGGGCTTTGAAGACGGAATCTTTACAGGTAAAGATTCCGTCTTTTTTTAAGGGATATGGCAAGCAGATTTCACAGAGCGAATTTTGTTATTTTGCAGAAGGTTTATACGAGTTTTTTTAAGGAATAATGACATCATTTTCTTCATTTGTTGAACGTCCACTTTCTTTGACGAATTCATACTAGTTTTGTCACGTATGAAGGGATTTAAAAATTTCTCTCGAAATGGCTAGTAAATGAAAAAAATGGAGGGATGGAACATGACGATGAAAACGGTAGATGTGGCAAAGTCGCTGGGAATACATCCAAGTACGGTATTAAAATGGGTTAAAATGGCGGATATCGAGCTAGAGAGAAATGAATCGGGACACTGTGAGTTTACAGAAGAAAATATTGAAGCACTTAGAAACTTTCAAAAAAACCGCAATCGTCAAGCCGTCGTCAAAGTGGTAGAAAAAGTAGTAGAAAAAGAGGAAGTCATTATATCTGATGAACGTGCGCAAGACATGCAAAAGCAGCTTGATCAGCTTTTTTTAAGACTGATTGAAAATGAAAAGCGTACAGAAGAAAAAGCGGGAGAAGTAGTGACCTTTCAAATTTTAGAGCATCGTTCAGAAATCGATCGATTAAATAAAGTTATTACAAAATTAGAAAATCGAGTAGTGGAACTTGAAAGTCAGTTAAAAAGTGAAGATAGCTTAAAAGCCAAAAAGCCTGTTCCGAGATGGAGAAGCTTTTTAACCGGTATTTTTAGCTACTAGCAGCGATTTACCATAACGGTAAATCGCTTTTTTTATGGAATTTTATGAAAAATACATCAATTCGTACAGATTTGTGGAAAAAAATCTCAATGATAGTTGACGAAACGCTTAGTAATTTGATAAAACTAATTAAGTTAAGAAAGTGAAATACTTTCGTAAATACATATTCGTTATCACGTGATAGCGATAAGGAGAGTGACAAGTGAAAAAAAGAGAAGAGCTCGTTCAAGAAATGGAGACGCTGTTTCGCTTTGTGTTCAGGCAGCTTCGCCAAGAAATTAATGAAGTATACAATTCAGAGCTATCAACAAATGAATTTATGGTGCTTCGTATGCTAGTTGATTCCGGCAGGCAGCGATCAACTGATTTATCAAAGTATCTTCAAGTGTCAGCAAGCCACATTACGGCGGTAACAGACTTGCTTTTATCAAAAGGCTACATTGCACGCAAACGGTCTGAAAACGATCGGCGTATTATTGATATCGAACTGACCAAGGAAGGACAGGATATTTTTAATTCTATTCAAGAGAAGAAACGAGCCTATTTCCTTGAGCGTTTTGAGCACTTTACAGATAAAGAAATTGAAACGGTGAATAAACTGTTTCACAAAATTAAAGGCGATCAAAAATAAAGCGCTTTAAATACGGAAAAATAATCAGTGAATATGGCCTTCACTGGTTATTTTTTTGTCTTAAAACGGAAAGAGTACAAGAAGCAAGTTAGTTGGTGAGAACATCAAATCAGCGTATAATAATAGAAAGAACACATGAAGGAGGTCATCTTTTTGACAGAACAATATGAAGTAGCAACTTTTGCCGGCGGCTGTTTTTGGTGTATGGTAAAGCCCTTTGATGAACAGCCAGGCATTATAAAAGTTGTATCTGGCTATACAGGCGGTCACAAAGAGAACCCGACGTACAAAGAAGTATGCTCAGAAACAACGGGCCACTATGAAGCGGTCCAAATTACATTTGACCCAGAAGTTTTTCCATATGAAAAGCTTTTGGAACTATACTGGCCTCAAATTGATCCAACGGATGCAGGCGGACAATTTGCCGATCGAGGCGACTCGTATCGAACAGCTATCTTTTACCACAATGAACATCAAAAGGAACTAGCTGAAGAATCGAAGCAACAATTAGAAGCAAGCGGTCGTTTTTCTGAGCCAATTGCTACACAAATTCTACCGGCAAAACCGTTTTATGAAGCGGAAGAATACCATCAAGGTTATTATAAGAAAAATAAATTCCGCTATGCTATGTATCGACGCGGGTCTGGACGTGATCGTTTCATTAAAGAAAACTGGAAAGACTTTGGACGCGACGAGAAGCTGAAAACGACATTAACCCCTATTCAGTATGAAGTGACTCAAAATGACGCAACGGAACCTCCGTTTCGCAATGAATTTTGGGATCATACAGAAGAGGGTATTTATGTAGATGTTGTATCAGGGGAGCCATTGTTTAGTTCAACTGATAAATATGATGCCGGATGCGGATGGCCATCTTTCACAAAAGCGATTAATAAAGATGAAGTAAAAGAAAATATGGACGTTAGTCATAATATGGTTCGTACAGAAGTACGAAGCAAAACAGCTAACTCTCATTTAGGTCATTTATTTGATGATGGTCCGCAAGATGCAGGCGGCTTGCGTTACTGCATCAACTCAGCAGCTCTTCGCTTTGTTCCCAAAGAAGATTTAGAAAAAGAAGGATACGAGGAATACGCTGTTTTATTTAACAAATAACATAGTATGAAAAAAAGAAGAGCGTGATTCAACTTAAAGTTGGCTCACGCTCTTCTTTTTGTGTTTTCTTTTGTTTTATTTTGGCTCGAATGAGGCTATAGAGAAAAAGGAAAGGAATGTAGCCATAAATAAAGTAAAAGCCGGTCATAGATAATCGTGTATTAAGCTGATCGATGGTTTCTCTATCATCAAAGAAAATAGAAAAACCAAGAAGGGCAATAAGAACTAATATGAGAAAAATCGTAGGCGGCTTATTAAATGTTTTACTAAATCCACGAATTGTACACCATACGCTGACAGCAATAGTAGGAAGAACGACTAAAAGCCACAGAGAAATTAAAATATATTCAAAACGCTGTAAAAATGGGATTTCAATAATTTTAGCCATCGTTAAAGTTGGCCATATGGTATGAGCTAACTGTCCTTGACTAAAGTAGGCAAATGACACTAATGCTGTGCACAAATATAAAAAAGTGCTGAACAAAACGCCGAATTGCCCCCACTTCTGACTAGTAGCGCCATTTTTTATAAAAGGATAGAAAAAAAGCACGGATTCAAATCCTAAATTATCAAAGGTCATCATTTTAGTTGAAATTAAAAATTCCCAGATCGTGTGGTCAAATAAAGGAAATAAATTATTAAGGTGCCCATATTTTAGCGGGTAAATTAAAGCAAATAAGAGTGGCAAGGGAAGCACGACCCCAAAAAAAGCAATTCCAGTAATAACGCGAAACCCACCGGAAACTGTATAGTAAATAATAGGTAAGTAAACAAGTGATACAATCCATGTTTCCAGCTGTGGAAACATCCATATTTGTAAAATCTCTACGTACGTTCGGTAAATTGTTAACGCAAAGATAAAATAATAAATGGAAGCGGCAAGAGTTAAAGCTCCTCCAAGGTATTTCCCGAAATATAACCGGTGAATATCGATAATATCGCTGTTTTCACGGGTTAAGATATTAAAAATCATCGCTAATAAAATACAGATGCTAATTGCAGCAAGAAAGATGGATATCCAAGCTTCATATCCAGCTCCTTTAATAATATAACGCTGAAATCCTAGTATCCCAACGCCAATTTGCGTAGAATGCACTAAGAAAAAAAGAAAAGAAGGGGAAACTTGATTTTCTTCTTTAATTGTATTATGCATCTTTTCTTCCTCCTAGTTGCTAATCCCGGTTTGAATAAGATGAACGCGAGCTTTTACTTCAATATTCATATCCGGATATTGCGCTTTGAATTCTTCACTGTTAAACCCGCGTGTTTTACTTCGAACATAATCTGTAAAACAAATGGGATCGATTTTGTGCTGCTGAAGTTTCTTAATAAATGCATCCCCATCTTTTTCAATATCTTTTTGAAGCGTTTTTTCTACCATTTTAATACGAGCTGGGTCTGTTAAGTTCACCCATCCAGGAAACTCTTTTACAAGCCCATCGATAGTTAAGTGTGCAACGATACTTGGATGTTGATGATTTCCTTTAATTTCATACTTTGTTTTGGTGCGCAAGTTTTGCAGGATGATCTCGCCTTTACGGTCATTCTCTTTAATTTTTACTGCGTAGCGGCCGTGTTTTGTTCCGCTTGTTAGCAGCTTAAATAAAAATGTTTCTTTCATTCCAATGGTTGTAACAACTTTTTGTTCTTTAAACAGCGCCAGTCCCTTTAATTTAATGGCATCTTTTTCTTGAGCTAAAACAGGCAGATACGGGTCGCGGTCGTCACTAAAAAAACTGAATAAAAAAATTTGTAAATTGGTGTTAGGCAAATTTTCTGTTCGGATATTTTGTTCAATCAAATTAGAAATAAACTGATAGTCTTTAATTTTCTTTTTTGTAACAGAGCTCAATAATTCATGTGCGTTGCCATCTACGATGCTTAATTTAATATTACGTCCAAGGTCTGGATTTCTAGCAATCGTGTTTACTAATTCATCCACGCCGTGTGTTGCAAATTCTTTTCCCATGACAATGCTCCTTAGCTGCCCAAAAGCGACCGGAAGAGATGATTTATTGTTTAAACGAAGTGGAATATCAAATGACGAATTAGTAGTAGCCGCAATAATACTGGGTTCTTCCGTTGGCCCGTATTTATAGATAGGGTATAAAATGGTTCCTCTGACTTTATTGCTTTGAGGAATATAATCATATCCGATGGAGTTAACTACTTGAATTTCGTCAATTGTTTCACGGTCTGCACAGCTCGTTAAGAAAGTAAGGCAAGTGCATAAAATAAGTATTCTCTTCATGACGTTTCCCCGCTTTACTCATTATCTAAATTACTTTTTCGTTTAGCCTTATTCGCTTTATTTGGGTTATAGCGAAAGCGCTCTAAAGGACGCAAGTAGCTTGGGCGCTTGGCTGTATGACTATAGGGCAATCGCAGAAAGGTATCCCTATACTCTGTTGGGCGAAACGGAAAAAGCGGAACAAGATAAGGCATACCCAAAGATTTTAAGCGAAGCAAATGAACCAGCAAGAAACAAAAACCAAACGTGATGCCGACTAAACCAAACGCAGTAGCAAACAAAATAAACGGAAAACGTAACAGCCGGATGGTGTTAGACATTTTAAAAATAGGCGTTGTAAAAGAGGCTAAAGCTGTCAGTGAAACAATAATAAGCAAAATATTGCTTGTTAACGCAGCTTCTACTGTTGCTTGCCCAATAACAATCCCACCTACGATTCCCAGTGTTTGGCCTACTTTTGTTGGAAGCCTGGCTCCGGCTTCGCGAAGCAGTTCAATGGTTATTTCTAAAAAAAGCACTTCGATAACAGGTGGAAAAGGAACGTTTGTCCTTGAAAAGATAATAGGACCAAGCAGATCTTTTGGAAGCATCTCATAATGATACGTAACAATAGCTACATAAAGAGGCGTAGCAAAAATAGAGAAAAAGACGCCCAAAATACGAATAACTCGGAAAAATGACCCTAGAACCCATGGCAAATAATAGTCTTCGGGTGAAATAAAGAAGTCAAGCAGCGTTGACGGTCCCGTAACTGCGTAAGGAGAACCGCTCGAAAAGAAGGCAGCTTGCCCGTTTAACAGACTAAACAAGACGCGATCAATGCGTTCCGTTGTTAAAAAGAGCGGAAACGCCGTAGAAGAATTATCGGAAATTAATTGATCAAGCATTGTACTATCAAAAATGACGTCAAAATCTATATCTTCAAGGCGCTGGGTCATGGTGTCTACGTGCTGAGGGTTCGTTACGCCTTCTAAGTAAACAAGCACCACGCGCGTTTTCGATTTATTTCCTACGGTGAGTTCTTTAAAAATAAGGTTTTCGGAAATGACCGTTTTTCTCATTAAATAGAGATTGACATCTAAATCCTCTACAAAACCAATTTTAGGACCGACGACGCTGAACTCATTTTCTGTTTCATTTTCTTTTCGAAACCCTGTATCAAAGCTTTGAACTTTAATAAGCGCTACTAGCTTATCGTCTTTATGCAATTGAAACATCACATAGCCGCGCAGCATCTTTTCTAAAATTTCTTTTGTATCTTTTGTGACTGAAATATCTTCAATCGGCAGAACATTTTCAACTTCATATATACTGCTTAACGTGAAGTCTAGTTTTTGAAAAGGCTCGAGTATTTTATCTTCAACACTTTGCATGTTTACGAGCTGCTTAAAATAAGTAATGATGTACTTTCGGTGCTGCGAACCGATGGCTAACGTTGTAAAATCACTTGATTTTTTAAATTGGTTAATCAGTTCATCCAATGTTTTTTTGGGCTGATCGTCTGCATTCTTTTTTTTAAATAAATGTTTAAACATAACCGTGCCCCTCGCATGACTTTCTATTACTGGTAGTTTGTTCATGTACTTCCTTTTTATTCGACTATTTTTTCTGAAGAAGAAAGGAAGAATATAAAGACAAACTTTACACTCTTTTACAGTGGATAAACAGTGGATTTACGTTTGAATGGTAACTTTAGACATGTCGAAGACAATTAAATAAAGGAGCGGATACATTTATATGAAGAAAAAATTAGCAGGTATTACACTGGCAGGAGCAGTAGCATTGGCCTCGTTTGGTGTAGGAAACTCACTTATTCAAACGGAAGCAAAAGTGGAGCATAAGTCAGCTAAGAAACCTCAAAATGTCATTATGATGGTAATGGACGGGACGAGTTCAAATGCTACTACACTCGCAAGATGGTACAAGGGAAAACCGTTACATATGGATCAGCTGATGGCCGGGGGAGTACGTGCGTATTCGGCAGAATCTGCTATTACAGATTCCGCCCCGGCAGCTACTGCTTTAGCAACAGGAAATAAATCAAATTCAGGTTATGTAGGTGTGCTTCCTTCAGTAGTGAATACACCTGGAGTTAAATCCGTAGAAAAAGAAGATCAATTTCGTCCCGTAGCAAACGTTCTAGAAGGAGCAAAGCTTTCAGGGCGCGCGACAGGAATTGTGGCTACTTCTGAAATCCAACACGCCACACCAGCTGGTTTTTCAGCCCACAACTATAACCGTGATGATTTTCAAACGCTAGCCGAACAGCAAGTGTATCAAAATATTGATGTAGTGCTTGGAGGAGGTAAGCAATCTCTTCTTCCGGGAAAAGAAGAAAAAAGCCGGAAAGACGGGGAAAACTTAGTCAACGTATTGAACAAAAGAGGATATGACTTTGTGGAAAATAAAAAGGAATTAGAGCAGTCACGCGCCAAAAAAATCTGGGGGAGCTTTGCCGACCGAGATTTAGCGTATGATATGGACCGACCGCAGACAAAAGCAGAACAGCCAAAGTTGTCCCAGATGACAAATAAAGCAATAACAACACTATCAAAAGATAAGGACGGTTTTTTCTTATTTGTTGAAGGAAGCAAAACGGATTGGGCAGCTCATGCGAATGATCCAGTAGGAATGATTAGCGATGTATTAGCGTTTGATGAAGCAGTGGGCAAAGCAGTAGAGTTCGCTAAAAGAGATGGAAATACGATGGTTATTGCGATTGCCGATCACGGAAACAGCGGTCTTTCAATCGGTAATGCAAATACAACAAAAGGATACGATACCACACCTGTTTCTGCTTATATTGATCCATTAAAAAAAGCAAAAATGACGTTAGAAGGTGCTACGTCTAAATTAAAAGAAGATTTATCAAATAAAGAAGAAGTAGCTGCTTTGTATGGTTTATCAAATCTAACTTCAGAGGAAAAAGCGCAGCTGACTAAAGCAAGAGATAAAAAAGAGATCAGTGCTACACTATCGAAGTTATTAGCCAACCGAGCAAACCTTGGATTCACAACGGGCGGTCATACGGGTGAGGATGTATTTCTGTATTCATACGGCGTAAATCGACCAACGGGGCACTTTGATAATACGGATATTGCTAAACATATGGCTAAATCAATGAATATTAACTTAAACGAGTTAACAAATGAATTATTTATTGAAGCAAATAAAGCTTTTAAAGGCTCAAATGTAGCGGTGGACTCCAAAGACAAAAACAACCCTGTGCTGGTTGTTACAAACAATAAGCGAACGGTACGTTTCCCAGTAAATAAAAATATTGCTATTGTAAATGGAAAAAAAATTCAAATGGACAGTGTGGTTGTTCAGGATAAAAAGAATCGTTTCTTTGTACCGAAACAAGCACAGCAAATTGTAACAAATGAAAAATAAGAAATAAATGCAAAACGGGCCGAAGTATAACTTTAGGCCTGTTTTTTTACAAATAATAGATGGATAATTAGGCATGTTTATCCTTTGTAGAGGAATGGATTGATTAATTTTACAAATAAATAGCTGTGAACTCTTAAAGGACTGGAAAGTCTTCACGTTTAACTATATGTGATTTATACTATGAAATGGTATAATAATCATAGTTCTAAAAGGAACTAGTTCGGAATACATATGTAAGTTCATAACGTTATATGCTAGAATTTTTATAATAAAATGAATAAAAAATACATAAATTTTTGTAGATAAGCTTACAAATACATGGTTATCGAGGATAATATGGAATTAATTCCCTTGAATAAAAAGTAAAAAAACTAATAAAAGTATGGGTGAAAGAACGTAGAACATGTTTTAATAGTAAGAGAAGACAAAATGATTGAAAAGAGCCTGTCATCTTTATCAAAAATATTGAATAAAGATTTTTGGCATGCTGATTTACAGATTATAAAAAGGGTATTAAATCATTGTTAGGAAAATAAATGATAATAGCTAAACGGTTTTTATTTCTTCTTCTAGAAAACCTACAATTATTGCAATATTCCCCATGAACAATCGTTATGCGTTTCATTAACGATTAGCTTCCGTGTAGATCATTCATCTCAACATAAAAACACTATAATGATGTGTAAACATGCGTAAAGCAGAATGGGCAATAGTTCGTACTATACTTTAACATTGTATCCTAGGGGGAGTCAGGATGAACAAAATTAACTTAATTATTGCCGATGATAACGAAGATTCGGTTGAAATTTTAGATTATTTTATAGAGCAGCTTCCGGAATTTGAAGTTATCGGAATCTGTAAAGACGGAGAGCAGCTTGTACAAGAAGTGATGGCTAAAAGTCCAGACCTTTTGCTCGTAGACATTAACATGCCTACGATTAACGGTGTAGATGCAATAAAAAAGTGCCTGCGCATTAAGCCGAATTTAAACTTTATTTTTATCACCGGTTACGATGAATTTGCCGTGAAGGCATTTGAGTTGTCAGCACTGGATTACATTGTAAAACCGATTGAAAAAACCAGACTTTACATGGCGTTAGAGCGGGCCAAAAATTCCATTAGAATTGATAACAATCAGTCAAAAAAGCCGGGTGATCAATTAAAGAGGCTGCCTGTAAAATTTAATGGATCTACTTATTACATTCCAATTGATCAAATTATCTTTATCGAAAAATCCGGAAAAAAATGCTTGATTTATACTCAATCACGTGTGTATGAGACGTATGAAAATATTAGTGATATCTATATGTATTTGAATCCTTCCATGTTTAGTCAAACGCATCGGTCTTATATCGTAAATTTACAGAAAGTTTCACACATCACACCAAAAAACGAAACATATCTTGTTTATTTCTTAGAAATTGATGAATATGCTCATATTTCAAAACTAAAAATCCAAGACGTTCAAAAACAGCTGCATCAGTTAATGACCAATTAAGAGATGCTGCCGCTTCTAAAATAGTTATGTTGATGAAAGGACGAAGCTTATGTAAGTTTCGTCTATTTTATGTGTCTGTTTTCGGAATAAATGATAGTAATATAGTTCTTATGAGGAGAGTTAGATAGAAGAAGTAACGTTGAATTGAAAGGAAAGAAAATGATTTCAATTACTGGTCATTATAATGAATTTACCGTATTTCTTGCTGTCATTGTAGGGATCCTTGCCTCTTATACAGCACTTGATATTATGAGCAAAATGATGAAAGAGCAGCGAAATAATTATTTATGGCTTACTCTGTCAGCGGCTTCAATGGGAATTGGAGTAGGGGCTATGCACTATATTGCTATGTTTGGTTATTATGTGCCTGTTAGCTTTCATTTTGATGGTGTACTTTCCGTCCTTGCTTTAATAATAGCGATTAGCGGATCACTAGGTGCATTTTGGACATTTTGGAAATGGCGCACGTCGGTATGGTCAGGGCTGATTTTAGGAAGCAGTATTCTGGGTACACATTATATTGCAATGGCAGCAATTGAAACCGAAGCGCACATTCATTATGCGGTGCTATCTGTTTTGCTTTCTATCATCATTGCTCTAGTCGTTGCATTTTATGCCATGCACCTGTTTTTTCGTTCGAAAAGCGTGAAAGCTAACCCGTTCCTTAAATTGGTTAGCTCTATTTTATTGGGCATTGGCATTTCAGTTATGCATTTCATCAGTATGTATGGGATGAAGCTGCATATTGCACATTCATTTGCTAGAAGATGGGGCCAGTGGCTGCCGTATCAAGCGCCATTTTCCAATATGATTGCAAGCATCACAATTACGCTACTCATTGTCTTTCTGCTTGTTGCTGCTTTTAAGCGTCAGGAAGAAGTGAGAGACAGTCAATTAAAAGAAGAGTATTATCAATCTCTTTTTAACTACAACCCTAACATTGTGTGTGCAGTTGATTTGTACGGCAATATTCAAACAATTAATCCAAAAGGAATCGAGCTAACAGGATACACGTTAAATAAAATGGAGAAAATCCCGTTTCCTTCTATGTTTAGAGAAGCTGAAATAGCTGAAGAATATATGTGGAAATCCCTGAGCGGAGACTCTGTATATTATGAGGCAACGCTGATTCGCAAAGATAATCAGTCTGTATACGTTGAAGTAACGCAAATGCCCATTATTGTTCATGATCAAATTAAAGGCAGTTACGTCATCGCCAAAGATGTGACAGATCGAAAAATGGCTCAACAGCAGCTTTTGAATTTACAAAAAGATTTAAAACGCACGCTTTCACAGCAAGATGGCACTATTTTTAAATTTGTGAAAGGCAGTAAAGGGTATGTCTATACGATGTGCGAAGGCAAAATGATTCGTGAAATGGGATATGACGAAACAGATGTTGTCGGAAAAACACTTGATGAATTTTTACCTGAATCCTACGCAAGAGATAATAGGAGTTACTATGATAAAGCATGGGCGGGAGAGAAAGTGTCGTATGAAGTACTTTTGAACGACTTTGCTTATTATACGAAGTTAACGCCTCATATCTACAAAGGAGAAGTACAAGAAGTTATTGGTTCTATAGTAGATATTACTGATCTTCACGAAGCAAGAGAAAAGCTGGCTAAAAGTGAAAGCATGTATCGCTCCGTTCTTTCTACAATGTCAGAAGGCGTGGTGTTTCATGACCTTGAAGGAAACTTAATTGCTGCCAATGCATACGCTGCTAAGATTCTCAACGTGCCTTATGATGAAATCTTAGCAGTTAACCCGTTTGGTTTAGATTGGGAAATTATTCATCCTGATGGCACAGCTTTTGCACTCGAAGATATTCCATCTGTCCGCTGTCTTCATACAAAAGAGCCTGTGCGAAACACGGTCATGGGCATTTATTTGAATGAGAAAAAGTTGACTTGGCTTTCGGTGAATGCTGAACCTCTGCAAGAAAGCAAATATTATAAAGGCGTAGTTGTCACATTTTATGATATTACAAAGCAGCAGGAACAAGAACAGGACCTGCTTCATTCCAATCAGCAAATGATTATAGCCAAAGAAGAAGCCGAAAAAGCAAATCAAGCTAAGTCAGAATTTTTATCAAAGGTAAGCCATGAACTTCGAACGCCTTTAAATAGTATTTTAGGCTATGCACAGATATTGGAAGAACAAGGAGAGAAAGATTTAACAGAAAAACAATTGAATCGTATACGAAAAATTTTAAAAGCTGGTAATCATCTTCTTTATTTAATCAATGAAACGCTTGATTTATCGAAAATTGAATCAGGTCACTTGGCGATTAACCTTGAACCAGTGTCGGTAAAAGAAGCAATTGAAGACGCGCTTAAAATTATGAAACCATTAGCAAAAGATAAGCATAGTATATTTTATACTCGCTTTCACGCATACCAAGAAGTCTTTGTGGAAGTAGATGAACTTAGGTTTCAGCAGATTTTATTAAACCTGCTTACCAATGCCATTAAATATTCGCCTGCTTATCGCGATATCATTATCTATACTGACATCACTCAGCATCACGTAACTATATCGATTGAGGATAAGGGCTTTGGAATTCCAGCTTCGGAATTGCATCGGATTTTTGAGCCTTTCTACCGTGTGAATAGACTAGAAAAAGACGGAACAGGAATTGGGCTGGCGCTTGTAAAACAGCTTGTTGTATTAATGAATGGAACGTGCGGAGTGCAAAGTGAAGAAGGAAAAGGCAGTACATTTTGGGTTCGTTTTTCTTTAGTACATCCACCTGTTCCTAAACAATTATCCAATGAAGGAGAAGCTGAGCCTTTTTTAGGCTTTTCCATGCCGACATCAATTGTATATATTGAGGATAACGATACAAATATTGAGCTTATGCAATCGATTCTTTCTCCATATAAAAACGTTAAGCTCCTAGTTGCCAAAACAGGCGAAAACGGCATCCAGCTGATCAGGTCTATTTCACCGGATATGATCTTAATTGATATTGATCTGCCTGATATGAATGGTTTTGAGGTATGCAAACAGCTTCAGCTGGAAAAAGAATTGAAGCACATTCCTCGAATTGCCCTGAGTGCAAGCGCGATGCAAAGCGATATCGATCAAGCTTTTTTAGTCGGCTTTAGTGAATACGTAACAAAGCCTATTCATATTTCAGCGTTTTTGAATGTATTACAACGCTTAACAAAAGCTTAACAAAAGTTTAGAGGGCTTTTAATTGACTTATTAGTGGACCTTTTGTAAAATAAAAACAACTTAATACATTTACTTCTTACGGAGTAAAGGGGAGTAGCGTCAGGGAAACCTGAAACAAAGTCGTCATTACATGGAGTATTCCATCGGCTTTGTTGGCATAATGATTATGCTTAGCAAGACCTTTGCCATATTTGGCAAAGGTCTTTTTGTGTTTTATTCCGGTAATGAGGATAAATAAACTTATACAAAGAAACGAGAGGGGATTTTTATGGATGCATCGCTTTTGTTAGAGTATGGATGGGTATTGCTAGTGCTGGTTGCATTAGAAGGAATTTTGGCGGCGGATAATGCTCTTGTGATGGCCATTATGGTCAAACATTTACCGGAAGAAAAACGCAAGAAGGCATTATTTTACGGATTAGCCGGTGCCTTTATTTTTAGATTTGGTTCATTGTTTTTGATTTCATTTTTAGTCGACGTATGGCAGCTTCAAGCCATAGGAGCCATTTACTTATTGTTCATTTCCATTAATCATATTGTGAAGCGGTATGTGAAAAAAGACGATCGTGAAAAAGTGAAAGAAGCAGATGAGAAAAAGGGCTCAAGTTTCTGGATGACGGTTTTAAAAGTAGAAATAGCGGACATTGCTTTTGCCGTTGATTCAATTTTGGCCGCTGTGGCTCTCGCCGTTACATTGCCAACAACAAACCTTCCTCAAATTGGCGGACTCGATGGCGGACAATTCTTGGTGATCTTCGCCGGAGGAATTATGGGATTAATTATTATGCGTTTTGCTGCAACTTGGTTCGTGAAGCTATTAAATACGCGCCCAGGCCTAGAAACGGCAGCTTTTGCTATCGTAGGCTGGGTAGGGGTTAAGTTAGCGGTCTACACCCTTGCTCATCCAGAGTTAGGTATTATTAATGAACATTTCCCTGAATCAAAAGTGTGGAAAATTACGTTTTGGATTGTGTTACTTGCTATAGCAGCTTCAGGCTGGTTTCTATCTAAAAATAAAGAACAAACTGATCTTAAAGGCTCAGAGAAAGAAAAAGAATCGTTAAAAAAAATTGAAAATCAATAATACAAAAAAACGCGCCTTCAATGCGAATTGAACGCGCGTTTTTTATATTGAGACAAAATACCTAGTTTAGATCGTTTAGAGAAAGGGTAAAAGAACTAACTGCTGTTTAATTACTGTATATCCGAATGTTTTGCTTTTTCGTTCATATTCTGTAGAGAACAGAAAGCAGCGGTGAGTAATTCAGTTCAATGAAGTTTATTTCAGTTCATAAACATATATTTCAAATGTATGTTAATTGGTAAAATTGAGCTATTATGGGTTATAATAAAGGGAAATTAAAAGGAGCAGAGCGCTTCTCAACCCTGCTCGTCATCAAAAGAATGGATATTAACATGGTATAAAGCAACTGAGTATAGTAAAAGAGGTGAAGCCAATGCTCACAAAAGTTCAAACGCCTCCATCGCTTGAAACGCTTGTACTGACGATTCAGCAAGGGGATAAACAATTACATAATGAAATGATTCAACAATATAAACCGTTTATTGCTAAAGTTGTTTCAGCTGTATGTAAACGTTATATAAGTGAAGCTGACGATGAATTTAGCATTGGTCTGATTGCATTTAATGAAGCCATTGAAAATTACACAATCCAAAAAGGACGATCCCTTCTTGCGTTTGCGGAGCTTATTATCAAAAGAAGAGTAATCGACTATATTCGAAAAGAAAAGCGAAATCAAACGCTGCTCTATAACCGAATTGAAAATGAAGGTTTTATTCAAGGGAAGGTAGAAAGGGATATATCCCTTTCTAACTATAAGAGGCAAAGTGAAACTTCATATATTCAAGAGGAAATGACTTATTTTTGTCAGACGCTAAAATTGTTTAAATTAACTCTTGAAGACATTATTAACACGTCTCCTAAACATAAGGATGCAAGGGGAAATGCAGTGGAAGTTGCATCTTTTATCGTCAATGAAAAAGAATTAAAAGATAAGCTGTTTTTAAAGCGGCAGCTTCCTATTCGCTTGATTGAAAAACATGTCAAAGTGAGCCGGAAAACGATTGAAAGAAACCGTAAATATATCATCGCGATGGTTATTATATTAGCGGGGGACTACGTGTATTTAAAAGACTATATTATGTAAGAAAAAAGGCACGCGCAGGTGCCTTTTTTTAGCCATGTTATGAAATTGTGTTTTATTTTTGTGTGCTGCCGCTTAAGTGAGCTTGAGCTTGTTGCACTAAGCGTTTTGTGATTTCTCCGCCTACTGAGCCGTTGCTGCGTGCAGCAGTGTCAGAACCTAGAGTTACCCCAAATTCTTGAGCGATTTCATATTTATATTGATCTAAAAATTGTTCTACTCCTGGTGTTAATAGTTTATTTGTTCTAGCCATGATTAGTCATCTCCTTTTTTAGTTGTACAGCAGTTCACTGCTGTACCTGTATTATTTGTTGTTTACCATTTTGCATACTGGTAATGGTTTGCAAGAAAGTATAAAAAAGCCCAGCTTTCAAAGAAGCTGGGCTTTTTTATATATTATTTTACAACTGCATATTGCTCAAGAGACTGAGCAAATGACTTTTGAAGAGATTTTACTTGTTCTACGTATGCATCAGATACGTGTTGGAATTCTTGGCGCGTTTTCTTTTGCTCTTCTACTAATTGTGTTACTACTTGATGATATTGTTCTTGAGCTTGCTTTACTAAAGAATAGCTTGATTTGCTTTGGTTAAGAGAAAGCTCTTGTAATTTATTTAATGCTTCATGCGTGCGGTTTGTCCATTCTTCATAAGAATCGGCAACAGCGTTACCAGCTGTTTTACGTAAGTTTTCAACTGTTTTTTGTTGAAGATCTTCTAATTCAGCTTTCCATTGTTTGTCTGTTGCTTGAAGTTGTTCAACTGCTTTTGTTACAAATTCTTGCTGTTGCTCAAGTGCTTTTAACGTCCATTGCTCAATTTGTTTGTTTCCGTCTGCAATGTTTTGTAACCCCTTTGTCCATTGTTCCCACATTGCATCAATTACTGTATCATACTTTACTGTTGACATAATCAAATTCCTCCTTGAATAATTTGGTCTGGCGAACAGTTATCGTAATGAACAAAACGTTAAAGAAGAAATTCGTAGTTGTGTAATAAACCTAACATTCCGCGCTCGCTGATTGACCGTGAAATTTAACATTATATTAGGAAACGCAGATGTACTGCGTGAATCCCTTTAATCGTTTTCTTCCTCTTTTGATTCTTTTGACTTTTTAGAAGAAGAAGAGCTAAAAGGGAACAACATGTCGGTATACATGTGAAAAAATGAATCTAACATGTTTTGATACTGTTCAAGTGAATTAGCCCACATGCTTAAATATTGTTCACCGGCATCTGTTAATGAATAAATCCGGCGTGCAGGTCCTTCAGCTGATGTATCCCATTGCGATGTAATCAAGTTGTCTTTTTCAAGCTGTCTCAGCGTGCGGTAGACATTTCCTTGATCAACTGATGTGAATCCAAAGCTCATTAGTTGCTGAATGAGCTTGTAACCATGTAGATTCCAACCTCTTAAACTTAAAAGAAGAAAAGGAACCATCAAGTTTTTTGGTGCACCGCTAATCGATTTTTCTAAGTTGTTTGAATTAGAGGTGTTATCTTTTTCACTTGATCCCAAGGTAATCACCCCTTCGAAAAAAGAGAATTTGTTTTCTATATGTGTAATTTACACCTAGATGAAAAAATTGTCAACACTTTAAAACAGGTCTTTCAAATACAGGAAAAAAGAACGATTTTTTGGATTTCGACAAAAAGCGTCAAAAAAATTCAAAAATAAACAAAGATTTAGAATTGTTTATTTTGGAAAACGAATTTATAATAGTACATGTAGGTAATTTTTATAACATTTATAATTTGTTGGTAAGTGAATTGTGAAAAGATTTACATTATCCAATAAATAAACGCAAAATTGGTTGCGTTTACTTAGAGCTTCTAATATGTCGCTTGTCACATTAAGTGTCCATATTGAAAGCCATCACTTTTAACGTACACAAGAAAGGAGATGGAGTTTTGGAACAGCAAAAAGTATTTGATCCGTTTCAAGCATGGAAAGACGTATATGACAAAACCGAATCTTACTGGGGTAAAGTTATTGGGGACAATATGAATCGTGAAGAATTTTCCCAGCTCATGGGAAATGTGCTAAATATGAACCTTCAATATCAACAAGCAGTAAATGAAGTAACGGGGCGCTATCTGCACCAAGTAAATGTACCAACAAAAGAAGATGTAGCAAACGTTGCGTCATTAGTCATCAATGTGGAAGAAAAAGTAGAATTATTAGAAGAGCAATTTGACGATCGTTTTGATGAATTAGAAGCACAGCAAGAAAGTGCATCTGCTTTGAAAAAAGATGTAACTAAGCTGAAATCTGATGTCAAATCGTTAGACAAAAAACTCGACAAAGTTTTGTCTCTTCTTGAAGGGCAGCAAAAAACACAAGACGAGTTAAAAGAAACTATTCAAAAACAAATTAAAACTCAAGGTGAGCAGCTTCAGGCTCAGCTGTTAGAAAAACAAGAAAAATTAGCTGAAAAGCCAAAGGCAGAAGCTAAAGCTGAAGCAAAACCATCAAACGCTCAAAAAACTGAGCAGCCAGCTCGCAAGTAAGGTATAGGGGATTTTATAACAACATTAACTGCTGTATTTACAGTAAAAATCATCGCTGAAGAAGCAAGGGGGAAATTTTTCATGACAACATTACAAGGTAAAGTAGCAATCGTAACAGGCGGATCTAAAGGTATCGGGGCAGCAATTACACGTGAGCTTGCTTCTAATGGAGTAAAAGTAGCAGTAAACTATAACAGCAGTAAAGAATCTGCAGAAGCAATTGTAAAAGAAATTAAAGACAACGGCGGAGAAGCTATTGCGGTTCAAGCTGACGTGTCTTATGTAGATCAAGCAAAACACCTAATCGAAGAAACAAAAGCTGCGTTTGGTCAATTAGACATTCTAGTAAACAATGCTGGAATTACGCGCGACCGTTCATTCAAGAAGTTAGGTGAAGAAGATTGGAAAAAAGTAATTGATGTAAACTTACATAGCGTATACAACACAACATCAGCTGCGCTAACGCACCTTTTAGAATCTGAAGGTGGTCGTGTTATCAATATTTCATCAATTATTGGTCAAGCGGGCGGATTTGGTCAAACAAACTACTCAGCTGCTAAAGCAGGTATGCTAGGATTCACTAAATCATTAGCTCTTGAACTAGCTAAGACAGGCGTAACGGTTAATGCAATTTGCCCAGGATTTATTGAAACGGAAATGGTGATGGCAATTCCTGAAGATGTTCGTGCAAAAATTGTTGCGAAAATTCCAACTCGTCGCTTAGGCCACGCTGAAGAAATTGCACGTGGAGTTGTTTACTTAGCAAAAGACGGCGCGTACATTACAGGACAACAGTTAAACATTAACGGCGGCTTATACATGTAATAGATGCTGGCCCTGACTTTTGTCGGGGCTGTGCTTGTTAACTAACTACTAATGGAATGAAAGGGTGTGTATATTCGTGGCAATTCCTTACGTGCAAGAGTGGGAAAAATTAATCAAATCAATGCCAAGTGAATATAAAAGTTCTGCAAGACGTTTTAAGCGTGCATATGAAATTATGACAACAGAAGCGGAACCGGAAGTTGGATTAACACCAAAAGAGGTTATTTGGAAAAAGAACAAAGCGAAATTATATCGCTATACGCCAGTAAAAGATAACCTGCATAAAACACCAATCTTACTCGTATATGCACTGATCAATAAACCGTATATCTTGGATTTAACACCTGGAAACAGCCTTGTTGAATACTTATTAAACCGCGGTTTTGACGTGTATTTGCTTGACTGGGGAACTCCTGGGCTTGAAGATAGCAATATGAAGCTAGATGATTATATCGTGGACTATATTCCAAAAGCGGCGAAAAAGGTGCTGCGCACTTCTAAATCTCCTGATTTGTCTGTTCTTGGTTACTGCATGGGCGGAACTATGACATCTATTTTTGCTGCATTAAATGAAGACTTGCCGATTAAAAACTTAATTTTTATGACAAGTCCATTTGATTTTTCGGATACAGGTTTATACGGGGCATTTCTAGACGATCGCTACTTTAATTTAGATAAAGCAGTAGATACATTCGGAAACATCCCTCCAGAGATGATTGACTTTGGAAACAAGATGTTAAAGCCAATCACGAATTTCTACGGCCCGTATGTAACGTTGGTGGACCGCTCGGAAAATCAGCGCTTTGTTGAAAGCTGGAAGCTAATGCAAAAGTGGGTTGCTGACGGAATCCCATTTGCTGGCGAAGCTTATCGTCAGTGGATTCGTGACTTCTATCAACAAAACAAACTAATCAATGGTGAACTTGAAGTTCGCGGACGCAAAGTAGATTTAAAAAATATTAAAGCTAATATTTTAAACATTGCTGCTAGCCGTGATCATATTGCGATGCCGCATCAAGTGGCAGCTTTAATGGACGCTGTTTCAAGTGAAGATAAAGAGTATAAATTGTTGCAAACAGGTCACGTATCTGTTGTATTTGGTCCAAAAGCAGTGAAGGAAACATATCCTTCAATCGGCGATTGGCTAGAAAAACGCTCTAAATAAAATAAAGACGAGGCTGGGACAAAAGTATTTTAGCCGAAGTGAAAAACGAACCACTGATATTAGTGGTTCGTTTTTTTGTTATGGTGAACGTAGGTTTCAAATATGTAGTTGCTTCTAGCTGTTGATTGGAGGGCAAGGCGAAGACTCCTGCGGGAAAAGCGGAACAAGTGAGACCCCGCAGGAGCGTCAGCGACGAGGAGGCTCACGGGCCGCCCGCGGAAAGCGAAGTCTTGCACGGAAATCAACAGCCATGTCACAAGCGGTTCAGCTCATGTATCCCATTTGTTCGTCTTTAGATTGGATTCATTTAATTATGTCTCAACCTCGTTTTTTTGTGTAAACAGACAATATTGAGTGACGGTTCTTTATGCGGACTGCTGGGATTTATGATATCTAATGACAAGTGAGGTGACTTCTTTTATACTAATGTAGTCACCTTCTTGAACATGGGATTTTTTACATGGATATTTCGATCCGTGTAACAATGAGTATGCTTTGGGAAGAAAGAAGAAAACTATTAGTATTATAACAAAAAAGGAATGTCAGATTATGCCGCAACCATGGAAACGACGAGTAAGACAGATGTCTTCAGCTCAAATTATTGTTACATTTTACATAGTGGCTGTTACGCTTGGATTTCTATTACTTAGTATTCCAGAAGCTTTAAAGCCGGGAGTGAAGTTAGCATTTATTGATCGCTTATTTATTGCCGTTAGTGCGGTAAGTGTAACAGGGCTGACACCTGTCTCTACTCCGGATACATTCAGTACGACGGGCTATTTTTTGCTCGCTTTTATCTTTCAAATCGGTGGTATTGGTGTGATGACACTCAGTACATTCATTTGGATAATTTTAGGTAAAAAAATTGGTTTAAAGGAACGTCAGCTCATTATGACAGACCATAACCAATCCCGCTTATCAGGATTAGTTGACTTGATGAGAAATATTTTATTTATTATTTTTGCCATTGAACTAGTTGGCGCCATTATTTTAGGATTACATTTTCTCCGTTATTATTCGAGCTGGACAGATGCGTTTCTGCATGGTTTCTTTGCTTCTGTCAGCGCTACAACAAATGCTGGCTTCGATATTACAGGATCTTCATTTATTCCGTATGCCCATGATTATTTTGTACAAGTGGTAACCGTTATTTTAATTACGCTTGGAGCGATTGGATTCCCTGTATTAATTGAAATTAAGCACTATTTTTTAACATTTAAAGATAAGCGTAAATTTCAATTTTCGCTATTTACGAAGCTAACGACCATTATGTTTTTTCTGTTGTTAGCAGGGGGAACAATCTTGATTCTTGTGCTAGAGCATTCAGGGTTTTTAGCAAATAAGTCTTGGCATGAATCTTTCTTTTATGCATTTTTCCAATCCGCTGCCACAAGGAGCGGAGGAGTGGCGACCATGAATATTAATGAGTTTTCGCTTCCTACGTTAATTATGATGAGCGCGATGATGTTTATCGGGGCTTCTCCGAGCTCAGTAGGGGGAGGAATTCGTACGACGACGTTTGCATTAAATATTCTTTTCCTGTTTTATTACGTAAGAGGAAATAAGACGATTAAAATCTTTCGCCGCGAAATTCATGAAGATGACATTATTAAATCAGTAGCTGTATCGATGTTAGCTATAATCATTTGCTCGATTTCTCTTCTTATTTTAAGTATTACAGAACATTTTTCTCTCATTGAGCTTATTTTTGAAGTGTGTTCAGCTTTTGGGACAACAGGTTTATCAATGGGAATTACAGGAGGGCTTTCTGATATCGGTAAATGCGTTATTATGATTTTAATGTTCATTGGTCGAATCGGCATGTTTTCATTTATCTTAATGCTTCGCCGTCCAACGTCTGGACCTGATTATCACTATCCGAAAGAACGTATTATTATTGGATAAAAGAGGCTGGGACAAAATTATGTTAGTTGCAGGAAGATCCGAACGAGTTTGTTTCTTGATTAAGAATCAAACTCGTTCGGATCTTTTATTATGATGGTGAACGTAGGTTTCATTATCCCATTTGTTCGTTTTTAGATTAAAGTGATTTTGTCATGTTTCAACTGCTTTTTTACAGCTTTTTCTGCTTATATTGCTTAGCAAAAGGCGCATTCTAAGAAAAGGAAGTTCAATGAGCTTCCAAGCATAGGAGGGATAGATGATGGCAAAGCGTAAAGTAGGGTACAAATCAGCACTAACTAACAACAATACACCAAAAGAGAGCCTTTCAGATGCAGAATTTGCTGCTGAGTATGCTGGCGGCGAGGAGCCGGCTAAAGGCGCGAATCGCAATTCAAAAAAAGGAAAGCAAGGTAAGCAACGATGAGCAAACATAAACAAAATAATAAGCACATCGCGAGCACCGAAGCGAAGCAAAAACAATTACTGCAAGAAGAGTTCGGAGCGGAAATGGGCGATCCGAACGCAGCTAAAATATATGAATCCCTAGGAAAGACAAAGTCTGATAAAGAGCATGAAAAGAAAAAAGAATGTTAAAGAAAAAAACCTCGGATATCCGAGGTTTTAGCTTACAACTGGAAGACCAAATGCTTCTACAGGTGCTGAATAAAGTTTCGTATCATTTGCTTTTTGATCATAATAAGCAAGAAGAACAGATGGTTGTTCATTGATTTGTCCCGTTTGTTTATAATACATATAGTCAAATGGAAGAATCTCTAAAACAGTGTGCTTGTATAATTCTTTTTCAGCAAGCTGTTCAGCTTCAAAAGCCCGTCCCATGATAGAAGGATTAGCAAGCATTTGCTGATAGTAATGAGAGCGGACTTGTTTTTCTACTTTATCGTCCCACCAAGGTTTACGAGGCTTATGCTTTTGGTTTTGTAAATAATCAATTTTCATAAACCCTTCAACCATTTCTTCATTTGAAAAATTCTCTGTTTCAATATACTGTCTAAGGCGTCTGAATAAATCTTCAAGCTGATGGCCGATTCGAACCCAGCCCATTTCATCCCAATACGTCCCGAAGTTTTGGAAGAAATCAAAAGGTGTATCATAGCAGTGCTCTACTAAAAACTCTATTGTTTCATCCATTCGATGGTCATTCCAAAACTTTTCTAAAATATCTTCTACATGTTTAATACGTACGACATCTGAAAATGGCAAGACGTTATTGCTTAAAATTTCATAAGGCGACTGATCCATGTATTGATAATTATAGCGAGGCGCACTTAAGCGTAAGCCGGTGCCGCGAAGCATTTTTAAAAAGCCTAACTGAAGCTCTTCAGGGCGAAGTGCAAATACATCATTAAACGTATTTTTAAATGAGTTATAATCTTCGTCTGGCAGTCCCGCGATTAAATCTAAATGCTGGTCGATCTTTCCGCCTTCTTTTACCATTGTTACGGTGCGCGTTAATTTTTTAAAGTTTTGTTTGCGTTTGACTAGTTCATTGACAGCATCATTTGTAGATTGAACGCCAATTTCAAAGCGGAATAATCCTTTTGGCGCATTATCGTTTAAGAACTGAATAACTTCTGGGCGCATAATATCAGCAGTAATTTCAAATTGAAACACGGTACCTTCACGATGTTCATCAATTAAAAATTGGAACATTTCCATGGCGTAGCTGCGGCTGATGTTGAACGTGCGGTCTACGAACTTAATTGTGCGCGCTCCGTTATCCATCAAATAGCGAATATCTTCTTTTACCTTTTCTCTATCGAAATAACGAACGCCTACTTCAATAGAAGAGAGACAGAACTGACAGCTAAACGGACAGCCGCGGCTTGTTTCAATATACACAACGCGTTTTGAAAGTTCTTGGCGGTCTTCTTCAAAACGGAAAGGGGAAGGCATTTCGCGCAGATCAATTTTATTGCGCTGTGGATTAACAACTGGTTTTCCTTCTTTTCGGAAAGCCACGCCGCTTACGTTTTCAAACTGACGCTCTCCGTGAAGTTCGTCCAACAGCTGCTTGAAGGTTTCTTCTCCTTCACCAATAGCGATAAAGTCAGCTTCAGGAATACGCTCTAGCCAGTGAGTTACATCATAGGTTACTTCTGGTCCACCGAATATAATGATGAGCTCGGGATTGATCTTTTTAAGCATTTGTGCGACTTTAATCGTTTCTTCAATATTCCAAATGTAACAGCTGAAACCAATAATATCTGGGTTGCGTTTATATAAATCTGTGACAATGTTCATAGCAGGATCTTTAATTGTATATTCGGCCATATCCACTTTATAGTCAGGCTCAGCATAGGCTTTTAAACATCGAAGGGCTAAAGAAGTATGAATATACTTCGCATTCAATGTACTGACAACAATGTTCATTCAAAAAGCTCCTTTTAACTCGTAATATGAAATCAATTTACTATTTTAGCACATTTGAGAAATAAAGTATAAATACCTTTGCACTTTTGTTGTGGAGGGGAAAAGATTTCGGTAAAATGTAACAGAAACGTAAAAGAAGAAAGAGTCTCGGTTAATGTGAACCTTGGTGAACGAAAAAAATGAGGTGGAAAACGTGGAATATAAGCGAATTAAGCCAAAAAAAATATACGAAGAAGTAGCCGAAACGCTTCTTGAGAATATAAAAGAAGGCAGCTTGAAGCCTGGAGACCGTTTGGATTCAGTGCAGCAGCTGGCGGAAAACTTTCAGGTAGGACGCTCAGCTATTCGTGAAGCTCTTAGCGCTTTGCGGGCGATGGGTCTTCTGGAGATGAAGCAAGGAGAAGGCACATTTGTACGCGAATTTAACTCAGATATGCTGTCTTTGCCTGTAACTAGCGCTGTATTAATGAATAAAAATGATATTGAACATTTGCTTGAAGTGAGAAAAGTATTAGAAATTGGAGCTGTTCGAGCGGCAGCTCAAAAGAGAACGGATGCGGACCTTAAACAGCTGTCCGATAGTCTGGAACAAATGAAAGGAGCGTTTGGCAATGAAGAACTGGGAGAGAAAGCAGATTTTGCTTTTCATTTAACCATTGCTAAAGCCTCACAAAACCCTCTTTTAGTGAAGCTTATGAATAACGTATCAGAAATGATGATTGAAACGATGAAAGAGACAAGACGCATCTGGCTTTATGCAGAAGAAAAAACGGCTGAACGGATTTATAAAGAGCATCAGCAAATTTATGAGGCTATTTTCTCTCAGCATGCAGAAGACGCTCAGCATTTTATGATGAGTCATCTTGACAATGTTGAACATGTACTAATGAAATACATACCGGAAGAAAAATAACGCCATTTCAGGTAGAAAAGTGTGCATCAAATAACAAAAAAACTAAAATTCAAGCACCTTCCGATAATTTATGCTTGCTCTATTGTGAAAAGATTTACATAATAGAAACTAGGATTGTCAAATGGAGGGTTACAAAGTATGAAAAAGCAATATAGAGATGATAGTTTGGCTTTGCATACAGATCTATATGAACTGAATATGGCGCATACGTATTTTAAAGACCACATTCATAACCGTCGTTCTGTATTTGAAGCTTACTTTCGTCGGATGCCGTTTGAAAGCGGTTATGCGGTGTTTGCCGGGCTAGAAAGAGTAATTGATTTTATTGCTAATTTTAGGTTTAGCGAAACGGATTTAGATTATTTATATGAAGAATTACATTATGAAGCGGAGTTTATCGACTATTTAAAACAAGTTCGATTTAGCGGTAATATTCGTTCGGTCGTAGAAGGCGAAATGATTTTTGCTAATGAACCAATGCTGCAAATTGACGCTCCTTTAGCAGAAGCGCAGCTTATTGAAACGCCGCTTTTAAATATTTTAAATTTCCATCCGCTGATTGCAACAAAAGCCTCGCGTATTCGCTTGGCGGCGGGAGAAGATAATTTATATGAGCATACGGGTACAAATCAGCTTATGGAATTTGGCTCAAGAAGAGCACATGAGCTAGACGCTGCTTTTTACGGAGCAAGGGCTGCTTATATTGGAGGCTTTGACGCAACGAGTAATGTCAGAGCGGGAAAAGTATTTGGAATTCCCGTGTCTGGCACTCACGCCCATGCGCTTGTTCAAGTCTATCGTGACGAATATAGTGCGTTTAAAAAGTATGCGGAATCACACCGTAACTGTATCTTTTTAGTAGACACGTATAATACGTTAAAATCAGGTATTCCAAATGCTATTAAAGTAGCAAAAGAAATGGGAGATCGCATTAATTTTATCGGTATTCGATTAGACAGCGGAAGACTTCCATATCTTTCTCAAGAAGCAAGAAAAATGCTTGATGAAGCTGGCTATCATGATGTGAAAATTTTTGCTTCGAATGATCTCGATGAGTACAGCATTCTGGATTTGAAAGCGCAAGGTGCCAAAATTGATGGATGGGGAGTTGGAACAAAGCTCATGACGTCTTTTGATCAGCCTGCGCTAGGAGCTGTGTACAAGCTGGTTTCCATTGAAGATGATCATGGAAACATGGTGGATACGATTAAGCTGTCAGAAAATCCAGAGAAAATTTCAACTCCCGGTCTAAAAGAAGTATACCGAATTGTAAATCAAGTGAATCACAAATGGGAAGGCGATTATATTACGATGCAAGACGAAGTGCCGAACGAAGAGCAGCACTTAAAAATGTTTCATCCGATTCACACGCACGTCAGCAAGTTTGTCACAAACTTTAACGCACGTAAAATTCACCAGCCAATCTTTGCGCAGGGAAAGCTTGTGTACGAGCAGCCTACAATTGAAGAAATGAGAGCCTACTGCTTACAAAACTTAAAGCATCTATGGGATGACTACAAAGTCATTACAAAATCGAACGAAGATGTATTCCGTCCTACAGAGTATCCAGTAGACTTGAGTACAAACTGCTGGGATAACAAAATGCAAAATATCGAAGAGACTAGAAGCAAGTTACTATCTGATACAGTGCTTGTGTAGATCCCATCAGCTAGTAATGAGAGGAGAGTTTTTTTATGAAAGAGCTACAAAAGCAAATTATTGAAGAAATGAACGTACAAAAAGAAATTAATCCCGTAGAAGAAATTCGCCGCAGCGTTGATTTTCTGAAATCATACATGAACAAATATCCTTTTTTACGTTCGTTTGTACTAGGTATTTCCGGCGGCCAAGATTCTACGTTAACTGGAAAGCTGGCACAGCTAGCGGTTAATGAGTTAAATGAAGAAGCCGGAGAAGAGCGCTATCAGTTTATTGCTGTTCGTCTTCCATACGGTGTGCAGGCAGATGAAGCAGACTGTCAAGATGCACTTGCTTTTATTCAACCAACAAAATCTATTTCTATTAACGTAAAACCAGCAGTGGATGCTATGCTTTCTGCTGTTGAAGAAGCGGCAGGAGATAAAGTATCCGACTTCAACAAAGGAAATGTAAAAGCACGTGAGCGAATGATTGCACAATATACGGTAGCTGGAATGTACAGTGGAGTCGTACTAGGAACGGATCACTCTGCTGAAGCTGTTACAGGATTTTATACAAAATTCGGTGACGGAGGAGCTGACTTAGTACCTATCTTCCGTCTGAACAAGCGACAAGGAAAACAAATGCTAAAAGAATTAGGCTGTCCCGAGCATCTATATATGAAAAAACCAACGGCTGATTTGGAAGAAGATCGTCCACAGCTTCCGGATGAAGAAGCGCTTGGCGTAACGTATGAGCAAATCGACGATTATTTAGAAGGCAAAGATGTAGGTGAACATGCAAGTAACATCATTGAAGGTCACTTCTTAAAAACGCAGCATAAACGCCAATTGCCAATCACAGTATTTGATGATTTTTGGAAATAAATAAGTAAGAAGCTAAGACAAAAGTAGTTTAGTTAAAGGAAGATCCGAACGGGTTTGATTCTTGATGGAGAATCTTCACCGTTCGGATTTTTTTAATGATATGGCAAACGTAGGTTTCACGTGTTTCGTTTCTTCTAGCGGTTGATTGGAGGGCAAGACGAAGACTCCTGCGGGAAAAGCGGAATAGATGAGACCCCGCAGGAGCGGAAGCGACGAGGAGGCTCATCGGCCGCACGCGGAAAGTGAAGTCTTGCACGGAAATCAACAGCGGTGTAACAAGCGACTAGCCCATTAATCCCATTTGTGCGTCTTTAGATTGAAATGATTTCGTTATCAACCTCTTATTATTTTGTGGGAAAAATATCAAACAAAGAAATGTATTTTTGAAAAACTAGTGAAATTAGAAAAACATAGGAGTATAATAGCATTAAGTCATCTGATGACCTGTTAACTAAAAGAAGTAAAATGATCAGCTTGGAGGGAGCAAATGATGAAAGTATCTTTATTTGCCACATGTTTGATTGATATGTTTCAAACAAATGTAGGAAAAGCGACGGTAGAATTGTTAGAACGATTAGGATGCGAAGTGGATTTTCCAAAGAGTCAAGTTTGCTGCGGGCAGCCTGCGTATAACAGCGGTTATGTAAAAGAATCAAAAGAAGCGATGAAAAACATGATAAAAGCGTTTGAACATGCAGAGTACGTTGTATCTCCGTCTGGCTCGTGTGTGACAATGTTCAAAGAGTATCCCCATCTTTTTGAAGGTGATGCTGCATGGCATGAACCTGCCGTGAAGCTTGCTGATAAAACGTATGAGCTAACGGATTTTATTGTAAACGTTTTAAAAGTGGAAGATGTAGGAGCCAGCTTAAATGGGAAAGCCACTTATCATTCTTCTTGTCATATGACGCGTTTGCTAAACGTAAAAAAAGAACCTTTTACACTATTAAACAATGTAAAGGGTCTTGAAATGGAGAATCTTGAAAACAGTCATAACTGCTGCGGATTCGGCGGGACGTTTTCGGTTAAAATGGGGCAAATCTCTGAACAAATGGTAGATGAAAAAGTAGGCTGTATAGCTAAGACAAACGCAGAGTACTTAATTGGAGCTGACTGCGGCTGTCTTATGAATATTGGAGGAAGAATTGAACGAAAAGGACAGCCTGTAAAAGTGATGCATATCGCTGAAGTGTTAAATAGCAGAATGTAAAGAAAGGAGAATACCGAATGTCTATGAAAATAGGAAACGATCAGTTTAAAAAACGCGTCGATGATGGAGTCAATAATGCATTTATGCGCTTTGCGGTTTCAAGTGCTCAAGAGCGTTTAAGAAGCCGTAGATTAGATGCGGCAGAAGAGTTAGGAAACTGGGAAGAATGGAGAGCGCTTGGCGAAGAAATTCGTCAGCATACGCTTGAAAATTTAGATTACTATTTAGAGCAGCTCACTGATAATGTAGCTAAACGCGGAGGCCACGTTTTTTTCGCTCAAACAGCTGAAGAAGCGAATGAGTACATAAAAAATGTAGCGAGGAAAAAACAGGCAAAGAAAGTCGTTAAATCCAAGTCAATGGTTACAGAAGAAATTCATATGAACGCTGCTTTAGAAGAACTAGGCTGTGAAGTTATTGAAACGGACTTAGGAGAATATATCCTGCAAGTAGATGATCACGATCCGCCTTCTCATATCGTAGCTCCTGCGCTTCATAAAAATAAAGAACAAATTAGAGATGTATTTCAGGAAAAGCTTTCTTATAAAAAAACAGAAAAACCTGAAGAACTAGCTCTTCATGCCCGGGAAATGCTGAGAAAAGAATTTTTATCAGCAGATATTGGCATCACAGGATGTAATTTTGCGATTGCAGAATCTGGATCTATTTCACTTGTTACCAATGAAGGAAATGCAAGGCTAACGACCGCCCTTCCTAAAACGCAAATTACGGTTATGGGAATGGAACGAATTGTGCCAACATTTGAAGAGTTTGAAGTGTTGGTAAGCCTGTTAACTAGAAGTGCAGTAGGTCAGCGGCTTACAAGTTACGTAACGGCACTTACGGGACCTAGACTTCCAGGAGAAGTAGACGGACCAGAAGAATTTCACCTAGTGATTGTAGATAACGGACGATCTGCGATTTTAGGAACTGAGTTTCAATCTGTTTTACAGTGTATTCGCTGTGCGGCATGTGTGAATGTATGTCCCGTGTATCGCCATATTGGAGGACATTCATATGGATCTATTTATTCAGGTCCGATTGGAGCTGTATTATCTCCTTTGCTTGGAGGCTATGAAGACTACAAAGAGCTTCCATATGCCTCAACGCTATGCGCAGCCTGTACAGATGCCTGTCCAGTCAAAATTCCGCTGCATGAGCTATTGCACAAGCACCGTCAGCGAATTGTCGAAAAAGAAGGAAAAGCACCTATTTCGGAAAAGCTGGCGATGAAAGCATTTGGCTTGGGCGCAGCTTCCTCTTCTCTATATACAGTGGGCGCTAAAGTAGCACCGGCAGCTCTTACTCCTTTTATGTCAGGAAGCAGTATTTCCAAAGGGCCTGGTCCATTAAAAGCGTGGACGGAAAGCAGAGAGTTTCCAGCGCCTACAAAAGAGCGCTTACGAGATTGGTTTGATAAAAGGAGTGATGGTGATGAACGGAAGCATTCAAAATAGAGACAATTTTTTAGACAATATTGCTGCTAATCTTAAGCGAAGCAGGCGAACAAGCGGCGTAGTAAAGCCACAATGGAAGCATGCTCCTCAGCATGAGGTCTACCGCAACTATTCGCCGGATCAATTAAAGAAAGAGCTTGAAAACCATTGCGAACGTATTCATACTCGCTATGTAGAAACCTCATCACAACACTTACCAGCTGCCCTTGAGGAAGCCGTAGCGAACTATGGAAATGGTCTTGTCTGCACGTGGAATGATCCTAGGTTTTCCGAATATGGATTGAATCCGCTGATGGAGAAATGGGAAACAAACCGTAACCTTCACGTATGGAATTCAGTAAAAGGCGATGAGAATATTACACTAGCTGAACAAGCAAACGTCGGCATCACGTTCAGTGATTTGACGCTAGCGGAATCTGGAACAGTTGTTTTGTTTAGCAGTGCTGCAAAGGGACGAGCAGTAAGTTTGCTGCCCGCCACTTATATTGCGATCATACCTCAAAGCTCAATTGTCCCTCGCATGACACAAGCCGCTGAAATGATTCATGAAAAAGTAGAGCGAGGAGAAACGATTGCTTCTTGCATTAACTTTATTACGGGACCGAGCAATTCGGCTGATATTGAAATGAATTTAGTAGTTGGTGTGCATGGACCTATTCAAGCAACTTATATTGTAGTGAATGATCGATAGAGGCTGGGACAAACGTATTTTTGTTGAAGGAAAATCCGAACGATGAATCGAGATTCTTAATGAAGAATCAAATTCGTTCGGATTTTTTTATTGGTAGGGTGAACCTAGGTTTCTTGTATGTAGCTGCTTCTAGCTGTTGATTGGAGAGCAAGGCGAAGAATCCTGCGGGAAAAGCGGAATAGGTGAGACCCTGCAGGAGCGGAAGCGACGAGGAGGCTGACCGGCCGCCCGAGGAAAGCGAAGTCTTGCACGGAAATCAACAGCGGTGTAACAATTGATCCATACTAGGGCACTTATCCAATTTGTTCATCTTTAAATTGGATTGATGTAGTTATGTCTCAATCTCTTTTTATTCATGATTTCTTTCTAAATAGCGGGATAATGTGAAGAAATGTCGCATTTTGAATAAACATGCCTAATTTTAAAAAGGTAAAAAGCAAATCTTGTAGAATACTAAGTCTATAGATAAAAGGTGGGGAAATGGGAAGTGCAAAAGAAAGGAGCAATGAGCATGTCACCACACAGAGAATTAACATCTGAAGCTGCGCAAAAGCAGCAAGGTGAATTACAGCAGCTACGAGCTATTTTTAATGACGTATTAGATGCCATTGTCGTATTTGATGAGTATTTTCAAGTTATAAATGCAAATGAATCAGCCTGCGGGCTGTTTGAAAAAACAAAGGATGAGCTATTAACGTATCAAATGAAAGATTTTCTGATGTATTTTCCGTATGACATGATTGAAGCGTATTATCCAGCACTCTTAGAAGAAAGCTATTTCAAATATGAAGGCGCGATGACGCTTCGAAGCGGCATGATGAAACATGTTGAATTTACTTCACACAAACATAGTCACATGTCGGGCATTATTGTGTGTACATTTCGAGATATTACGCAGCACAAAATGATGGAAAATGAACGGTTTATTAGTCATCATATGTTTATGGATGTATTTAATGAAGCGGTAGACGGAATTGTCATTTTTGATCGAACTGGTCAGCTTATCGACGCGAACCCTTCATTTTGCGAAAGATTAAATTATACAAGAGCACAGCTTCTAACCAAAACATTAGAAGAGCTTGTAGAACCTACTTATCATTATAAAGTGAAAAAATTATGGAGAACTCTGCATCAAGAAGGAAAGACAAGCGGCGAGCTACCGATCAGGCTCGAAAATGGAGACGTTACTTTTTTTGAATTTACCACAACCGCTAATATATACAGTCAATACTATATGTCCATTATGAGAGACGTGACGGAAAAACGCCTGATGGAGCAGCAGCTGTTGAGAAGCGAAAAAAATTTCAGGGCTATTTTTGAAAATGCGATTGAAGCGATCTTGATTTGGAGAGACGATGGTGAAATCTTGAACGCTAATCTTGCTTCTTCGCGTGCATTTGAGCTGCCGTTAAATAAATTAATTGGAAGCAATTTGTATACGTTTATCGATACAAAAAGCTTTAGTGCGTTAAAGGTGCTCCAAACGTTTCAAACAAAAGGAGAAATTCGCAATCAGCTTCCTTTTTACATGCCAAATGGAGAAATCAAACAGTTGGAATTCACAGGGAAAAAAGGCATTATAGAAGGAGACCATTTAACCATTTTTCGAAACATCAGTGAACGTACAAAAATCGAACAGGAGCTTCGGAATAACGAAGAGAAATTCAGACAGATTTTTAATGGTTCGATCGATGGATTAGTTTTATGGGACGGCAAGCGAAATATTATTGATGTGAATTCTTCTCTTTGTGATATTCTAGAACTCAGCAAAGAGGAGATTTGTGCGCACTCCATGGAGAATTTTATTTCTTCAGCGAATTTAGATGCGGTGATTGAGCATCAAGAAACGATCGAGCAAAAAGGGGAAGCTGAAGGAGAGATTACGTACGTTACGGGGAACGAAAAAGTTAAAAATATCGAATTCTCTACGAAAAAAGATATCTTGCCAGGTCTATATATGACGCTTTTAAGAGACGTAACGGAACGAAATCAAATGCAGGAGCAGATTCGGAAATCGGATACGCTTCAAGTAGTCGGACAGTTAGCAGCTGGGATTGCACATGAAATCCGCAACCCGATGACAGCTTTAAAAGGGTTTGTTCAGCTGTTAGAAAGCAGCATTCAAGAAGATCACTCTCTTTATTTTGATATTATTAAATCCGAATTAAAAAGAATTGAAACCATTATTACAGAGTTTCTAGTACTCGCTAAGCCACAGGCCGTAAAGTTTGAAAAGAAAAATCTAGATGCGGTTGTTAAAGAAACGATTGATTTATTAAATGCTCAAGCGCTTTTAGAAAATATTCAGTTTGAACTAAGTGTGTCCCCTCAGCTGCCAATGGTGTACTGCGAGCCAAATCAAATTAAGCAAGTACTAATAAATGTAATTAAAAATGCAATCGAAGTCACGTCAAACGGGGGAAGAATTTTTATTGAAGTCTACTCCACAGAGCCGGGTTACGTAACGGTCTCCGTTCGAGATCAAGGAGATGGAATGCCCGAAGAGCGCATCAAGCGCTTAGGAGAACCATTTTATACGACAAAAGAAAAAGGAACGGGACTCGGTTTGATGGTCTCATATAAAATTATCGAAGAACATAAAGGGCGAATTGAAGTGGAAAGCAAAATAGGAGAAGGAACAGCTTTTCATGTTATTCTTCCAGCTTAAATAGAAAGGATAAGCAAGTATGTACTATGGAGAAATGAATTTATTTTCTGATTTGAAAATTTATATTGTAGCCTCGGAAAAAGGGGTTCAACATATTTTATTTGATAGC
This sequence comes from Priestia megaterium, assembly GCF_023824195.1. Classification (NCBI taxonomy): domain Bacteria; kingdom Bacillati; phylum Bacillota; class Bacilli; order Caryophanales; family Bacillaceae; genus Priestia; species Priestia megaterium. The sequence continues at coordinate 1,231,855 of NZ_CP085442.1, forward strand.
GATGATCATAATGAGCAGCTTAAAGAACTTGTCCATGACGAGAATTATCACTATGTGAAAGAAGCGAAGCGACAGCTGCAGGATTATGCTGAAGGGCGCATGCTAACATTTGATTTGCCTTTGGATATAAAAGGAACAGACTTTCAAAAAGAAGTGTGGTTAACGCTTAAACATATACCTTATGGACAAACGTGGTCTTATAGTGATGTAGCGGAGTCTGTTAATCGTTCTAAAGCCGTAAGGGCTGTGGGACAAGCGAATCGTCGAAATCCACTGCCTATTATTTTACCTTGTCACCGTGTGATTGGAAAAAATGGAGCTTTAACAGGTTATGCTGGTTCACAAACTCATATAAAAGAGAAACTATTAATGCTTGAAAGAAATGTAGCAAAAGGCGCTCTTTAGTTAAAATAACTATTCACCGTCTAATTTCCAGCCTTCTCCTTGCACAAAAACACCGTCAATTTGCTGAGGAGAAGGGAGGGAATTTAGTTCTTCATCTTTGGATAAATCGAATAGCTGATATTGCTGCTTTCGATTCAGCGCTTTGTTTTTATCCGTTTTTTGCTCTGAACTCATATTTACTCTCCCCTTTATTCAAAAAGAATCCCCTATAATATATGTAGTAAAAGAAGATAGTACTGTTACAATTGTGTTACAAATGCAGTTGAAAACCAGTGCTCAATAAAAAAAGCCGCATAGCAGCGGCTTTTTTTATTGAGCAGATTGCAGCAAAACTTTTTGAATGGATTCAGAAGACGGGGAATGGATAATTCCATGCTCTGTAATAATGGCCGTAATCAGTTCGCTTGGCGTTACATCAAAAGCTGGATTGTACACAGAGATGCCGTCTGGAGCAATTTGTGTATCTCCAATGTGCGTTACTTCTTTAGGTGAACGTTCTTCAATAGGGATGCTGCTTCCGTCTTGAATAGATAAATCAAATGTGGACTGCGGCGCTGCTACGTAAAATGGAATACCGAATGCTTTCGCTAAAAGAGCAAGTCCATATGTTCCAATTTTGTTAGCCGTATCGCCATTTGCTGCAATGCGGTCAGCACCTACAATAATCCCATTAATCTCTTTTGTTTTAATTGTATGAGCAGCCATATTATCCGTAATCAGCGTAACGTCCACTCCCGACTGCTGAAGTTCCCATGCTGTTAAACGAGAACCTTGAAGAACGGGTCTTGTTTCACAGGCAAATACTTCAAGCGGAATATCGCGCTGCTTAGACAAGTGAAAAGGTGCTAAGGCTGTTCCATAATAAGCTGTAGCAATTGAACCAGCATTACATATTGTCATGATTTTATCTTTCTTTTTAAATAAAGAAAGAGCATGATCTCCAATTCGGTAGCACGTTTCTTCATCTTCTACTTGAATTTGAATAGCTTCATGAACAACTTTTGTTTTAGCTTCATTAACGGACGAAGCGGATTCAGCGCTTTTCGCTACGCGTTCCAATGCCCAAAATAAATTGACGGCAGTAGGGCGTGAACTAGCTAAATACTGTTGATCAAGAGCTAGCTTTTTGTTAAATTCCTTGACTGAATCTGTGTCATAGCTAAGCGCAGAAAGAGCAAGACCAAAAGCCGCCGTAATGCCAATTGCAGGGGCTCCGCGTACTTTCAAGGTAGTGATAGCATCCCATACGTCTTTAATGGTTTGCAGCTTAATATATTCAACTTTGCCAGGAAGCTGCTGCTGATCTAATAAAGTAATATATGATTCATTCCATTCCACTGAGCGCGGAAGTGATAGTGTATTTGTCATGCTGATACCGATCCTTTCATTGTGTATATTATTCGTTATCGAAGTAAATGTTCAAATTCATTTGGTGAAACGTCTTGTTGGTGCAGAAGCAAATAGCGTCCAATTTTTAACGCAGTACGTTTAGCGTTAATTTTTCTTTCCTCTGAAGAAATTCCATCTAAGTCCGCCACGTGAGCTAAGCCAATCGTACGTCGAATGATTTCACATCCTGCATATCCAACAGCATCTTGCCACGTTTGCGTTAAAATTTCATGTAATAAGCGCTCATCTTTAGCAAAAGGTTCAGTGTTTTCAGAATGCCAAAGCGCAGTAAAGGTATCTTTGAATACGTTCCATGTGTTAGTAATGTGTGCAAATAAAGGTTCGCGATTTGTTTCTCGAGAAAGAGCATTTAAAAATAAATTCGCAACAAATTGCCCTAAATCGAATCCAAACGGACCGTAAAAAGCAAATTCTGGATCAATCACTTTCGTTTCTTGACTGCTAGCAAAGATGCTGCCTGTATGTAAATCACCGTGGATTAGCGTTTGCGCATTTGTTAAAAATTTATATTTTAATTTTGCTGCTTGTAGCTTTACATCACTATCATTCCACAATTCTTCTACATCAGGACGCAGCGCTTTTTCAAATTCATTTGTATCAATATCAAAAAAAGGATCTGTAAAAACTAAATCTTCCGTAATATTGCATAAGTCCGGGTTGCTGTACTTAACAACTTCTTCTTTTTTATCCTGAGGCTTTAAGGCAAAATCAGACGTTTTGAACGCAATATGTCCTAAAAAAGAACCGATATGCTGTGAGAGTAGAGGATAACTTTCACCTTGAATAAGTCCGGCGCGAGAAATCGTTAAATGAGACAGATCTTCCATGACCGTAACAGCAAGCGTTTCATCGTGGTAATAAACAGCGGGCACAAGTTCTGGCGTAAATGAACCGAATTGCTTGAGCGCATTGCTTTCAATTGTGGCACGGTTCAAGGATAGAGGCCAGCTTTCGCCTACAACTTTTGCATAGGGAAGTGCTTGTTTGACGATAATGGATTTATTCGTTTGATCATTTATGATGTGAAAGACAAGATTTAAGTTGCCGTCACCAATTTCACGGGCAGTCAGTGCTTCTGTGGCATCAAAAAGACCTAGCTTTTTCACAAGTTTGATTGCTGAAATTTCTGTTAAAGGCTGATACTTCTCTGTTTTTGTTGTTGACATCGGAATCCCTCCATAGTTTATTAAACTGATTTGTTTACTAAGTTAATAGGTTTAAGAATATATGGAGGCTTTTATAATTTTAGAAAATATAAAAGCCTCTTTCGTTGGAAAGAGGCTTGATTGTAGTGTTCAAACCTCTTATCTGCCAGAAAGAATTACTTTCTGTTGGAATTAGCACCGTGCCTTTGTAAAACATGTTTTACGGGTGTGATCCACCTTAGGATGGAATGACGGTCGGTTGCTGGGCTTCACAGGGCCAAATCCCTCAGCCAACTCTTGATAAGAGTACGATTACTTATTCAATTTTGATTTGTTTGAATATTTTATGATATCTGGTGAAAATCGTATCATGCAAAAAAACGGCTGTCAATACATAATTAATAAAATTCTGTGCGTCGATCTGTAAAGACAGGAATTTGTTTACGAATTTCTTTTACAAGTTCCAGGTTAACGTCAGCACTTAAAAGTTCTTCGCTATCGCCAGCTTCAGCGATTATTTCTCCCCACGGATCGATGACTAAGGAATGTCCGGCAAATGTGTTATTAGGATCTTGGCCTACACGATTACACGCGATTACATAGCATTGATTTTCGATTGCACGGCTAATGAGCAGTGCTTTCCAGTGGGCAAGTCTTGGAGCCGGCCACTGAGCGACAACAAACAAGACTTCTGCTCCGCTGCTAGTATGAACCCGAATCCATTCTGGAAAACGAATATCGTAACAAATAACTCCTGCGCACAGTGACTGTTCAAGTGTAAAAAGATTTTTTGCTGTTCCTGCTTCGAGATAGAGGTGCTCATCCATTAATTTAAATAAGTGCAGTTTACTGTATTGTGATACTTCACGACCTTTTCGGTCAAAAATATACATCGTATTCGTGACGCCTTGCTCTGTTTTTTTCGCGATCGAACCTGCCACAATATTTACTTCGTTCGTTTTAGCAAATTGAGAAATTAATTGCTTGGCTTGCTGTCCTTCATCATCTGCAATTTCGTCTAGCCGCGTCAAATCATAAGCTGTATCCCATAGCTCAGGAAGCACAAGGATATCAGGGTTTTCTTTCAGGGCTTCCGTCATTTTTTGTTCGATATATTTTCGGTTTTTAGTTGGGTTTCCAAACGCAATATCAAGCTGCAAACACGTAATTTTTACACTCACTTTATCATCCGTCCTTTTTGTAGTAGTTGAAAAAAATGACTTTACAAGTTGAGTATTACAATATATTATTTGTGACTAGAATTTCAAGAATTTTTTGAGAAGGTGTGCGATGATGAAACAATTTGAGCAATCGGAACTATTAAAAAGTTTACCAAAACAATTTTTTGCATCACTTGTAGGCAAGGTAGGAAAAGTAATGGCCCAAGGGCACGACGTTATTAACTTAGGGCAGGGAAATCCTGATCAGCCTACTCCTTCACATATTGTAGAAACACTGCAAAAAGCAAGTGCTAATCCTATGCATCATAAATATTCTCCATTTCGGGGGCACCAGTTTTTAAAAGAGGCCATTGCAACTTTTTATAAGCGAGAATATGGCGTTGATGTGGATCCTGAAAAAGAAGTAGCTATTTTATTTGGCGGGAAGGGTGGACTTGTTGAAATCCCGCAGTGCTTATTAAACCCTGGAGATACGGTGCTGGTTCCGGATCCTGGATATCCTGATTACTGGTCTGGAGTAGAGCTTGCAAAAGCCAAGATGGAAGTGATGCCGCTCACGGATGAAAATCATTTTCTACCCGTATATGAAGAGATAAGTGAAAGTGCTAAAGAACAGGCAAAGCTCATGTTTTTAAACTATCCGAATAATCCTACTGGTGCAGTGGCAACGGCAGAATTTTTTGAAAACACCGTGGCGTTTGCTGCCAAGCACGATATTTGTGTGGTACACGACTTTGCCTATGGAGCAATTGGATTTGATGGTAAAAAGCCGATCAGCTTTTTACAGACTCCTGGTGCAAAAGAGACGGGAATTGAAATTTATACTCTTTCTAAAACGTATAACATGGCGGGATGGCGAGTTGGATTTGCTGTAGGAAATGAAAGTGTTGTAGAAGCTATTAATCTTCTTCAAGATCATATGTATGTCAGTCTCTTTGGGGCGGTTCAAGAGGCAGCAGCCGCAGCTCTGTTAGAATCTCAACAATGTGTGAATGATTTAGTTAAGCGCTATGAATCTAGACGCAATACCTTTATTCAAGGGCTTCGAGAAATTGGATGGGATGTTACATCTCCAGCGGGCTCCTTTTTTGCATGGCTAAAAGTTCCTGGAGGATATACTTCTGAACAGTTTTCAGATTTACTTCTTGAAAAAGCCCACGTTGTAGTGGCTCCTGGAGTAGGCTTTGGAACATATGGTGAAGGCTATGTGCGCATAGGACTGCTGACGGATGAAGAGCGCATGAGAGAAGCTGTATCTCGAATAAAAAAATTAAGTTTATTTTAAAAACGCATTGACAATCCTTTTTGAGTTGGCTTAATATGTAAGAAGTTAACGAGATTAATAACCGATAAATCCTAGCGGTATTTTTTATTTAGTATATAATCTACGAATTCAATTTAAATAAATAGCAACTTTCTTATTAAGAGTAGGTGGAGGGACTAGCCCGATGAAGCCCGGCAACCGACTTAACGCATGTTAAGCACGGTGCTAATTCTTGCAGCAGCAGCTGAGAGATAAGAAGAGCAACGAAAGCCTCTTCTTAATCACAGAAGAGGTTTTTTTATTAACGATATTAAACAGCAAGGGAGTTTTTAGCATAATGAGCGAAATCGTTGCAAGCTACTTACTACATGATAATAAAGGGAATTTTCATAAAAAAGCGGAAGAAATCGCTTTAGGACTAACCGTCGGCTCATGGACAGATCTGCCGCTTTTAGATCAACAGCAGCTTCAAAAGCATAAAGGGCGCGTCGTGTCAGTAACTGAGCTTCAAGATTGCGAACGTGTAAACGGATATTTAGGCGGAGAAATTAAGCAGGCTATTGTCAAAATTGCTTATCCAACTGCCAACTTTTCAAGAGATTTACCGGCTATTTTAGTTACGGTTTTCGGAAAACTATCACTTGATGGAAAAGTGAAATTATTAGACTTGGATTTTCCTGATGAACTATTAGCTGAATTTCCAGGACCGCGCTTTGGAATAGAAGGTATACGAGAGAAACTAGGCGTTTATGACCGTCCGCTTGTGATGAGTATTTTTAAAGGCGTGATTGGAAGAGATATGACGTACTTAACAACTCAGCTGCGTGAGCAAGCGCTTGGCGGAGTGGATTTGGTTAAAGACGACGAGATTTTGTTTGATAGTGAACGAACACCTTTTGAAGCTCGCGTTACAGAAGGAAAAAAAGTACTGAATGAAGTATACGAAAAAACGGGACACCGCACGCTGTATGCTGTTAATTTAACGGGACGAACGTTTGAATTAAAAGAAAAAGCAAGAAAAGCAGCTGAGCTAGGAGCTGATGCTCTTTTATTCAACGTATTTGCTTACGGGTTAGACGTACTGCAGGCACTTCGAGAAGATGATGAAATTAACTTGCCGATTATGGCACACCCAGCTGTTAGCGGAGCGCTTACGCCATCAGAGTTTTACGGTTTTTCAAATTCATTACTGCTTGGAAAGCTATTGCGTTTAGCCGGAGCAGATTTCTCACTGTTTCCATCACCATACGGAAGCGTAGCGCTTTCTCTTGAAGATACGACAGGCATTGCCTATGAATTAACGCGTCCTGTATACAAATATAAGCAGTCTTTCCCGGTTCCTTCAGCAGGAATTCATCCTGGAATGGTACCGCAGCTTGTGAAAGACTTTGGAATCGACAGCATTATTAATGCAGGAGGCGGAGTTCACGGTCATCCAGACGGAGCTATTGGAGGAGGAAAAGCATTCCGTACGGCGATAGATGCAGTACTCTCTCATCAAACACTAGCCGAAAAAGCTGAAGAATCAAAAGAGTTGCAAAAAGCTTTGCAACTATGGGGAACAGTAGAGGTGAAAGCATGACATCGTTAAAAATCTTTTGTGACTTTGATGGAACAATCACAAATAGCGATAACATTATTGCTATTATGAAACAATTTGCTCCTCCGGAGTGGGAAAGTATTAAAGACGACGTGTTGGAACAGCGCGTCTCCATTCAAGAAGGAGTAGGGCAAATGTTTGCCTTGCTCCCCGTGGAATTAAAGGAAGATATTATTTCTTATATTTTAGAGACGTCTGCTATTCGAGATGGATTTGATGATTTTATTGCCTATACAAAAGAGCATCATATTCCGCTTTATATTGTAAGCGGAGGAATTGACTTTTTTGTAAAACCACTTTTGGGAAATCGAGTTGCAGAGGAAATGCTCTACTGCAACGGATCTGATTTTTCCGGTGAGCATATTTCCATTACGTGGCCTCATACATGTGATAAACAGTGTACAAATGACTGCGGATGCTGTAAGCCAACGATTATTCGCCATCTTGCAGATGAAAGAGATCATACGGTTGTTATTGGCGATTCAATTACGGATTTGCAGGCTGCCAAATTAGCTGATACGGTCATTGCACGTGACTTTTTAATTAAAAAATGCGAAGAGCTATCTCTACCGTATCGTCCTTTTTCTACTTTTTATGATGTGATTCATCATTTACAAGAATTAACAGAAGAGGTGAAAGCATGAGTATCATGGCTCAGCAAAGATTGCATGAGCTTGCGGATATAAAAGATGAGTTGGCAGAGCGCGATTGGTTCTTCGGTACAAGCGGAAACTTAGCAATTAAAGTGGACCAAAATCCGACAACTTTCTTTGTATCAGCAAGTGGAAAAGACAAAAGAAAACGTACAAATGAAGATTTTTTATTAGTTGATCAATACGGAAAGCCTGCAGAAGAAACGCATTTAAAGCCTTCTGCTGAAACGCTTTTACACGTTAAGATTTACGATTTAACGAATGCTGGGTGCAGTCTTCATGTACATACAATCGACAATAACGTGATCTCTGAACTGTACGGAGATGAAGGCGTTATTTCATTCAAAGGTCAAGAAATTATTAAGGCGCTAGGTATTTGGGAAGAAGATGCGGAAATCACTGTTCCGATTATTCCGAATTACGCAGATATTCCGACACTAGCAGAAGAGTTTTCTCACCATATAAAAGGCGATCAAGGTGCGATTTTGATTCGTAACCACGGGATTACGGTATGGGGGAAAAATGCATTTGAAACAAAAAAAGCGCTAGAAGCCTATGAATTTCTATTTAGCTACCATGTCAAATTACTGTCACTTAAAGGCATTAAGCCAAAGGTGCATTTATAAAAGGAGGAAACAACAATGGCGCAAATTCGCTTACATGTAAACAATAAAAGAATTGAAACTCAAGAGGAAGTATCAGCTTTTCTGGCAAACAATGAAGTTATTTATGAAAACTGGGATATTACAAAACTTCCAGAAAATCTTCGTGAAAAATATGATTTAACTGATGAAGAAAAAACAGAAATTTTAAACGCTTTTGGTGAGGATATTAAAGATATTTCGGAACGCCGCGGCTATAAAGCTCAAGATGTTATCTCGTTATCGGAATCTACACCAAATATTGATGAATTGTTAAAAAACTTTCAGCGCAAGCATATTCATACAGATGACGAAGTTCGCTTTATTGTAAGCGGTCATGGAATCTTTGTTATTCAAGGAAAAGATGGCGAATTTTTTGATGTTGAATTAGAGCCGGGCGATTTAATTTCAGTACCAGAAAACATTCTTCATTACTTTACACTAATGGAAGATCGTAAAGTAGTCGCTGTCAGAATTTTCGTGACAACTGAAGGATGGGTACCTATTTACGCATAACAATTACTTGTAAAGCATAGGCCATCATCACCCCGCTTTTACATCTAAAAGCGGGGTATTCTTTGGATTATTATAAAACTAACTATTTTTATGTGAATAATAAGTTTAATAGGAGGAACACCATGAAAAAGAGTAAAAAAATGCTGTGGCCACTTACTTTGCTCGTGCTTCTAGTCTTTGCGCTGGCTGCCTGCACGAAAGAACAGCCAAGTCTAAACGAAAAAGCACAGGCAGCTCCAGCGCAGCAAGCGGCTTCTGCTAAGCCTGTACAGCAAGAAGGAAAAAAGATTACGAAAGATACAAAAATTGCTCTTATTTCTGAATTTACGTCAGGCACTCATGCTGCTCAGTACATAACAGGCGTGACAAAAGCGGCTAAAAAAGCAGGAGTACAGCTGTCCGTTTCTGATTCAAACAATGATCAATCTAAAATGGCTGCTTATTTAGACACGGCTATCAACCAAAATGTTGACGGTATTATGATTGACCACGGCCGGGCTGAAACTCTTGAACCTGGCGTGAAGCGCGCGATTGCAAAAGGAATTCCCGTTATTGCAACAGACGTAGAATTAAAAGTAGAAGGCGTTACAACCATCGATCAGGACGATTATATGCTTGCGCTGCAGGGTCTGAAACAAATGATGCAGGACATTAATGGAAAAGGAAACATTGTATATGCGTTTGTTGGAGGCTTTGCACCGATGGAAAAGCGCGACAGCATTTATAAAATTATGATGAATCGCTATCCAGATGTAAAACAAATTGCTACGTTCGGAAGCGCAACGGACAACACCTCACTAGACACACAAAATAAAATGGCAGCCGTGTTGAAGCAGTATCCAAATAAAGGAGACATTGCGGCCGTTTGGGCACCTTGGGACGAATTTGCAAAAGGGGTAACAAGAGCGATTAAAGAAGCAGGACGAGACGAGATTAAAGTATACGGAGTAGACTTATCTGATGAAGATCTGCAAATGATGCAGGCAAAAAACAGCCCGTGGAAAGCGTCAGCTGCCGTAAATCCAGCTTCAGTAGGAGAAAAGCAAGTTGATCTGCTTCTTAAAAAGATTTCCGGTCAAGAGATCCCTCGTTATTATTCCTTTGATCCGGTTTTAGTCAAACAAACAGATTTGCCTAATCAAACGATTAATATGGATCAGCTTAGTCAGTACGTAGAAGAATGGGGTAAAAAAGAATAGAAGTGGAGGGACAGGTATGACGAACGAGCTTTCAATGAAGAACATAACAAAAAACTTTGGTTCTTTTCAAGCGCTGAACAAAGTTGATTTTACTGTTCAAAAAGGGGAAATCCATGCTTTATTGGGAGCCAATGGTGCCGGTAAAAGTACGCTGATGAAAATATTGTGCGGAGCTTACAACGAGTACGAAGGAAAAATCTGTAAAAACGGAGGGGAAATCTCCATTTCTTCTCCTAAAGAAGCTAAGCGCCACGGCATCGGTATTGTACACCAAGAAGTGGATGTAGCGCTAATTCCTTCGCTGTCAGTAGCTGAAAACATTGTGTTAGACGTGCAGGCTTCTAATAAAAGTAAGACATTTGTAAACTGGAAATCTATTTATAAGAAAGCGGAAGAAGCTCTTTCTTTACTTGGTTCTTCTCTATCCGTTAAAAAAAATGTCGTTGATCTAACTCTATCAGAAAAACAGCAGGTGCTTATTGCACGTGCAATTGTACAGAATGTTGATTATTTAATTTTGGATGAACCAACCGCACCTCTTAGTGTGGAAGAGACGAAACAATTGTTTTCTGTGATGAGAGAGCTGAAGAAAAGCGGAGTAGGCATTATTTACATTTCACATCGCCTTCAAGAAGTGGTTGATATTTGCGACCGCTTAACGGTTTTAAAGGACGGACGCTATGTAGTTACAAAAGAAACGTCACATACATCGATTGAAGACGTGATTACGTTCATGTTAGGAACGTCTTCTGTAAAACAGTGGGTCAAAAAATCAGTAGAAATTGGAAACGAACTCTTACATGTAGAAGCATTATCTCTTCCAGGGCGCCTTTCTAATATCTCTTTTCATGTAAAAGAAGGAGAAGTAGTCGGTATTGCAGGGCTTGTAGGAGCGGGTAAAACGGAGCTTTGCCGAAGTCTATTTGGTTTAGAGCAATATGTGAGCGGCAGCGTTCGGTTAAAAGGCAAGAAACTAAAGTTGAATAAGCAGCCGTATTATTATATTGCACAAGGTCTTTCTCTTGTTCCTGAAGAACGAAGAAAAGAAGGAATTTTTGTTCATGAATCGATTGCCGATAACTTAGTTTTGCCAAGTCTGTCCCGCTTTACAAATTATTCGTTTCTAAAGCGAGGAAAGATCAAAGAAAAAGCGCAGAAAACGACTGGGCAAGTTGGCGTAAAGTCTCATTCTATCGAGCAGTCAGTTGGAACGTTAAGCGGTGGAAATCAGCAGAAAGTAGCAATCGGAAAATGGCTTGTTACGGACTCTAGCGTGCTGTTGTTTGATGAACCAACTAAAGGGGTTGATGTAGGCTCCAAGCGAGAGATATTTGATTTAATTACAAATCTTGTGTCACAGCAAAAAGGAGTTGTTTATGCAACCTGTGAATTCGAGGAGCTGCTAGGGGTAGCGGATCGAATTTATGTTATGTACAACGGAAAAATCGTGAAAGAATTATCCAAAGAAGAAGCAACTAGTGAAAAATTATTTTATTATACAGCAGGAGGAGTAAAAGGATGAGTGCGGAGTATGTAACAGAACCTGTAGCGAAACCAAAGAGAATAATAAGCGTTTTCGACTTTTTTTATAAATATGGGACAGTCTTAATGATTTTTGTCATTATGATTATTTTTTCCATTGCCACACCTAACTTTTTAACAGGAGAAAACATTAGTGATATCCTGCGCTCTATTTCTATTGTTACCTTAATAGCGCTTGGTGTAACGATATCGTTAACCGTCAACGGACTCGATTTATCTGTAGGGTCTACGGCTGGGTTAGCCACTATTTTATCAGCCTCTATGCTTGTTTTACACAGACAAGAAATTGCAGTTGCTATCATTGTTCCGATTATTGCATCGCTTCTTATCGGGTTAGTAAATGCTTTTTTAGTAGTGAAAGTAAAGATTCCTGATATTTTAGCCACTCTTTCAATGATGTTCATCGTACAGGGGATTTTATTAACGTATACAAAAGGCTCAGCTATTTATACCAATATGCCTTTACCAAGCGGAGAAAGAGCTCCGGGAATTTTTATTCCATCTTTCCTTGCACTAGGGCAAGGTCATTTTCTAGGTATTCCTGTCCCTGTTATCATTATGCTGCTGACTGTGCTGCTTGTTCATATCGTTTTTTCCTATACGAAGTTTGGGCGTTTTTTCTACGTAACAGGAGGGAACATAGAAGCTGCAAGACTTTCGGGTGTACCGGTTAACCGTTACCGTATGTATGCCTATATGTTTTCAGGTTTGCTTGCTGGAATTGGAGGAGTCGTACTGGCTGCCCGTATTGGAGTAGGAGAAGTGAACGCAGGCTCACCATTTTTAATGGATGCTGTAGCTGCTACATACATTGGCTTTTCCGTATTTGGAGCAGGGAAACCGAACGTATTCGGGACGCTCATTGGTTCTATTTTAATTGGTGTGCTGTTAAATGGATTAACGATGCTAAATGTTCCGTATTATATGCAAGACATTATTAAAGGAGCTGTATTAGCAGGAGCCTTAGCTTTAACGTATTACCGCTCAAAACAAACATCTACGGCTGTGTAAACAGCCGTTTTTTTTCGTTTGAAATCGGGAAGAATAAGGAAAAACAATAGTATAGCCTATTATTTATGTAGAAAGAGGGAGTATAGATGAAACGTGTCGTCATTATAGGAGGAGTAGCCGCCGGAATGAGCGCAGCTTCACAGCTTCGCCGGATGAAAGAAAAAGAAGAAGTGGAAATCCTTGTGTTTGAAAAAGGGGGAGACATCTCTTACAGCGCATGTGGCATGCCTTACTATCTGTCAGGTGTGGTAAAAGAAAAAGACGATTTGATTGCTCGGACGAAACAAGAATTTGAAGAGCGAAATATCTCCGTCCACCTTTTTCACGAAGTAAAAGAAGTAAATCATACAAAAAAATACATAGTAGCGCAAGATGTAAAGATGCAAACTGAAAAAGAGATAACATATGATGAACTCATCATTGCAACTGGAACATCGGCTGTTAAACCCAATTTTATGAGTGATAACATGCCGAATGTATGCACATTAAAATCATTAGAAGACAGCGCAAGAATCTATACATATCTACAGGCTCACTCCGTAGAGAAAGTCACCATTATCGGCGGAGGATATGTCGGAATGGAAGTAGCTGAAGCAATGAAGACTTTGGGAAAAGAAGTACGGGTCATTGAACAGGGAAAGCAGATTCTATCTATTTTAGATCAAGAAATGGCAGAGCATTTACAAAAGCAGCTAGATGACGATATTTTATTTCATTTCGAAGAAGAAGTGGAAGCATTGCTGAATTCAGATGGTTCCGTCACTCACGTTCAAACAAACCGTCAAACATATCAAACAGATTTAGTGATTGTAAATGTAGGAGTTCGTCCGAATACGCAATTCTTAGAGAGAAACGGACTAAGAATGCTTGAGAATGGAGCTATTTTAGTAAACGAGAAGTTGGAAACTAACGTGCCTCATATCTACGCAGCAGGGGATTGTGCAACAAGCTATCACCGCGTATTAAAAAAAGATGTTCATATTGCTCTTGGAACCATTGCCAATAAGCAAGGAAGGGTTCTTGGTTACCGATTAGGGGGAGAAAAGCGAGAATTTCCGGGTGTTGTAGGTACAAGTATTGTCAAAGTGATGGACTATGAAATTGGAAAAACCGGCATTTCAGAAAGAGAAGCAAGAGAAAATTCTCTTTTATACAAAGCCATCACAGCAGAGGCTCCGAGTCATGCTTCTTACTATCCAGGAGCTGAAAAGATTGTGATAAAACTTGTTTATCATCCTGAAACAAAAGAGATTTTTGGGGTTCAAATGATTGGTAAAGAAGGAGTAGCAAAACGAATCGATGTATTTGCGACAGCTATTACTTGCCGCCTCACAACAGATGAAATAACAATGTTAGATCTTTCGTATGCCCCTCCTTTTGCTACGGTATGGGATGCTGTACAAATTGCTGTTCAGAAAGCTGAATAGAAAAAGATACAGGGACAAAAGTATGTTAGCTGAAGGAAGATCCGAACGAAGGGATTCTTGATTAAGAATCAACTTCGTTCGGATTTTTTCATGGTGATGGTGAACGTAGGTGTCATATATTTAGCTGCTTCTAGCTGTTGATTGGAGGGCAAGGCGAAGACTCCTGCAGGAAAAGTGGAAGAGGTGAGACCCCGCCGGAGCGTAAGCGACGAGGAGGCTCATCGGCCGCCCGCGGAAAGCGAAGCCTTGCACGGAAATCAGCAGCGTTGGAACAAGCGGTTCAGCTCCTGTATCCCATTTGTTCGTTTTTAGATTGAATTGATTTCGTTATGTCTCAATCTCTTTTTCTATTCGACAAGCGGCATCTTTTGTCGAAAAACAACTTGTAAAAAAAAGATAAATGGTATTCCTATAGTAATGTAAGCGTTTGTAAATTCCGACAAAATAATTTTTTCGCAAAAAAAATGTCTATTATTGCGACTCTATTTACATATTTAGTAGAATTTGTAATAATGCGTTATAAGCTAATTTCTTTGTCATAGGAGAGGATTTTGTGTTTGGAGTGAGAAATAGAACGAAATCAGAGAGATTATTAGTAGAAATCGTCCTAAAAAGACAAAAGATGGTGCAACTCGGAGAAGAAAAAGGTTTGACTAATGAAGAAACCGTTACCTGTAGTCAAGAGCTTGATCAGCTCTTACTCGTTTATCAAAAGCAGCGTTTAAAAGAAGAGGAAGATAAGACATCGTTTGCCACACTGATTAGCCGCTTTTTATCTTTTTCAAAGCTGTAATGAAGGACAAGCATTCGGGATCGGGCAGTAAAACAATTACGCTGCCCGTGGCCTCTCTTCAGCTTTAAAAAATGTTAATTAAAAAAATCATAAACAAAATACCAAAAATAAACGAATAAGTAGCAAATCTTTCGTTTCCATCGCCGTGACTTTCCGGAATCAACTCTTTATAAATAATAAAAAGCATGGCTCCAGCAGCAAAAGCTAATCCATATGAAACGAGAGAATCAACAAAATTAGTTAAATAAAACCCGAGTAAAGAAGTTACAATCTCAACGGAGCCTGTAAGGGTCGCAATTAAAAATGCTTTTATTTTACTGATATTTTGCTGAGCTAAAAATAGCGCGACCAACAGTCCTTCAGGTGCATTTTGAAGACCGATTGCAAGGGCGATTAAGTTCCCTGTATTTTCAACATTTGAAGCGTAGCTAACACCAACAGACAGTCCTTCAGGAAGGTTATGCAAAGTAATAGCGGAAACAATTAAAAGTGCTTTTTCATCAAATTGAATGCCGGTTTTAGAATGCTCAAGATCAATGTGAGGAATATTCTGCTCCAAGAGTGTTAATGTTACAACTCCAAGCAGTAAGCCAATGGCTAAGGAAAAAAAACCGCCGCTTTGAAGAGATTCTGGAATCAAACTCATAGTAGAAGCTGCTGTCATAATACCTGCAGTGAGCGCAAGAAGTATATCTTTCCAGCGATGAGTCAATTCTTGATTCAAAAACAGAATAGGCAAAGCGCCTACTCCAGTCGATAGCGCAGAAAGAATGCTTCCAATTAGTACTTCAGTCATAAACCGTCTCCTTTTACGTATTCTTCTTTTTATCCTCAATTCACATCGTTCTTTTAGTGTATGTTTTTTTGTTTTCTATGAGCATGACTATTTTAAAAGTGAATAGCTTTATACAATAACCTTACAAAAAAGTTGAACCAGTGAAGGTTCAACTTTTTAGGTAAAGTACAGCTCCTGAACTTGGTTAGCAATGTGCTCAAGCTTATTGGAAACTTGAGGAATGCCATATCCTACATACAAAGGAGATGTGGCAAAGCGAGGAATGATTTTCGCCGCAATTTTGCCATTTTTAAGATTATAAAAAAATAAGTTGTAGCTCGTGCAGCTACGATGAAAATGATTTAATAAATAGTGAGCAGCCGTTTGAAGATAATCTGCAAACGCGTGCAGCTCTTTGTCAAGCTGATCCGTTATCACGTTAAATTCAAAAAAGCCCATTCTAGGTTTTACAGATAAATTAAATGTGACGTGTTCATTTTGGGCAATTGTGACTCCTTCAAACTGCTCTAGCTTCACATTTTCATTTACATCCATCTCATTTAAACCAATAATTTGCATATGAGGATGTCGTAATGATCCTCCGGACATGGGGCCGTGGTTTTTAAAGAAAAGAACAGAAGCATATTCTCCGCTGTTCATCATAGATATCCATCGTTCAGTAGCGAAGCTCAGCAAGGTGTACAGATGTTCCTTTGAATAAATAGATAGTTCCGAAGAACATTCATCGGTCTCAATAATAACCGTCTGATAAGCATCTTGCAGAACGGGAAACTTATTTTTCAGCCAAATGATAGGTCCTTGTTTTTCAATGATGCCTGTAAGAGATTCTACGTCGCAAAAGGGACAGGGATTTTGCCGGTTAACGATTGTTTCAGGCTTTTGTGAACCAATCGCGGAATTAAATAATAAATGGGTTGGTTTCATAATCATTCACCTTTTTATGTAATGGTCATATGTTTATTGTATTAAAAGCATATGTATAAATCCACTTATATACATTTTTTATCAAAAAAATTGTACAAGCGGAGAGAATAACCGATGAAATAAGCCTGCTTTGATTGACTTTGAAGGGAAATTTTAGTATTATCTTGATATCAAGATAATATTAAAGGAACTGATTAAAATGACGAATGATGTAACTAGAGAAGAGTTAGACCAATCTCTTAAATTATTTATTGTACTATCTCGTGCCAATCGTTCAATTAATGATCATGTGCATAAATTTATTCAACAGCATGGAATGAATCCAACCGAATTTGCTGTCCTAGAGTTATTGTACCACAAAGGTCAGCAGCCTCTGCAGCAAATTGGCGGAAAAATTCTATTAGCAAGCGGCAGTATTACGTATGTAGTAGACAAGCTTGAGAAAAAAGGTTTCTTAGAGCGCGTTGCTTGTCCGAACGATCGCCGTGTAACCT
Source organism: Priestia megaterium (assembly GCF_023824195.1). Classification (NCBI taxonomy): domain Bacteria; kingdom Bacillati; phylum Bacillota; class Bacilli; order Caryophanales; family Bacillaceae; genus Priestia; species Priestia megaterium. Next base: position 1,248,856 of record NZ_CP085442.1, read on the forward strand.
ATGCAGCTATCACCAAGCAAGGCAAGGAAATGATTGAAAGCATGTTTCCGAGTCATGAAAAAAGAATTCATGATATTTTATCCGTTCTGTCTAGCGAAGAAAAGGAAGTTGCTATTTCGATGCTTAAGAAATTAGGGCACTATGCAGATGAATTTTTACCGGAATCGACTGATTAACTAAGGAAAAGCGAGGCTGGGACAAACGTGTTTTAGTTGAAAGAAGATCCGAACGATTCATCGTTCGGATTTTTTCATTGTGGTGGTGAACATAGATTTGATGTATGTAGTTGCTTCTAGCTGTTGAGTGAAGGGCAAGGCGAAGACTCCTGCGGGAAAAGCGGAACAGGTAAGACCCTCGCAGGAGCGGAAGCGACGAGGAGGCTTACCGACCGCCCGCGGAAAGCGAAGTCTTGCACGGGAATCAACAGTGGTCTAACAAGCGATCCATACTAGCTTCTTTATTCAATTTGTTCGCCTGTAGATTCCATTGATTTAGTTAGGTCTCAATCTCGTTTTTTCTATGACTTCTTTCATGATCAATCGACATAAAAAATAAAAAGTGACAAAAAATTGAAATTAACAGGAATACAGCTAGATAAAAACGAATTAGGTTACATACAGACAATAGAGGAAGGGGAACAAATGATGAAATTTGAGAATTATACATATACACGACCTGATATGAATGAAATTGAAAAGCAATTTGAAAAGGCCATTACACATTTTACGGAAGCAGCGTCAGTCAGTCAGCAAAACGAGGCAATTCGTCTAGCAAATGACGCGTATTCCAAGTACAGCACCATGGGGAACATCTGCTATATTCGTCATTCTATAGACACAGCGAATGAATTTTATAAAGAAGAACAAGACTATTTTGATGAAACACAGCCGCTTTTAGAAGGATATGTAGAGAAATTTTACAAAGCGTTAATCTCTTCGCCTTTTAAAGAGCAACTAGAAGAAAAATGGGGCAAGCAGCTGTTTTCTCTTGCTGAAATGCAGTTAAAAACATTTTCGCCGGAAATAGTAAAAGAGCTGCAGGAAGAAAATAAGCTATCGTCTCAATATACGAAACTAGTGGCGTCAGCTAAAATTGTATTTGAAGGCGAAGAAAGAACGTTAGCCCAGCTCGATCCGTTCATGGAATCACCTGATCGAGAAATGAGAAAAAAAGCAGCAGAAGCGAAGTCTCAATTTTTCACCGATCATGAAGAGGAATTTGATGATATTTACGATAAACTTGTAAAAGTACGTACAAAGCTTGCTGAAAAATTAGGCTATAAAAATTTCGTAGAAGTGGGCTATGCTCGTATGTCTAGAATAGGCTACGATGCTGAAATGGTTGCCGCTTTTCGCAAACAAGTAAAAGAGTATATCGTTCCCCTTACTGAAAAATTAAAAAAGCGTCAGCAGGAAAGAATTCAAGTAGAGAGCTTAACTTATTATGATGAACCGTTTCAGTTTGAAACAGGAAACGCAGTGCCAAAAGGTGATGAAAAGTGGATTATTGAAAATGGACGGGTTATGTATAAGGAGCTTTCTAAAGAGACGGACGAATTTTTTTCATTTATGCTTGAAAATAATTTGATGGATTTAGTCGCTAAAAAGGGCAAAGCAGGCGGAGGCTACTGTACGTTTATTGAAGAATACAAAGCGCCGTTTATTTTTTCAAATTTTAATGGAACATCAGGCGATATTGATGTGTTAACGCATGAAGCAGGGCACGCTTTTCAAGTGTATTCCAGCCGAGATATGGAAACCAATGAGTATCACTGGCCTACGCATGAAGGAGCCGAAATTCATTCAATGAGCATGGAATATTTTACATGGCCTTGGATGGAGTTGTTCTTTAAAGAAGACAAAGATAAATACCAGTTTTCGCATTTAAGCTCAGGCTTAACTTTCCTGCCTTACGGGGTAGCGGTAGATGAATTTCAGCATGCTGTATACGAACGCCCTGAGATGACGCCTTCGGAACGAAAACAAACGTGGCGAGAAATTGAAAAGAAATATATGCCTTCTAAAAACTATGACGGCCATCACTATCTAGAAAGCGGGGGCTTCTGGCAGCGCCAGCTTCATATTTACACGTCTCCATTTTATTATATTGACTACACCCTCGCTCAAATTTGTGCATTTCAATTTTGGAAAAAAGATCGAGAAAATCATGAACAAGCATGGCAAGATTACGTTCATTTGTGTAAGCTTGGCGGAAGTAAGCCATTTTTAGAATTAGTAGAGGAAGCGAATTTAATCTCTCCATTCGAAGAGGGCTGCGTGCAGTCTGTAGTAGATGAAATTGAAAACTATTTAAATAGTATTGATGATAAAAAGCTATAAAAAAAGCCGCGTTTGCGGCTTTTTTTATTGACATGTTCCTTCTTTCCATAGAGGAATCGTAAGGGTAACGCTGGTTCCTTCGCCAACAGTGCTTTTAATCTCAAATGTTCCTTTATGCTGATACAAAATGTTTTTAATCACAACAAGTCCAAGACCGGTGCCTGAGGGCTTCGTGGTAAAAAAGGGTTTTTGAATGTGCGTAAGCAAATTTGAGGGAATGCCGACTCCTGTATCTTTAATGAAAATAGTAAGATCTTTAGTATGCTGAGTAACGTTTAAATGAATTTCTCCTCCGCTAGGCATAGCTTCGAGCGCATTTTTTAATAAGTTAATGAGTACTTGCTTAATTTGATTTGCATCACAGCAGATGTATGTATGCGGGGCTTCCACCTGCGTTTTAACTACGACATTTTTTAATACACATTCTGATTCATACAGAAGAATAACGTCATTTAAAATAGTAGAGAATGCATGCTTTTTCATAACCGTATCATGAGGTTTAGCGAGCAATAAAAATTCTCCAACGATTGAGTTAATACGATTCAGTTCACTCAGCATGATGGTTGTATAAGAATGATAGCAGCTGCTGTCTTCATGAATAAGCTGAATAAATCCATTCAGAGAAGTAAGCGGATTTCGAATTTCATGAGCGATTCCCGCTGCCATTTCGCCGGCTAAAGATAATTTATCGGTTTGGCGAAGGAATTTTTCTGTTTCCTTTTCTTCGGTAAGGTCACGTGAAATACCAAAAAGCGCAACGACCTGTTTATCACGATTAAAAATAGGTGAAACAGTGATTTCTACATCAATTATTTTTCCGTCTTTTCGCTTATCTTGGGTTTCAAAGGCTACCAGCTTTTCTCCTTTTTTAACCCTTTCTAATCGGCTTTCAGCGTCGCCTTTTAAGCCAGCAGGAATAAATGGAATGGCCTTTCCAACAATTTCTTCCGCTTTCCATCCGTATATTTGCTCAAAAGCATCGTTTACTCTAATCACTTTACCGTCTAGACTGAACACGGCAATGGCGTCGCGATTGTATGTAAAAAAAGATTGTAAATACTCTTGAGCTGAATACAGTTCATCTTCGGTTTTGTTCATTTTGACCGTGTTAATAGCAATCAGTTTTTTAGAGAAATGAGCACAGTACAACAAAATAATCATTGTGATCAGCGTAAACAAAATGAAATAAACGATATCTAATTTCACGAAGGTCACAGATGTAAAAAGAGTGTTGCTTACATAAAAGTACAAAACAATTATTATGGACATAAATGTAGAAATTACAATAGCGATATAGCTATAATAAATAAAGCTAACAATTATTCCAAGAAACAAAAACAAATAATTAATAACAGCAGGTTCAATAGATGTCATGTACGCAATATAGGCATAATAGCATATGAAAAAAGAATACATAATGATAGCAGGATGAAAACGAAAGTAATACATAGCCGTCACTAACAGTAATAAAATCCCTCCGCTTATAAAAACAATCATATGAGGAGCGGCTGCAATAAAGTGGTATAAAACAATGTGAACAAAATATAGCAGCCAAAAAATAAGTAAAAGAACAAAATTCCGTTTTTTTATGAGGTTGTGTGATTCCATAAAAAATCCCTTTCTTAAATGATGAATAATTTTATAGGAGAATAACTTTATAGTCATCTAGTCGCACGGTATAGTAATATATCACTCATATTAGCATAGTTACAACTGTGTGAATAGACGAATTGAGTACTTAGACCAAGGAAGATAGATCTAGAATACAGCGGGCTATAAACTATTAAGGAAATATGAGCGGAATATGAACGAAATGAAAGAGATGTAAAGCTTTTGTAATAACCTTGTAAAAGTGAACTTTTTTCTAATTGGATAGGCTATACTGCCAGTAGAGCCATATGAATGGTGACTACATAGAGGCTCAGATGATTCGAAAGGAGACGGTAAAATGAACAAAAGTTTATTAGTCAAGTTATTTGGATCACTTCTAGCAATTATGTTAATCACAGCATGCAACTCACAAACGGATGAAAAAGATGCCACAGAACAGCAAACAGAACAGTCGGATGATACTCAAGCGGAGGATACAACTACAGATGATTCACAGGAAACAATGAAGCAAGACGAAGCAGCTGATTCGTCTGAGGATGAAGCAACTGATGATCAAGAAGAATCAACGGATAGTGCCGGCGAAAAAACAGACGAAAAAACAGATGAAAGTAAATAAACGTAAGTATTTCTATAAAAAAAAGCGACTCAAGTAGAGTCGCTTTTTCTATTAGTTTTGTACGGTGATTTCGCTTGCTTCATTTAACGTTACGTTCACTGTAGATACATCTCCATCATCTAACAGTAAATCTGTAATTCGATCTTCAAGCTGTTCTTGAATTGCTCGGCGAAGTGGTCTAGCACCAAATGCAGGGTGGTAGCCAAGTTCAGCCAGTTTTTCTTTTACTTCATCTGCTACGTGCAGCGTGATGTTTTGTTCTTGTAATGTTTCTTTCAATTCAGCAAGCATAAGGTCCACGATTTTAATCAAGTTATCTTTTTCAAGGTGATTAAATTCAATGATTGTATCAAATCGATTTAAAAACTCTGGTTTGAAATAAGATGAAAGTGAATCTAAAACGGATGCCTGCTTAAGTGCGTCACTTTCTGCATCAAACCCAACCGTAATTTTCTTTTCACCTACACCAGCGTTACTTGTCATAATGATAACTGTGTCTTTGAAGCTTACTGTGCGACCTTGACTATCTGTTAGACGTCCATCTTCTAAAATTTGCAGAAACATATGCTGAACGTCTGGATGAGCTTTTTCAATTTCATCTAGTAAGATGATAGAATAAGGATTACGGCGTACTTTCTCTGTTAATTGTCCTGCTTCTTCGTGACCTACGTAGCCAGGAGGTGAGCCAATTAATTTAGACACCGCATGTTTTTCCATGTATTCACTCATATCTAGACGAACCATTGCATCTTTTGATCCGAATAGTTCTTCAGCTAATGTTTTGGTTAACTCTGTTTTACCGACACCTGTTGGACCCACAAATAAGAATGAACCAATTGGGCGATGCTTCGCTTTTAATCCAGCGCGAGAACGTCGAATCGCTTTTGCTACTTTTTCTACAGCTTCCTGCTGTCCGATTACTTTTTGAGCCAAGTGTTTCGCTAAATGCTTCATTTTTGCTGATTCATTGTCCTGAAGTTTACCAACAGGGATGCCCGTTTTCTTTTCAATAATTGCTTGAATGTCAGCAATATCCACATTCAATTTATGCTGTTCTTCGTTCAATTGTTTTTCAAGAGCAGCTTCTTCATCGCGCAGTTTTGCCGCTACTTCATATTTTTCATTCTTTAACGCCTGCTCTTTTTCATTTGTAATTTCTTTTAAGCGAGCGGCCGCGTCGTCTTTATTTGTAATGCCTGCCTGTAAATTCATTTTTGAGCCTGCTTCATCTAGCAAGTCAATTGCTTTATCAGGCAAGAAGCGATCTTGAATGTAGCGGTGTGATAAATTTACACAAGCGCGGATCGCTTCATCTGTATAGCTAACGCCGTGATAATCTTCATATTTACGTTGAATTCCTTTTAGAATTTCAACGGCTTCTTCTACAGACGGTTCGTGAACCATAACCGGCTGGAAGCGTCGTTCAAGAGCCGCATCTTTTTCAATCGAACGGTACTCTTTTAAAGTTGTAGCTCCGACTACTTGAAGTTCGCCTCGTGCAAGAGCAGGTTTTAAAATATTGCTTGCGTCCATTGAACCTTCCGCTGAACCAGCTCCTACAAGAAGGTGAATTTCATCGATAAATAAAATCACGTTTTTTCGCTGTTGAAGCTCAGAAATTAACTGCTTCATGCGCTCTTCAAATTGGCCACGCACGCCCGTATTAGCTACGAGAGATGCTACATCTAACAGATATACATCTTTATTTAACAGCTTCGCAGGAACTTTTCCTTCCGCGATTTTTAAAGCTAACCCTTCAACAACAGCTGTTTTACCAACACCGGGTTCTCCGATTAGTACCGGGTTGTTTTTGTTTCTTCTATTTAAAATTTCAATTACACGCTCTACTTCTTCTTCGCGACCAATAACAGGGTCAATTAATCCCGTTTTCGCAATTTGAGTTAAGTTTCGCCCGAACTGGTCTAAAAATCCGCTGCCGCCATTTCCTTGCTGTGGCTGTTCCGGTACAGCTTGTTCTTGTGACATTTGCTTGAATAAATCATCGATGTTCATAAAGCCGCCACCTCCAAAACCTGATGGGATTTTATGTTCTTTCATTAGTGCTTGATAACATGTATGACATAAACGATATTGAGATTTTTGGTTATTTGTTTGTACATTTAATTGAATAGATGCTTCACGCTTATTACAGTTTTGACAAATCATTTAATTAGCCTCCCTAAATGATTTTAATCGAAGATCAGCAGGTGTTTGACCTTTCTTGACCTTTCTTAATTTTATTATACTTTGACCTTTTTTGACTTTCAAGTCTTTTGCTTAAAAAATTTTGAGGGAAGTTCCTCGCTTATGTACAAAAGGTAGTACATTAAAAAAAGATGTGTTTTATGTGTACCCGTTCTATACATGTAAAAACATAAGAGGCATTTTGTACAATGATCTGCTTGGAGAGGGAACTAATATTAATAAGAAGAAAAGTGGGAAAATGAGTGCAGAGCTTACCGTTAGATAAAATAAGTTATTGACAGCAAGAAGGATAAAATTTATACTCAAGAAGGTTTGCACTTAACTGCGTAAAAGCATAAAAGCGTTTAAGTGAAAAAGAAAGACAGAAAGGGAATACCTCATGAAAAAAGAAATTTCATTTATACAATCAATAGCGGTGGTTTTGGTGCTATTAGCTATTATTTTTGTTTCATTATTTACGTTAAAGCTGCCGCCTCATATTCCGCTGATATTTGGTGTAGCATTTATTAGTGTGATTGGCTTTTTGTTGAAATATAAGTGGACAGAAATGGAGAAAGGGATTTTAGACGGTGTTAGACTGGGCATTAAGCCTATCCTTATTTTAATGCTGATCGGGATGCTCATTGCTATTTGGATGGTAGGGGGAACGATACCGACGATTTTGTCCTATGGCTTCCACTGGATTTCACCGCAGTACTTTTTAATTAGTGCTTTGGTTATTACCGTATTGGTTTCAACATTCACGGGAAGTTCATTAACAACCGTCAGCACGGTAGGGGTCGCTTTGTTTGGCGTAGGAACTGCTATTGGTGTACATCCAGGGCTAGCAGCGGGGATGATTGTTTCAGGAGCTGTGTTTGGAGATAAGATGTCTCCATTGTCTGATACAACAAATTTTGCTTCTGGTATCGTTGAAGTGCCGCTCCCTAAACATATTCAGCACATTACGTGGACGACGGTTCCAAGTATTGTTATTACAGCAATCATTGCATTGGTAATCGGAATCAACGGAAATCAGGAAAGCGTCAATTACGGGGAAATTCAAGGAATTCAAGAAGCATTAAAACATACATTTAATTTACATGTGTTAACGTTGCTTTCTCCACTTTTAGTTCTTGTTTTTTCAATGAGAAGAGTCGATGTACTGCCAACGTTAGTTTTAGGTATTGTAACGGCAATCATTACAGGAATGATCACACAGCATGAATTTACGCTGAGTCAATTGTTAGGCGTTCTTCAAAGCGGACCGGCAGTAGAGTCAGGAAATAAAGTAGTGGATGCGATTGTGAATAAAGGCGGACTGCAGTCCATGATGTTTTCTATTTCCCTTATCATGATTGCCTTGTCGTTGGGTGGCTTGATGAGAGCGGTTGGAATTATTGATGCTTTGTTAGAAGGATTAGCAAAACAAATTCGCCGCAGCGGAGACGTTATTTTTGCTACGCTTCTATCTTCAATTGGAGTGAACGTTATTACAGGAGAACAGTATTTATCGATTCTCTTGCCTGGGCAGACGTTTAAGCCACTGTATGAAAAGTGGAATTTAGATCCAAAAAACTTATCACGAACGCTGGAAGACGGCGGAACGGTTATTAATGCTATTATTCCGTGGGGTGTCAGCGGTGCTTTTATCTCAACAGCACTAAATATTCCAGCGGCTGATTATGTTCCATTTACATTCTTTAGCATTTTATGTCCTATTTTTTCAATTATTTTAGCATATACAGGCATTGGCATTGCCAAGAAAAAAGCTCAGTCTTAACTGGGCTTTTTTTTCGGAAAAAGGACAGGTAAAAAACGACAAAAAAAGTATCATTCCACTTTTCAAATCTATAATTTAATAATACAATTTACTATACGTCTTTCTTGTTAATGTATTTGGATGAATTCTTATTTTTTTATTGATGAAGAAATTTGAGTTTTGCGGTATGATAAATAAGCTGTATTGGCGATGGGATGAATGCCCTTTTTAGCAAACATTTAAGAAGGGTAAAGCCAAATGAAAACACTCATTATAAAAGAGAAAAGATATTTATTGAGGAGAGGGTTTCTGTTGAAAAAATGGGGCATCATTGCATTAATCACTGTAGCTGTGCTCGGTGTGACAGCGGTTTTCAACCGAGCTGAAAGTGATGATGTAAATAAAGAAAAATTGAATTTATTATCGCCTTATTCAAATAAAGTAGATGTATATAGCATTACGTATCCTAGTGATAATTTAAAGATAAAAGGGTTTTTAGTGCAGCCTAAAGACATTGCAGATAAACATTATCCGCTTTTAGTATATAATCGCGGAGGAAATCGCGAACACGGCATGATTCGCGCAAAAACACTTCAGTATTTATCATATTGGGCAAGTAAAGGCTACGTCGTTGTTGCGACTCAATACAGGGGAAATGGCGGAAGTGAAGGAACAGAGACATACGGCGGTAAAGATATTGACGACGTATTAAATCTTATTAAGTGGGGAGAACAGCTTCCTTATGTAAATCACCAGCAAAAGGTAGCGCTAGGATATTCACGCGGCGGCATGATGACGTATTTAACGATGAAAAACGGCGTTAAATTTGATGCAGTTGTCGTACAATCAGGTATTACAGACATGTTTCAATTCTACGATCAAAGAGGGCCTGAAATGAAACAAGTGCTGCGGACAATTGTAGGAGATCCTGCCAAGTATCCAGAGAGGTATAAAAGTCGTTCTGTTGTCTATTGGAGCGACAAAGTAAATTCACCTCTTTTGATTTTACAGGGTGATCATGATCGTAAAGTTCACCACACTCAGGCTGAAAAGCTTGTGAAACAACTAGATGAGCAGGGAAAAGAATACAAATATGTACTGTACAAAAACGGAGACCATCCCCTAACTGCGTATTATGATCAATATAACGCAGAAATTGATAAATGGTTTAAAATGCATTTAGCTAAGCAGTAAAGAAATTGGAAGCAGTTTTGATGAATTAGAAAGAGCAGCTTGTTTTATCCTACTATATGTAAGCATATAAAAAGGGGATGAAGCAAAATGACTCAGTCTAAAAGTCAAAAAGAGCGTCAGTGGAATGTGCGAAAACAATCACAAAACCCATCGCATGGAAAAGTAAAGTCTTTTGAAGAACTATCAGAAGAAATCACGCCTAAACGTAAATAAGGTAACCATCATATAAAGGAAGACACAAAAAAGGAGAGCTGAAGCTCTCCTTTTTCTATGTTTGTTTATGGATTTGTGGACCACATGCCCGCAGATTTGATAAAAATACGCGGATGCAGCTTTAATTGTGCTACCATAATTTCTGCTAGGTCTTCAGGCTGCATCACTTTATCAGGATTGCCATCTGTTAAGTTTTCTTTATACGCTAATTCCGTTGCTACTGTACTTGGCGTTAGAGCTGTTACACGAATATTGTGTTTGCGCACTTCTAGCGCTAGAGATTCAGTTAAACCGAGTACGCCAAATTTTGAAGCGCTGTAAGCACTTGTAACGGGAGCGCCTTTTTGACCAGCAGTGGATGAAATATTGATGATGTCTCCACCATTTTTTTCGATTAATTGAGGTAGAACGGCGCGCGTTACGTAGTAAACGCCCATTAAATTCACATCAATGATTTGTTTCCACTCAGCTGGGTCTAGCTCTAAAAAGCTTCCGAATTTACCGATTCCCGCATTGTTGATTAAGATATCTGTTGCCCCTAATTTTGTATGTAGATGCTCAACTGCTGCGTTTACTTCTTCCATAGAAGAAACGTCTGCTGTTGCATAAGCAACTTGTACATCAAATGCTTCTAGTTCAGAAGCAACAGCCTTTAAATCTGCCTCTGTACGAGCAATTAAACCGATATTTACGCCTTCTTTTGCTAATTCAATCGCAGTTGAACGACCGATGCCTTTTCCTGCTCCTGTAATAAGAGCTACTTTGCCTTTAAGTGATTGTGCCATGTATAGACTCCTTTCAATGTTCCGCATAAACATTCTTCATAATAACAAAGAATTATCCATTACTATCCTATAGAAATGCACAAATGATGTCAAAAATAAAGATTATTAAAATGGCTTCAAGTATAAATTTCCTTTTCATACAAAAACTATAAAGACTAAAAAGAAGAAATTCCGTTTCTTTTCGTTCAATGTAGTGGAGGATGAACAATGCGTATAAAAAAACTATCTGAGTTAACGAATAAATCCAAACAGCGAAAAGAAAAAGCTGATCAATCGAAGGACTCTAAGGAAACTAGTGCTTCTTCTACACAGGAAGAGCAGAAATTATCGGAGAGGGTGGGAGATAATTTATCCTGCATGAAAAAAGCACTGGGACAGAGCACGGACTTAGTTGTACGAGAGTTTCGAATTTCGATTGAAGAAAAATTCACTTTAGGTGTTGCTTATATCGACGGATTAGTAAATAAAGACGAAGTTGAACACTATGCGCTGGACTCCATTATGCACTATCACGATGAACATTTAACACATGATGATGGCATCGTTAATATGTATGAATTGATTAAAAGCTATAGTTTGGCAGCGGGTGAAATCATGGAAGCAAAGACATTGGATGATGCTCTTCTTCATGTTTTATCAGGAGATACCGTGCTGTTTTTAGAAGGGTATCAAACGTGTATTGTGGCAAGTACAAGAGGGTGGAGAGACAGGGCTGTTTCTGAACCACAATCTCAGACCGTTGTAAGAGGGCCTCGAGACAGTTTCACAGAAACACTGCGAACGAATACCGCATTGATTCGGCGCCGAATAAAATCTCCAAAACTTTGGATTGAATCTCAGCAAATAGGAGAGTTTACAAAAACGGATATTGCGCTCGTTTATATAGACGGTATTGCGGATGAACAAGTCATTCAAGAGGTAAAGGCGCGTCTTTCTAAAATTGATATAGACGGTATTTTGGAGAGCGGATACATCGAAGAGTTGATTCAAGATGAAGATTATACACTTTTTCCTACTATGCATAACAGGAGCGTCCAGACTCCGTGGCAGCAGGTCTTTTAGAGGGGCGGATAGCCATTCTAGTAGACGGTACGCCTTTTGTATTAATGGTTCCTGCCCTATTTATTCAATTTTTTCAAGCGGCCGAAGATTATTACCAGCGCGCAGATATTAGTACATTGATTCGCTTAATGCGCTACATGGCATTTTTCTTAGCCCTTTTAACACCTTCTGCTTATATTGCTTTAACTACTTTTCATCAAGAGATGCTTCCTTTTGCTTTGTTAATTAGTATTGCAGCTCAAAGGGAAGGTGTTCCTTTTCCTGCTATTATTGAAGCGTTTATTATGGAAATCACGTTTGAAATTTTGCGAGAAGCTGGAGTTCGATTGCCTCGGGCAGTAGGTTCAGCTATTTCGATTGTGGGAGCACTCGTTTTAGGAGAAGCCGCCGTACAAGCGGGATTAGTTTCACCTGCAATGGTTATCGTTGTATCCATCACTGCTATTAGTAACTTTGTGTCACCTGTGTATGATATGGCTATTGCAGTAAGGATGCTGCGCTTTATTTTAATGGTTTTAGCAGCTACTTTTGGCTTGTTCGGTATTATCCTGGGGCTAATCTTAATGATTTTACATTTATGCAGCTTAAGGTCATTTGGAATCCCTTATATGACACCTATGGCTCCATTTGTAAAGCGCGATCAAAAGGATGTTTTGATTAGACGTTCGATCAAAAAAATGAAAACAAGGCCAAAGCTTATTAACGAGAAGAATATTTCACGTCAAAAGACGCAAAAAAACTAAACTGTGTAAAGGTGGCCGTTTACTATGAAAGCATTTCTAATGTTATGTATCTGTTCATTGCTATTAAGCGGCTGCTGGAGCAGTCGAGAGTTGAATGAGCTAGCCATTACGGTTGCTGTCGGAATTGATAAAGCAGAAGATGGCATTATTGTGACAGTTCAGCTGATTAACCCTGGTGATATTCAGGCCAAAACCCCTACAAACGGGCCTTCTGTTACCACATTTTCTATTAAGGCTTCGTCTGTGATGGAAGGGTTAAGAAAAATAACGACAAAATCCCCGCGGAAAATTTATCTTTCTCATTTACGAATGCTAGTCATCAGCGAAAGCATGGCGGAAGACGGTATCGCTGAAGTGCTTGATTTCTTTGCTCGGGATCATGAAGTGCGTACGGATTATTTTGTTGTTGTTGCTAAAAACACGAAAGCATCGAGCGTTCTGAACGTATTAACAACAATCGAAAAAATACCAGCTAACCATATGTTTGCTTCATTAGACGTGTCGCAGCGTATTTGGGCACCTACTAGAGGAGTAAAGTTAAATGAACTGATCAGTAACTTAACCAGCGAGGGAAAGCAAGCGGTATTATCAGGTGTATTGGTGAAAGGCAATGTAAAAAATGCAGGAGATATGTCCAGCATTTCTCGCACTAATCTTTCCACCCTGCTCAATTTCAAAGGATTAGGAGTCTTTCAAAATGATAAGCTTATCGGCTGGTTCAATGAAGACGAAAGTAAAGGATATAACTATATTACAGGAAATGTAAAAAGCACGTTAATTGTTATTCCATGCGAAAAAAAAGAAAAACAGCATGATATCATCGGAGTAGAAATGCTTCGAACGAATGTCAAGGTGACAGCTACTATGAAAAATCATAAACCTCATATTCACGTTGATTTAAAAGGAGAAGCGAACGTGGCTGATGTAGAGTGTCAAGTAAATTTACAGGACCCAGCTGTAATCAATATGCTCGAACGAAAAACAGCAGCTGACGTAAAAGAAAAAATGAATGATGCAGTAGAAAAAGCTCAAAAAACCTATAAAAGCGATATCTTTGGTTTTGGCGAAGCGTTTTACAGACAAGATGTAAAGAGATGGTACAAAATGAAAAGAGACTGGAACAGAATTTACGCAGAGGATTTAACCGTCGATTTAGATGCAAAAGTTCAAATCCGTCGCTTAGGCACGTTAAATAACTCATATATGAAGCAAATGAAGCATTAAGGAGAAAGAAAATGGAGGGATTTATCGCCTTACTTGTACTGCTTGCTTATTTGACTAAAAAAATAATGATCAACTTCCGAAAGGAAAAGTATTATCGTGAAATAGTCGTCTACCTTTGTCTCATAGGTTTGGGTCTATTCTTTTGGGGAGCGATTACACTCCGTAAAGAAGTTCCTACGCCTCTGTACTTTTTAGAGGCACTAATTAAGCCTCTTACTAGAACCGTTCATCATCTGTTATTCACGTGAGCAAGCATGTAGGAGAGAAGGTGTGTATGATGCAAATAAAAGAATTTATTAGTCCGAAACAATTTCTTTTTCTAATTTATGTTTTTTGTATCGGAAGCGCCATCTTGGCAGTTCCGGCTACATTATTAGAGACGAATAGACAAAATGCGTGGTTTTGCGGTGTGCTTGCTATTGGCTTTGCACTTTTAATCGTTGCGGTGCTTTTATGGCTGATTCAGCGTTACCCTCAGCAAACATTTATTCAAATAGCCAAAAAGGCGCTAGGTCCTTATGCCGGAACGTGTATTTCTCTTATTTACATTTTCTTTATGTTCATTCAATCTACGTTTTCGCTTCGAGATATCAGTACATTTATGACGACTCAAATTGTCCCTGAAACGCTGCCTACGTGGATTCATGCTCTTGTTCTTTTAGCTGTGATATACGGAGGATATCTAGGTATTGAAGTGGTAGCGAGAACCGCGGAAATCTTTTTGCCGTGGATTGTGGTCCCCTTTTTATTGTTAATTGTTTTAAATATTCCTCAGATGAAAATTGATCGTCTTTATCCTTTTTTTGAATTCAGCATGGGTGATTTAGTATTAGGGACCACTTATTTTTTAGGAAATCCGTTTATGGAATTGATTTTTATTCTAATGATTACGCCTCATATAAAAGGTGGAAAAAAGGTAAAAAGAATGTTTGTTATCGGCACTGTCGCATCGGGCTTGACGATTACGATTGCCGTTGCGGCTTGTATATTAGCTCTTGGCGCGAATATTGCATCGATGCACAGCTACCCAGTTTATTTATTAGGAAAAATGATTTCGTTAGGTGCAACGATTCAGCATGTTGAAGTATTAGTAGCTATTATTTGGATGTTATCTATCTTTTTTAAAGTTGTCATTGTGTTCTATGCTATTCAGTTAAGTATCGTCCAATTGTGTAATTTACGCGTACGTAATTTTTTAAGTTTTCCTTTAGGTCTAATCATTACAGGGGTGGCGTATTACATTATTCCGAATACAGCATACTTCAATTATTTTGAAAAATATTACTGTCCGTTTTATTTATTTGTACTAAGCGTCTGTTTTCCATCGCTATTTATTGCTCTTTCTTATATAAAGAAAAATAAGGCAGCAAAAGGCGATAGAAGCCAACAAACATAGCATTATTTATACGCATGTGGTATAGTATACGATGACAATTCAAGAAGAAACGCCGTACACGTTTGTATATGTACGGGAGAGGTTCGAAAACTCCCTCTATAAAAAACTAAGATCATCGTTGATGACAAAAGACACGGTTTTAGCGTGTCTTCTTTCACGTGCTTTTCTATCAACGCGTCTTTTTGACGTGTATGCTGGCGAGGACGTGTATCTTAGTTGCTTTTTAGGGAGATTGCTGGAAAAGAGCAGTCTCTTTTTTGTGTTATAAAATTAGTCACAAAGGGAACGAACGGTTCAATAAAGTTTCTTCTTCTTTTGATTTCAATCAAAAAGGAGACGAACAATAATGATGAAAAATGAAAAAGCTATTGTTGTATTTAGCGGAGGTCAAGATAGTACAACATGTCTATTTTGGGCTTTGAAAAACTTTAAAGAAGTAGAAACGGTTACTTTTCAATATGGTCAGCGTCATAGTCAAGAGATAGAGGTAGCAAAAGCTATTGCAGCTGATTTAGGTGTGAAGCACACCGTACTAGATATGTCACTTTTAAATCAATTAGCACCAAATGCATTAACGCGAGATGATATTGATATCGAGCAAAAAGAAGGAGAATTGCCTACGACTTTTGTGGATGGCCGCAATCTGTTATTTTTATCATTTGCCGCCGTACTGGCTAAGAACAGCGGAGGCCGTCATATCGTAACAGGCGTTTGTGAAACTGATTTTTCGGGATATCCAGACTGTCGAGATGTATTTGTAAAATCGTTAAACGTCACGCTTAATTTATCAATGGACTTTGAATTTGTGATTCATACACCGCTTATGTGGATTGATAAAGCAGAAACGTGGGCTTTAGCTGATGAGTTAGGGGCGCTTGAGTATGTGCGTGAAAAAACATTAACGTGCTACAACGGTATTGTTGCTGATGGATGCGGCCAATGTCCCGCATGTCAATTGCGAAAACGTGGGTTAGATCAATACATGCAAACAAAAGAAGGAGGAGAGGAATAATGCTGCAACAAATGTATCCTCAAGTATTTCATGACTATGAATATGAACTGAACAAAGATATGCAGTTTGCTGCGGCACATTTTGTTCCTCACACAGAAGCAGGAAAATGCCGTCAAGTCCATGGACATACGTATTTTGTTAATTTAACTGTTGCCGGAGATACATTAGACGAAGCGGGCTTTTTAGTAAACTTTGCGTTATTGAAAAAAATTGTTTCTGGTCAATTTGATCATACATTATTGAACGATCATTCTATCTTTAACGAAGAAAATCCAAATGATTTTCCTACAACTGAAGTTGTTGCTCGTAAAATTTATGAGTTGGTTCAAGAATATCTAGACACACTACCAAATAAGCCTTCTTGCGTACAAGTATTCGTGCGGGAAACGCCGACAAGTTACGTAGTTTACCGCCCAAAGAAGGTGAAAAAACGTGGCTAATACAATTCCAGTACTTGAAATATTCGGACCCACAATTCAAGGGGAAGGAATGGTTGTAGGACGTAAGACGATGTTTGTTCGTACCGCGGGCTGTGATTATTCCTGTAGCTGGTGTGATTCAGCTTTTACATGGGATGGATCAGCTAAAAACGATATTCGTCAGCTAACAGCAGAACAAATTTGGATGGAGCTAAAAGAAATTGGAGGAGAGTGCTTTGATCACGTCACCATTTCTGGAGGAAACCCTGCGCTTATCAAGGCAATTGGTTCACTTGTAGAGCTTTTGCACAGTCATGGGGTAAAAGCAGCTCTTGAAACACAGGGAAGCCGTTATCAGGATTGGTTTCTAAAGATCGATGATTTAACGATTTCTCCTAAGCCTCCAAGTTCATTAATGAAAACAAATTTCTCCGTACTAGACGATATTATAGAGACATTAATAAAGGAAAAACGCATGGAGCACATAAGCATAAAAGTCGTTGTATTTAATGATGAGGACTTTGAGTATGCAGCGTCTGTTCATGAACGTTATCCTGAGGTTCCATTTTTTGTTCAAGTAGGCAACGAGGACTTAACGACAATCGATAATGCGTCCTTAACACAAGAATTGCTTAAAAAGTATGAGTGGTTAATCGATAAGGCCGTGGCAGCTAAAAACATGAACGATGTAAGAGTTCTGCCGCAGGTTCACGCCCTTGTTTGGGGAAATAAACGAGGCGTGTAAGCGCATAGCAAAAAATTTACAAAGAAAAATAAAAACAGATATATACAAAATAAAAAAACGCTGTTAGAATGACAATCGTAGAAAGAGAGGAAATGCAAATGAGCGGTCGAAAAGATGAAGAATTAGAAGGTGTATCACTCCTTGGAAATCAAGGAACAAACTATTTGTTTGAATATTCACCAGAGATTCTAGAAGCATTTGATAATAAACATCCAAATCGTGATTATTTTGTAAAATTCAACTGTCCGGAATTTACGAGCTTATGTCCAAAAACAGGTCAGCCGGATTTCGCAACCATTTATATTAGTTACATTCCAGATGAAAAAATGGTGGAAAGCAAGTCGTTAAAGCTTTATTTGTTCAGCTTCCGTAATCATGGAGATTTCCATGAAGACTGTATGAATATTATTATGAATGACTTAATTAAACTGATGAATCCAAGATATATTGAGGTATGGGGAAAATTCACACCGCGCGGCGGGATTTCAATTGATCCATATACAAACTATGGCCGTCCCGGTACGAAGTATGAAGAAATGGCTAATTATCGCCTAATGAATCATGATTTATACCCAGAAACAATTGATAATCGTTAATTCGAACAAACAGGTTGTGTATGCAACCTGTTTTCCATTGCAAAAACAACAGGTGAGAAGGTGAAAGAATGTCACAGAGATCAGCATTAGTATTAGGTGCAAGCGGACTTGTTGGTCAAGAACTTTTAAAAATGTTATTAAGCAACAGCTTATATAACCATGTGACAGTGTTTGTTCGAAAAAAGCTACCAATCGAACACACAAAGCTACGTCAGCTTGAAATTGATTTTTCAGAGCTTGATAAGCACGAAGAATGCTTTGCAGTTGATGATGTATATTGCTGTTTAGGCACGACAATGAAAAAAGCAAAAACAAAAGCGAAATTCATTAAAGTGGACTACGAATTTCCTTTAAAAGCGGCTAAATGTGCAGAAAAATATCGCTGCAAAAACTTTTTAACGA
Source organism: Priestia megaterium (assembly GCF_023824195.1). Lineage (NCBI taxonomy): Bacteria > Bacillati > Bacillota > Bacilli > Caryophanales > Bacillaceae > Priestia > Priestia megaterium. The sequence goes on from NZ_CP085442.1 coordinate 1,267,159, forward strand.
TTACAGCAATTGGTGCTGATCTTCGTTCGCCATTCTTTTACAGTAAAGTAAAGGGGCAAGTAGAAGAAGATATCGCAAGCTTGTATATCCGTTCTACTCACTTTTTCCGCCCATCGTTATTATTAGGCAAGCGCCAAGAGTTTCGCCTATTTGAAAAGATTGGGGGATACACGTTAAAGTCGTGTTCATTTTGCCTTGTAGGAAAGTGGAGAAAGTATCGTCCAATTAAAGCGTATAACGTAGCCAAATCGATGATGAAAGCTGCACTTGAAGATAAATGTGGGGTTCATGTACATGAAAGCCAAGACATTTATACAGGTGAATGCTATTATTCGTTTACCAACGGCAAGCGCGTGTTATCAAAATAAAGAAAAGCCTCTTCATAAGAAGGGGCTTTTTTCTATCTTCCGTCACCATCCGCATCGCCATCGCCATCATGATCGTGATTAGAAGCAGATTCACTCCAGCTTGTGTAGGAGTTAGAATCTTCTTCGGCATAATTCATGGGTTCAACGGATGTTTTTTTATTTGAAGTTTGCTTGCGTTTAAAAACGAACTGCACGATGAAAAAAAGAATGACAATAAGAGCAACGATAAACAATACAGTATCAAACATGCTAGTAATTCCTTTCGGTAAGAAGATAGTAGTAGCTTGTTCTTATTGTCACACGAAAATAAGCCCCCTTTCAAGAAAAAATGGGGCCTGTTTTTGTTTCTTTAAAGAAACTTTTTTTATCTCAGCCATATATTATTGTATAAAGAAACATTTTAGAAAAGAGGGAGTACAGTGAAAAAAAGTTCGAAGGATGTTAAGGTGCAACAGTATATTTACCTCATGTATAAGCTGGGGATTATTACAGAAGAACAAAAGAATCAATTCTTTCAACACCAATAAAAAAGCAACCGCTCTTGCTTTCCGGTTGCTTTTTTCCTTTACATAGCTGGATTAATAATGGTGTAGTTTTTGTGATTGACAACGGTTCGCTGTTCTAAGTCTAAATCGCGGTAGTTTGCCATGTAAGTCAAGTCAACAATCACGGAGTTTTCATTTACTTTTTCAACAATGCCCTGTAAGCCATTTTTAAATTCTATCAAGTTTCCTACCTCTGCTATTTTCATGATTCATCGCTCCTTTGTTTTAAATTATTTCATTATGAATTTTTACAATAATTTTAATTTTTAAAATAGTAAAACTAGTTAGCGTTTTCTTTTTTACAATTTTGCCTTAAAACTGGGAATTAGTAAAGAGTTTTTTGAAAAAATATAAAATAAAATTGAAAAAATAAGTAAAATGTGCTGAGAAATAAAAGGAATTGGTAGCTTTAACGAAAGAGAGAAGCAGGACAGTTCCATCTTTGTTCATCTTTCGTTATAATAAACGAGGTATAATCTTGTCATAAATTATAAGAATTAGAAGGTGTAGAAATTGAAAGATACTGGACTTGTGCTCGAAGGAGGCGGTATGAGAGGCCTTTATACAACTGGAGTTTTAGATTACTTTATGGAAAGAAATCTGTACCTTCCGTATGTAATTGGCGTTTCAGCCGGCGCTTGTCATGCCACTTCTTATTTATCTAGACAAATAGGAAGAAGCCGCAAAGCTAATTTAGATTTTTTAAAGGATCCTCGCTACTTGTCGTGGAAAAATTATTTTAAAACAAAAGAGATATTTGGAATGGATTTCGTTTTTGATGAAATTCCTAATCAGCTTCTTCCATTTGACTTCGATGCATTTGCTGAGCGGACAGAGAAGCTTGTAGTAGGAGCAACGGACTGCGTGACGGGGGAACCCGTTTATTTTGATGAGTATGACCGGGACATTTTGACAGCGGTTCGCGCTTCTAGTTCCCTTCCATTTTTAGCACCTGTCGTTACATATAAAGGAAAAGAGCTGTTAGACGGAGGAATCAGTGATCCGATTCCAATCAAAAAAGCAGTGCAGGATGGATATAGAAAAAATATTGTTGTGCTAACTCGAAACGAAGGATATCGAAAAAAGAAATCAAATATGCTTTGGTTATTGAAGCGCAAATATCGTCATTATGATGGGCTGACTCGTGCGCTTGAGAATCGCTATAAATTGTATAATGAAACATTGTCATATATTGAAGAGCAGGAAAGACAGGGGAATATCTTTGTGATTCGTCCGCAAACCCCTCTTGTAGTAGGGCGAATTGAGAAGAATCGTGAGCGTCTGGACGCTCTTTATAACCAAGGATATAAAGAAGCTGAAGCTCAATTTGCATCTCTGCAAAATTGGCTGAACAGTTAAAAGCGAGGTGAAACTGAATGGATGAACAAACAGCAATAAACATGTTGAATGAGTTAAGTGAAGGAAAAGTAACCGAAATTAAAGTTAAAAAAGAAGACTTTCTTGCTTTTCGCCCTTTTTTAGTAAATCGCCCTGATTTCAAACATTTTCGTGGAATAGCCGGACGCGGTGGAGATTTCACCTATACGTATCTAGAAATTCCTAGGAGCTAAACGAAATGATGGCATTATTTGATTACGCCTTATATAATGGATGTATGAGCCTGTACAGTAGAGAATATACTGTTACAAGTGCTTGTGCGTTTATTTAATAACGTACGGTAAGAGCGAATAAACGTGTTTAGTTATAGGAGGGATATTATGGATGAGTTTCGAAAAAGTACAGCACCTTTTTATTTTGCAGATCATATATGGAAAGATAAAAATGGAATGACGACTTATGGGATGCTGTTAACGAACCGGCCCGAAGATGACGGGGACTATGACCTCCATTCGTTATTAGAAGAAGCATATGTAGATCATAAAAAAATTCTAATTACTACTGTTTACGATAACAGTGAACAGCAGTTGACCGGATACGTGATACATTTATCAGATGATCAAGACGTCTTTACGTTTATGGATGATACGGGTGCTAAGCTAGTGATTGATTTCTATGATGTTGTAGAAATTGAGATCGAAGATTAAAAAGAGCTGAATGTTGATTACAACATTCAGCTTTTTTGTGTAAAAGTAGATGAATTTAAATGTTTATCATAAGAATTATAAGGGAAAAACAAATGAAGAAATTTCTGATTAAACTGAAATAAAGCGGGAAAATATACCTGCTTTTTAGAAAAATTACCGTGATTATGACAAAAAACAAGGTACAATGTCATAATTGTGTTCCGAACGTAATTTTGTTCATCAAACTTAAAGAAATGTAATTGAATCGTTCGGTGAAACCCCTATATAGCTATGATAGAGTAATACCATACGAAATTTCAGGAGGTATTACCTATGAAACATAGTTATATGAAATCAATGGTAGTAGCTTGTTTAGCTACTCTTTCATTTATAGGTTTTAATGCAACAGCTACGGCTGCAACTAATTATAAAGTAGTCAAAGGCGATAGTCTTTGGAAGTTAGGTAAAAGATATAGTGTAACAATTGACGATATTAAAAAATTAAACAATCGTCAAGGAGATATGATTTATATTGGTGAAACATTAGCTATTCCGAGTAAGACAAAAGTACTGGCTGCTGAAACAACGGAACCTTCAACGGCAGCACCTGCTAATACAGCCAAGCCTGAACCAAAACCAGAAGCGAAACCGACAGAGCAGGAAACACCTGCAGTTTCTATTTCTGCAAGTGAAAAAGATTTATTAGCTCGCTTAGTAGAAGCTGAAGCAAAAGGCGAATCGTATGAAGGAAAAGTAGGGGTAGCAACAGTTGTGTTGAACCGTGTAGATTCTCCGAAGTTTCCAGATACGGTAACAGGAGTTATTAAACAAGTTGTCGGAAAAGCATACGCTTTTTCACCGGTTCAAAACGGATCGATTAATAAACCTGCTTCAGAAGAGTCGAAAAAAGCAGTAGAGCAAGCATTGACAAGAAAAGATCGTTTAAACGATTCTATTTATTTTTATAATCCAAAAACAGCTACCGATAACTGGATTCGTTCACGTGCTGTAATTAAAACAATTGATCATCATGTATTTGCTAAATAAAAAAGAGCCGGTTGGGCTCTTTTTTTTAGTCTAAAAAGATATCGCGTTCCAAACTGCCTTCAGAACCCGTTAAAACCAGACCAATATCGGTATTAGCTTCTAAGTTCTGAACGATGGTAAAAGGCACTTTGTATTCGTTAGCAGCTTGAACATAAGGGGAGAGATATGAATAAGATAAGGAGCCATTTAAAAACAAATGACCGTCTTTTACTTTTTTTAAAAGAGGCTTTATTTTTGCTATATCCTTTTTCATGACTTGTCCTTTTTTTAGCGCAATTTCAATATTCTCACGTAGAGCAGTTAAGAAATATCTTCGTTCGTCCCTTTTCGTTTCCTTTGCTCCGTACATTCCTCTTTCTAAATATTCTTCTAGTTGATCAGACATTATGTCACTTCCTTTCGTTATAAACTATAAACGATTATGTGTATAAGTAAAAGGGACAGGAAAAAAGGAAAATCACTGTGCTATATCACTCGTTTTTTTGCTGAGTACAAAGAAAAACAAAAAATGTGTTGAAATTTAGCCCGAAATATTGTTTAATGTAAATAGATAGAAAATCATATCGGTTTTTTATTAAAGGTTTGTAAGCGATTACAGATATACATACATAGCAGCGTTTGGGGAGACGCTCCTATGATTTTATGTTCAAAGCGCATTGTATAAAAAGGGGATTATATAGCTTTAGGGCATATACGGTCAAGCAAAGGGTCAGATAAATTAATAAAAAATCGCTATGTATTTTCATAAGAAGAACGGTCAACATTTTTGTTGAGCGTTCTTTTTATGCGTTCATATTATGTTTATTCCTCATTGCAGCAGCTGCTGAAAATTGTAAAGGTGCATTCCTCGTTTCATCTCTCTTATTTTACATAAGTTACATGTAGTATGTTTCAAAGCCTTAAAAAATATATGTCTGTACGCTTGTTTAATCCTAACGAGGTGGTAGAAAAGGAATATTTTTAAGAAATCACCAAAAAAAGAGGCGATTGCCTATGCAAGAAGTGGGTGAATAACATATGTAATAAAGAGAATGAAATATAACTTGAGGAGGCATGTATCATGCAAGAATTTGATATTAATGACATAAGAAGACCATTCGGTGGTTTTGGAGGCTTTGGCCGTCCAGGCTTCGGTTTCGGTCGTCCAGGTTTTGGCTTCGGCCGTCCGGGTTTTGGTTTTGGTCGTCCGGGATTCGGCTTCGGTTTTGGTCGCCCTTGGGGTTGGGGCTTTGGAGCTGCTCCATTCCTTGGAGGATTAGTTCTTGGAACTGCATTAGGAGGTCCAGGTTATTACGGTTATCCACCACCATATTACCCGCCGTACCCACCATATTATCCTTACTATTATTAAAACAGTGAGCGCTTATAAAGCGCTCTTTTATTATGTCCAATCCAAGGGACATACAAAATGAATGCAAGACGTTACGTTTAGAAAATGATAACAGTTTTAAATAAGGAATGAATGCTTAAGCTAAAGGAGACAAGTTTTCCTTGCAACAATTGTTGATTTTGCTATAATAACTTCGGTGGCATTTTTGGTCACTGGGTGGGCGAGGGATAGATGAAAAGAAGGAAATTAGATTGAACGCATTATTTGAAAAGTTGTTTCGTTTAAACGACCACCAAACAACTGTCGGAAAAGAGAGCTTAGCTGGGGTCATTTCATTTCTTTCCATCGTGTATATTATTGCTGTTAATTCAACCATTTTGTCTGATGCCGGTATTCCGCTTGAAGCAGGAATATTCGCAACAGTAGCTTCGGCTTTTGTAGGCTGTGTTATTATGGCTTTTTGGGCAAATGCGCCTCTCATTCTGGTGCCAGGTATGGGGATTAATGCATTATTTACGTATACGATGGTTCAATCAATGGGGTTATCTTGGCAAGAAGGGTTATTAGCAGTAGTGGTATCCGGCTTTCTTTTTACAGCATTAGCTTTTTCGCGACTGTCTGCCAAAATTGTCTCATCGATTCCACATTCGCTAAAAGAAGCGATAACAGTCGGTGTTGGCCTATTTTTAACGTTTATCGGTTTACAAAAAGGGAAGCTTGTAGTTCCAAGCGAAAACACTTTTGTAGCACTTGGAGACTTGTCAGATCCGTTTGTTATCAGTACGTTGTTGACGTTAATTATCACAATCGTACTATTTATCCGAAATGTGAAAGGCAACTTTTTGTTAAGCATGATTGTTGGATCAATCCTTGCCTTTTTACTAGGTGTAAGAAGCGGGGCAGAAAAAGGACAGTCGGCTGCGAGTGTGAACGACTTCTTTAGCAGCTTTGGCACATTGTCTTTTGGAGCTATTGGGGACGTTGCGTTTTGGGCAGCTGTCTTTTCATTAACAATGGTATTGATTTTTGAAAATATCGGTTTGCTGCATGGTCAGCTAGGTATGATGAATCAAGATAGCAAATTTCCGCGGGCCTTTCAAGCAACAGCTGCCTCAGCTTTGCTAAGCGGCGTGTTTGGAACAAGTCCAACGGTGTCTTCTGTAGAAGGAGCATCTGGTATTGCAGCTGGAGGGCGAACGGGTTTAACATCGCTGATTACAGGAGTTTTATTTTTAAGTTCACTTCTGTTTATTCCATTTATCAAGCTGGTCCCAGACAGTGCTATTGCACCTATTCTTATTGTTATTGGAGCATTGATGATTCAAAATATCAAAAACATCAATTTACAGGACTTAACAGAAGGTTTCCCCGCATTTTTAATTATTGCGCTTATTCCTCTTACGTACAGCATTGCTGATGGAATTGCATTTGGGTTCATTGCGTATCCACTGCTTAAATTATTCCTTGGTAAAATGCGTGAAGTATCGATGTTTATGTATGTAAGCGCGCTATTATTTTTCTTGAATTTTGTTCTGCATTATATTGCTTAAAATAGACAGCTGAGTACTTTTACTCAGCTGTTTTTTGGTGTTTGCAGGTCAAGAATCCTCTTTTTAGATATCATACTCCGTATTTCGTGTCCTTTGGCTAATCTGTCGCTTCTAAAATAACGTTTCCTGCGTAAAGTAGTACAGAAGTCAGCGGGCGATATAAAGGGGAGAAAACGATGGGAATTAAATTAATTAAAATATCAGCCGTTTATTTTGGAATTGGCATCATATTAGGATATTATATGTCAATTGTTCACAGCTACGCTTTGACACCTGTTCATGTGCATATCAATTTGTTAGGGTGGACGTCGCTTACGTTGGCCGGGCTTATTTATTATTTGTTTCCCACGTTTAGCGAAAATAAATTAGCCAAGCTGCACGTATGGTTGCACACTATAGGATTACCGGTCATGATGATTGGTTTATTTTTTATAATCGTACTAGAAAATCAGGCTTTTACACCTGTAGTGGCAGTGGGAGCAACACTTACTGCTATTGGCGTTTTAATTTTCGTGTACCACATCCTTAAAAATTTGAAATCTGAACGATAAACGATGATGGCTGCTAATTTCAAAAGGAAAAAGAACCAGCTATAGCGAATATACATGTAAACAAGCTGAAAGTGTGATTTACATAAAGGTGTGCTAGGCATCTTTATAAGGAGGGGTAAGCTGCAGGGATTTCTAGCTCTTATAAAAGCCAATAAAAGGGCTGATTATAAGTTTCTTGCGGCGGAGATACTATGGGAGAACATCAACAATTAGTGCGTGTTAGGGAGCTAGCAAATGAAATTATTCGACTTCGTCTTCAAGACCGTACGACTTATGACGAATTAGAGTTGCAAAATAATGTAGAGTTGTTGTCTCGTTCTGTGGTTGACTTAGTAAACATTATGTTAGCCGAAGATGTGGATTCGTCTACGTCTTTAAAAGCTACAGCTTCTAAAATGAAAATGGTGTATAATAACATGCATCAAGCTGAGAAAAAAGATTATTTGCATTTCTAATTGCTAGGCTCCTTTTCGCCACAAACGAAATGGAGGTGTATGAGGCAGATGCTATCGTCACTAACGACTTCTGAAGCTATTGTAGCATCCGTTCTTGCACTGGTTGTCATTGCCGTTTCCATTATCTTTTTTGCCACTCTTATTATGGTTGTTGTTCGACGAGAAAGAATCAGCAGCTTGGTTAATCACGGAGAGCATGCAGATGGGAAGCAAAAAAGCTTAGGTGAATTTTTTCGTTCTTTACGAAAAAAATAAATACCGTTTTCTTATTAAATAGATAAAAGCGGTCAATTTAAACGTTGACCGCTTTTTTTAGGTTGTTTGCTTATTTTTTTCTAAAACAATACGCGCTGCTTCACTAACTGATGACACAACAGCAGAGGCGTGGCGCTGAACAGCTTCAGGAGCTGTAGCCATAGCGAAACTGTTCGGCGTTAATTGAAACATAGGAATATCATTAAATGAATCCCCCACACATGCAATTTCCTCAGGTTTTAGCTTAAGATGATTTAATAAAATTTCAATAGCATTTCCTTTGCTGATATGTTTAGGCATAATATCCAAACACTGCTTGGCAGAAATATATGTATCAATATAATCACCAAACTCTTCGTTCACTTCTTTTTGCAGAGCTACCATTTCATCATGATCTCCAAGAACCGTGATTTTAGATGGAGAAAGAGCGTGACCAAATGAATCCGTCATTTCAATTTGTTCTTCTATAGGGAAAAACATGTGAGTTTCAATTGCTTCAATAATTTCATTTCGCTGCTCTACATAATTCGTGTCGTTTGAACAGACAAGCGTAATACGGTTAGGATCTATCGTTTTTTTATAAAGTTGAACCGCTAAATCATCTTCAAACACTTTTCCATGAAGTTCTTGATTTTCTTTGGTCCACACAAATCCTCCGTTTTGGCTAATGCGATGGAATGTATTATTAATATCGGTAGAAATTTTTAAAATTTCCGTATCCATTCGTCCAGAAGCAAGACAAACCTCTACTCCTTGGTGCTGAAGTTCACTAAGTGCGTCTGCATTATGCTGTTCTACGTATTTTTCTTCGTGTAAAAGAGTGCCATCTAAGTCGCTTACAAATAACTTAATCATTGCTTGAAAATTCCTTTCCCTGAAAAAATTGTTGTGATAAGAGCTTTACAAATTTATTACATTCCTTATTCTATCAGTGTTTCCCAAGAAACTCATAAAAAAAGCTCAAACCGGCGGTGAATTCAAAGAGATTGAGACATAATTACATCGATTCAATCTAGAGGCGAACAAATTGGATACATGAGCTGGACTGCTTGGTACACCGCTGTTGATTTCCGTGCAAGACTTTGCTTTCCGCGGGCGGCCGATGAGCCTCCTCGTCGCTTACGCTCCTGCGGGGTCTCGTCTATTCCGCTTTGCCCGCAGGAGTCTTCGCTTTGCCCTCCAATCAACAGCTAGAAACAGCTACATGAAATCTAGTTCACCATCACGATGAAAAAATCCGAACGGAGTTGATTCTCAATAAAGAATCTGGATTCATTGTTCGGATCTTTCTTCAACTAAAATACATTTGTCGCAGCCTCTTTTTTAGGTTTGTTCACTGTAAAAAAACAGCCGCGGTCTAAAAGACCGCGGCCATGTTTTACAATACGTTAAAATATTTCGCTTCAGGATGTGCAAAAACAAGGGCTGTAACAGAAGCTTCTGGTTCCATCATGAAACCGTCTGTTAACTGAATGCCGATGTCTTCAGGTTTAATTAATTTAAACAGTTTTGCTTGGTCTTCAAGGTCTGGACATGCAGGATATCCGAATGAAAAACGCTGACCTTGGTATTTGGCTGAGAAACGCTCCGCCATTGTAAAGTCAGGCGAATCGGGGAATCCCCAGCGGTCACGAATTTGCTGATGAACACGTTCTGCTAATCCTTCAGCTAGTTCAAGTGCAAGAGCTTGGAACACGTGACTCTTTAAAAACTCGCCGTTTTCTTTGAATTTCGCCGCGCGTTCGCGAATGCCTGTTCCTGCTGTTACAGAGAAGAAACATACATAGTCCATCTCTTTTTCTTTAGGCTTTGCAAAATCAGATAAGCACAGGAACTGTCCTTTTGCTTGTCGAGGGAAGGTAAAGCGTTCAATTTCTGTTTTTTCATCAGCAGGATCATAAATAATTAAATCATTTCCGTCTGCTTGAGCAGGGAAGAACTGATAAATAACCGCTGGCTTAATTAAGTTTTCTTTTAGTGCCAGTTCGAGCAGGTCATCAACGGTTTCTTTTAATTGAACAGCACGCTCGTCTTTTTCAGCAAGCAGCTTATTCACTTTTCCTTTTAGTCCTAAGTGATGGCCTAAAAGCATCTGCCAGTTAATATACGGAAGAACCTGTGCCAAATCGTAATGTTTGACAACGTGCCGCTTTAAATCAGCCGGTACAAAAACAGGAGCGTCCGTTGAAATGGCGGATCTTTCTAAAACAGCCGTAGCTGCTTGAGCGGTTTGAGGCTGGCGTTCTCGAACCGTTACTTTCTTTTCTTGCCGCGTTTTTAAATCTGCTAAAAGCTGAATAACTTCTTCTTTGTTCTGCAGCTTATTTGCTAACGCTAATCCGTCCATCGCATCTTTGGCGTAGAGGACCGCACCTTCATATTCCGGGGCAATTTTAAAGTCAGTAAATTTACGGGAAAGGGCAGCGCCTCCTACCATAATTGGAACATCAATGCTTGATTGTGTTAAATCTTGTGCAGTCAAAACCATTTGCTGAGCTGATTTTACTAGAAGACCTGACAGGCCAATGATGTCTGGCTTTTCTTCTTTTACTGCTTCAATCAGCTGCTGCGGCGTTACTTTAATCCCTAAATCAATTACTTTAAAACCATTGTTGCTTAAAATGATGTCTACTAAGTTTTTACCGATATCGTGCACGTCGCCTTTAACCGTTGCAAGAATAACTTTGCCTTTTCCAGAATCATTTTCAGTTGCTTCCATATGAGGTTCTAAAAAGGCAACGGATGCTTTCATAACTTCCGCACTTTGAAGCACTTCTGCTACAATCAGCTGGTTGTCATTAAACAAACGTCCGACTTCCGCCATCCCCTCCATAAGCGGTCCGTTAATAATATCTAACGGATCATCATATTGAGCTAAAGCCTGTTCTAAATCAGGAAGCAATCCTTCTTTTGTACCTTCGACAATATACATTGCCAATCGTTCTTCGAGTGTTAACGTAGAAATTTCTACTTTTGCTTCTTTCTTTTTATCACGATAAAAGTCGGTAAACGTGCTTAGCGTTTCATCAGTTGTGTTAAATAATAACGCATTAGCAAGCTCAATTTCAGCTTCTGGAATAGAAGCATAGCGCTCTAACTTTTCGGTATTAACAATGGCATAATCGAGTCCAGCCTGCGTACAGTGATAAAGGTAAACGGCATTTAGTACTTCACGTCCGACTGGAGGAAGACCGAATGACACGTTACTTACGCCAAGAATGGTCAGGCAATCAGGCAGGGCTTCTTTAATCATTTTAATTCCCTTAACTGTTTCTTCAGCAGAACCAATATATTGTTCATCACCAGTCCCTACAGGAAACACAAGAGGGTCAAAAATAATATCTTTTGGATTAAAGCCATGTTTTTCAACAAGCAAATCATGTGAGCGTTTAGCAATCTCTACTTTTCGTTCTGCAGTAACGGCCATGCCTGTTTCATCGATTGTACCGACAACCAGAGCTGCACCGAATTTTTTTACTAGCGGTAAGATTGCATCAAAACGCTCTTCACCATCTTCTAAGTTAATGGAGTTAATAATGACCTTACCTTGTGAGTACGTTAAAGCTTTTTCAATAACTTTCTCGTCGGTTGAATCGATTACAAGAGGAACCTTCACTTTTTTTACAACTTCTTGAATAAATTCCTCCATGTCTTCCATTTCTTCACGGTCTGGATCTGCTAAGCAAATATCAATAACGTGAGCACCATTTTTAACTTGAGCACGCGCAATTTCAGATGCTTCTTCAATTTTTCCTTCCGCGATCAGACGCTTGAACTTGCGAGAACCGATTACATTCGTACGTTCTCCCACAAAAAGAGGGCGCATAGAATCGTCATATACAAGTGGTTCAATACCAGTTACAGCATGGTTATGCCCGGAGCGATCAAGCGAACGAGGAGCAACCTCTTTTACCGCTTCAGCCAGTGCTTTAATATGAGCAGGCGTTGTACCACAACATCCGCCTACAAAGTTCAGCCAGCCTTTATCAGCAAACCCTTTAATTTTTTGAGCAAGCAGCTCAGGGGATTCATGATAATTGCCTTCTTCATCTGGAAGGCCAGCGTTTGGATAACAGCTAACAGCTGAAGTGGCTAGGTCTGAAAGAGAGCGAATATGATCCGTCATAAATTCAGGACCTGTTGCGCAGTTAAGTCCGACTGAAAGAGGCTTCATGTGTTCCAGTGATAAGTAAAAAGATTCGATATCTTGACCAGCGAGAGTTGTTCCCATTGGCTCAATTGTTCCTGAAATCATAATTGGAACTTCGGTTTTTAGTTTTTCAAACGCCGCTGTAATGCCTAGAAACGCGGCTTTTACGTTCAGCATGTCTTGACAGGTTTCGACTAAAAGTAAGTCAACGCCGCCGTCTAACAAACCTCGAGCTTGCTCTTCGTACGATTCTACTAACTCAGGGAATGTAATGCCTCCGGTAACAGAGAGAGTTTTAGTGGTAGGACCGATAGCTCCAGCTACGAACCTAGGCCATTCGGGAGTTGAATATTTATCGCGGGCTGCACAAGCGAGCTTCACAGCTTCGATATTCAATTCATACGCCAAGTGACCTAAATCGTATTCATCAAGCACGGTAGATGTTGAGCCAAACGTATTGGTTTCAATGATGTCAGCACCTGCTGCAAAGTACTCTTCATGAATGCGCTGAATCACATGAGGCGCTGTTCGAGTCAAATATTCGTTGCAGCCTTCATATTCTTCGCCGCCAAAATCTTCAGCGGTTAAATCAGCATCTTGAATCATCGTTCCCATTGCTCCATCGATGACGAGTATTCGCTTCTTTAGTTGTTGTTCGATAAGTGAGCTCATTTATATCTTCCTTTCTGATGTAACAAGTTGCTTGTCATGAATATAGCGTGTTAGAATTTCGGTCATTTCATAGCGCATAAACGGCGTAATTAAGTAAATACCGTCAAATAACTCATATGCTGTATCAATTAAGTTTTTTGCAATCGCAAGGCCTTCGACTTCACCGCGAATCCGGTCATTTCCCGTTGCGTCCATGCGTTCTAGAATATCTTCTGATAATTTAATTCCAGGTACTTCATGGTGAATAAATCGAGCATTTCTTGCGCTTGTTAACGGCATGATTCCGATGTATACCGGTGTTGTTAAGTGTTTGGTTGCTTCATATACCTCTTCAATTTGCTTAGTTGAATAGAGAGGCTGAGTAATGAAATAGTGAGCCCCGCAGTCGATTTTCTTTTCCAAACGCTGAACGGCTCGGTCTAAGTGACGCACGTTTGGGTTGAAGGCAGCTGCGATGGAAAAATTGGTTTTTTGACCAAGCGGTTTACCGGAATAAGATAGTCCTTCATTAAACTGAGCGATTAAACTAATCAAGTCAAATGAAGATAAATCGTAGACCGAAGTGGCGCCAGGGAAATCGCCAACTTTTGAAGGATCACCGGTAATCGCAAGCACTTGATTCATTCCTAACGTATGAAGTCCCATTAAATGAGATTGAAGTCCAATTAAATTTCGGTCGCGACAGGTAATATGAATAAGCGGTCGTGCTTTTGTTTCTTGCTGCATCAGTGTTGCCATTGCCAAGTTGCTGATGCGAGGTGAGGCAAGAGAATTATCAGCTAATGTAATAGCATCTACGCCGACTTTATCAAGTACTTTTGCGCCTTCTAAAAATTTCGTCGGACCAAGCTGTTTAGGCGGATCTAGCTCGACGATAACCGAGCGGCGCTTCTTCACAATTTCATGCATATGAGGTTTATCCTGCTGCTCACGCTCTTGAACCGTAACGGCTGGTCTCATTTTAACGACTTTGCTTGTAATCGGAGGCAGGTCTTTTAAGGCAGATGACATTGCGCGTACGTGAGCTGGTGTTGTACCGCAGCATCCTCCAATTAAGCGAACCCCTTGTTCGCGGAATAAACGCGCGCTTTCTACAAAGTAGTCTTCATTCGTTTCATATTCCAACTTTCCTTCCACATACGCCGGAAGGCTGGCATTAGGGTAAGCAGATAAGAAAGCACGATCAGGAAGCGGTACTTCTTCAAGAGACTGAATCATATGATAAGGACCTAAACGGCAGTTTAGCCCGACAACATCTGCTCTCAAGTTTTCTAATTCTTTTAATGCATCTGCTAAAGGGCGGCCATCTTGCAGTACGCCAATATCATGCAGGGAAACGTGGGTAATAATAGGCTTATCCGTTTCTTTTCTTGCCAGTGTAAGAACGGTCTTTAATTCTTCGAAATCATAGTATGTTTCAAATAAAAGGCCATCCACGCCTTCATTTAAAAGCCAAAACATTTGTTCACGAATGCTTCGCTTAACCTCTTCTAAACTAATAGCGTTTTTTTGGAAAGAACGAATTCCGCCGAGTGTACCAACCACGTAAGCCTGATCTTTTGCAGCTTGTTTCGCTAATTTTACACCAGCAATATTGATGTCTTTGACTGAATCTTCTAATCCATAACGGGCAAGTTTTTGATAATTAGCAGCGTACGTATTTGTTTGAATAACGTTTGCACCAGCTTCTACATAGGCTCTGTGTATACGAGCAACCTCTTCTGGTTTGGTGATGTTTAGTTCTTCAAAGCAGCTGTCAATACCGTGTGAGTAAAGGAGGGTACCAGTGGCACCATCCCCAATTAAAATTTTAGACTTTAAATCTTCAAGTAACCCCATGTCAAAACCTCCTTAAATTGTTCCGCTTCTATTTCACGAGTGATTCGTATTATGCAATATGCCGATAAAATAGAAAAAGTCTTCTTAAGAAGAAGACTTTTTTCGCCTTCTTATCTTCCAAGCAATAAATTGCTTGCTGGATTTAGCACCATGTCTCTAACGACTGGTTGCTGAGGTTTCAAAGGGCCAGTCCCTCCACCTCTCATGATAAGAATCAATTGTATATAATTGAAACATATTTTTTTAAATAGAAAGAATACTTATTTAATAATTTATCTGATTTTTAGAAATTATACAACAGTAAATTGTGAATTTCCAGCAAATATTGAGGGGAATTTAAAAGCTAAAGGGAAAATATCCGTATATTTTGTTTGAAAATGACTGTTATGTTAAGGGTTAAGGAGTTTTTTGGGAGAAATATAAAAAGAAAAGGTAAAATGAAAAATAAAAAATAAATGAAAAGGCACAAGCGTTGGGATATGCGTAGATTTACACGTAAAAAGGCTCGTCTTTTTTTAATCGTTCCTACATATAGTGAACTATGAAGGATAGAAGGGTGATGGGCATGAAAAGGTGGAAACTCACGCTGCAGGTTGCTGCTACGTATGTAGGCACCGTTGTAGGAGCCGGTTTTGCAACAGGCAAGGAAATCGTTCAATTTTTTACACAGTACGGGGAACTTGGAATGGTTGGAATTTTGGTCAGCGGCTTGTTTTTTATTTGGCTAGGTTCGAAAATGATGCTGCTTTCGCACGCAATTGGGGCTTCTTCTTATCAGCAGCTTAATACATATTTATTTGGTGATGTGCTTGGAAAAGCGGTAAACGGTGTAATGATTGTCATTTTATTTGGAGTAACTTCAGTCATGCTAGCGAGTACGGGGGCAATAGGAAAAGAACAGTTCGGGATGTGGCCTCCTGTTGGGATGATGTTTACAATTGTTTTAACTTATATATTTATCGCAAGAGGAATTAACGGTATTTTAATGGTTAATTCTCTTGTTGTGCCGATGATGCTTTCATTTGCTTTTATCATCTTTGTGCCAAATATCAGCTATTTCTCACTTATTCAAACGAAGCCGGATTTAACGCTCGTCACACAGTGGAAGTGGGCAGTTAGTCCCTTTTTATATATTTCCCTAAATCTAGCTTTGGCTCAGGCCGTTTTGGTTCCATTAGGAAGCTCCGTGAAAGATAGGAGCGTGATTAAAAAAGGGGCCGTAATAGGAGGGTGTGTACTTACGTTTATGCTTGTTTCTACTCATCTTGCCCTTTCCAATTTGCCTTATTCATTTCAACTTGATATTCCGATGAGTGCCGTTGTTAAAAATATCTCAGCGTGGGTGAATGTTTTATTTACGGTAGTTGTGTTAGGCGAGATTTTTACTACATTGATTGGAAATGTATTTGGAATCGCTAAGCAGCTTCAGTCATTTCTTCCCCTGAATGACAAACAAGCTTTTGCGTTTATTATCTTGGCTTGCTTTATTATTGGGCAATTCGGATATGCCCAGCTTCTTGAGTTTTTGTATCCGATATTTGGCTATATTGGACTAGCTTTTGTATGGATGCTATGTATTAAAAAAGAAAAAAAAAGCTAAAAGCTGGATTTTAAAGAACAGATGTAAAAAAACGAAGTTAAATGATGTGACAAGTTGATTTTACTTTGCTATAATGAAAAACAAATAAGACTATAGCAGTCGAATATATTATCCTTCGGGGTCGGGTGTAAGTCCCAACCGGCGGTGATAAAGCGTATGCTTTTAAGCCCGTGACCCGTTTTCATACGATGTATGTTAGCGGTGGATCTAGTTAAAATCTAGAGCCGACAGTAAAAGTCTGGATGGGAGAAGGATCAGGAAGCACAGTTGTTTTTTTGTGTTGTATTAATAAGGGACACGTTTGCCTTTTTTAAAGCTACCCTTGTTTTCATACACTAAACATGACTGTTTATTTCGTATACAATTAGCGGAATTTTGCATAGATAAAACTGATTCAGCTCAGCCGACCCCTTGGACATTTGTTCAAGGGGCTTTTTTATTTTCAGTGGTTGGGGGAAAGATAAATATGAAAAAAAAGCAGCTGCTATTTCAAAACGGCATAAGAAGTTGGAATAGCGCCAAAGCAGGTGAAGAAAATGTTCACAGGTATTATTGAAGAAATTGGAAAAATAAAACGTATTCAAAAGGCCACAGAAGCAATTGTTCTTACGATTGATGCGAAGACCGTGTTAGAAGATGTGAACTTAGGGGACAGTATTTCAGTTAACGGCGTTTGTTTAACCGTAACGGCTTACTCTCAAAATGAATTTACGGTCGATGTCATGCCGGAGACCATTAAAGCAAGTACCCTTCAGCTTCTAACCGTTGGATCACGTGTTAACTTAGAGCGGGCGATGGCTGCAAATGGCCGGTTTGGAGGGCATTTCGTTAGCGGACACGTTGATGGAATTGGAACCATTGTAAGCAAAACACGTAAAGGAAATGCCTTTTATTATGAAATTCAAGTCGACCCTGAACTTCGTGAATTTATGATGTTAAAAGGATCTGTTTCCGTAGACGGAACAAGTCTTACTATTTTTGATGTCAGCAACCAATCATTTACTATTTCTCTTATTCCTCATACGGTGCTTCACACAGTCGTGGGAGACAAACAGCGAGGAGACAAGGTGAATATTGAATGCGATATGTTAGCTAAATATATGCATCAGATGATGACGAATAAGTCAACTCCTGGCGCCTCGAAACGTTCAGGTAACATGAAGGATTTGTTGCAGCAGCATGGTTTTACAAATTAACAGTGAGGTGAAAGAGATGTTTCATAAAGTAGAAGAAGCCATTGAAGAGTTAAAAAAGGGAAAAGTGGTTATTGTATGCGATGATGAAGATCGAGAAAATGAAGGAGATTTTATTGCATTAGCCGAAAAAACGACGCCTGAGGTTATTAACTTTATGGCTACTCATGGAAGAGGATTAATTTGTACACCTGTTAATGAAGAAATTGCGCATAAATTGAATCTTCACCCGATGGTAGCGAACAATACGGATGTACATGGAACAGCATTTACAGTAAGTATTGATCATATTTCAAGTACAACAGGTATCAGTGCATACGAACGTTCTGCTACCGTTATGGCTCTTGTAAATGAAGCGACGATAGCAAGTGATTTTCAACGCCCGGGACATATTTTCCCATTGATTGCAAAAGACGGGGGCGTTCTGCAGCGTGCAGGTCATACAGAGGCTGCTGTTGATTTAGCAGTATTAGCAGGAGGAAAGCCTGCGGGTGTTATTTGCGAAATTATGAATGAAGATGGAACAATGGCACGCGTACCGGATTTAACAAAAATTGCAGAGCAATTTGATTTAAAAATGATTACGATAAAAGATTTGATTGCCTACCGCCGCAAACATGACCAGCTTATTAGCCGTGAAGTAGAAGTGAGCTTACCTACGGCATTTGGTGAGTTTAAAGCTGTAGGATATACAAATAAACTTGATAATAAAGAACATGTGGCTCTTATCAAAGGTGATATTGATCATAATAGCCCCGTTCTCGTTCGCGTTCACTCTGAGTGTTTGACTGGAGATGTGTTTGGTTCTGAACGCTGCGACTGCGGTCCTCAGCTTCACGCAGCTCTTACGCAAATTGAAGAAGAAGGACGCGGCATTCTGCTGTATATGCGTCAAGAGGGCAGAGGTATTGGTTTACTAAATAAGCTAAGAGCATATAAGCTGCAGGAAGAAGGATACGATACCGTAGAAGCGAATGAAAAACTCGGGTTTGCTGCAGATTTACGAGAGTATGGAATCGGTGCTCAAATCTTAAAAGACCTTGGAGTCAAACAAATGAAGCTTTTAACGAATAACCCTCGTAAAATTACTGGGCTAAAAGGCTACGACCTTGAAGTGGTCGAGCGAGTGCCTCTTCAAATGCCCGCAGTGGATGCCAATAAAAAATACTTAGATACAAAAGCTAAAAAATTAGGTCATTTATTACATTTATAATTTTACACTTTTTTTCGTTATAACAAATGAAGCTAATTCATGAAAAGAAATGTAAATAACTATATATTAATACTAGCAGGAGGAACAAAAGATGAATCATTTATATGAAGGAAATTTAGTAGGCACAGGATTAAAAATCGGAATCGTGGTAGGGCGTTTTAATGAATTTATTACAGGCCGTTTACTTAGTGGAGCAGAAGATGCGCTCAAACGTCACGGCGTAGCTGATGAAGATGTAGACGTGGCTTGGGTGCCGGGCGCTTATGAAATCCCATTAATCGCCAAAAAATTAGCTGAATCTAAAAAATATGATGCAGTTATTACGCTAGGAACGGTTATTCGAGGAGCTACTCCACACTTTGATTTTGTATGTAATGAAGTAGCAAAAGGCGTTGCGTCTCAAAGCTTACAAACAGGCGTGCCAATTATCTTTGGTGTATTAACAACTGAAACAATTGAGCAAGCAATTGAACGTGCAGGAACAAAAGCAGGAAATAAAGGATGGGAAGCTGCAGCATCAGCTATCGAAATGGCTAACCTTTCAAAAATGATTGAAGGATAATAGATACCATTCCAGTTTTTATAAGCTGAAGAGTTAAAAGAGGCTGAAACAAAAGTATGTTAGTTGAAGGAAGGTCCGAACGATGAATCGTTCGGATTTTTTCATTGGTAGAGTGAACGTAGGTTGCATGTATGTAGTCGCTTCTACCTGTAGTTTAAAAGGTAAGGCAAAGACTCCTGCGGGAAAAGCGGAAGAAGTGTGACCCGCAGAAGCGTAAGCGACGAGGAGGCTCAGCGGCCGCCCGCGGAAAGCGAAGCCTTGCACGGAAATCAACTGCAGTGTAGCAAGCGATCTATACTATCTCATGTATCCCGTTTGTTCGCCTTTAGATTGGATTGATGTAGTTATGTCTTAAGCTCTTTTAAATAGAAGCTAGCCATGTATAATTTAGCTAAAACGTCTTACTCTAAGTAATAATTAGGTCGTAAAAGGGAGACTTCTATGCCTCATTATACTGCTTTTTTTGCATTGATTATTATCAGCACAGCCGTTTTGCTTACAGTATTCATACGTAAAAAAGATAAAAAGCTAGTCGTTTTGCTTTTTTTTATCATTGGAATGGCTTATGTACTAGAGTATGTTGTATTTGTGTTGTTTGAAAGTTACGATTACGATCCTGATTTTATGACCAATGAATATTTTGATAATTTGTTTGGGTCCTTAACTTCTCAAGCGTTTGCTTTTCCAATCATGGCTATGGTGGTAGCTGCTTATCAATTAAAATTTCGCTATATTTTATTCATTTCATCTATGTTTATGGGGATTGAAGAATTATTTTTACACTGGGATATTTATACACATCACTGGTGGAAAACAATTTATACAGGCGTTTTAATGACTATAGGCTTTAGTATTTCAAAGGTTTGGTATGTATGGCTAACAGAACGTTATATGACATTTGTGCATTACGCTACATTTTTTCTCGGAATGCTCGCTATTACTTCTACTATTATGTTTATGCTGTTAGCATATTTTCATAACAATTGGTTTTATACGGGATGGTTTGCGTCGGCTACTCATGATTCCGTAAATGCAACGATGATTTACGTTTGTATTGTTACGATTCTCCTCGTTTGGAGTATAGCCCAAGAATTTTTTATTGGAGCTGGAATGATTATAGCGGGGCTGCGTATAGTAGATATTTTGCTGATTCACTATGGGGTTTTGCTGGTATCTATTACCACTTCACTTGTTCTTTTTACGCTTTTACAAGCAGGTGTATTAATTCTGAGCGTTATGCTTCAAAACTTTATTATGAAAAATTGTTATGGGACGAGCAAAAAAGACGTTGCGTTTCCAGCGAAGAACTACTAAGATAATACGTAACTCAAATAGTTTAGTTCAATAATATTTGAAACAAAGAAAAATGAATTGACGGTTATGTGTATTATTTGTAAGATAGGAAAGCAAATAATAGAAAGCCGAAACAGGGGAGTGAAGGATTCGTGAAAGAGTCCTTTTTTGTAGAAAAGGTACTTAATAATAATGTATTAATTGCTAAACACCTTACCTATGATGAAGTTGTGCTAATTGGGAAAGGGATAGGGTTCAACAAGAAAAAAGGCGATGAAATCGATGCAAAAGCCGTGGAAAAAATGTTTTTGTTAAAGAGTGAAGAAGAGCAAGAACAGTACAAGCAGCTTTTAGCTCAGGTGGATGAAGATGTAATTGAAATGATGAATGATATTGTAACGCATATTCAAAAACGCGTTAATATTCCTTTGAATGAACATATACACATTTCATTGACAGATCATATCGCCTTTGCAATAAAACGTTTTCAGCAGGGGATGGGTCTTAAAAATCCATTTTTACTTGAAACAAAAGCTTTATATCCAGAGGAATATACGATCGCATCTGAAGTGGTAGAAATTATTAGTCGCAAAATAGGCGTGCAGCTTCCAGTAGGAGAGATTGGTTTTATTGCGCTTCATATCCATAGTGCGCTGACTGAAAAAAACCTGCTAGAAGTGAATCAAGACTCGCAGCTTATTCAAACGATTATTAATGTGATTGAAGAATCGCTTCATCTGCAGGTAGACAAAGAATCTGTGCACTATATGAGATTGATTCGTCATTTGCATTTTGCTATTGATCGAGTAAAAACAGGAGAAAAAATAGAAGAGCCAAAAAAAATTGCTTTGCTATTGAAAGAAGAATATCCACTGTGTTACAATGTGTCTTGGAAAGTGATAAAAGTAATGCAGCAAGCGTTACATTTACCTGTGTATGAAGCAGAAGCAGTTTACTTAACGATGCATCTGCAGCGACTTATAACAAAAACGGATTTATAAAATCATTTCAATACGTGTTACTGATACGATCAGGCATGAGTGAGAAATGAAGCGATGTATAATTGGATGACTGTATCCATTTGTCGTTTCTTTTTCCTCATGCCTTTTTTGTTATAAGAAAGCGCAATCATTGAAGACTTCGCCTCAGGACACCAGGAGATGTAATGAGTTTTCTAGTTAAAGAAAGCGTTTTATGAAAGCGCGTTAATGATTCACGTATCAAATAAATAGCTTGTTGCACACTAAATATATAAAAGGAGGTAAGCGCCATGTTTAAAAAACTTTTTGGAGTATTACAAAAAGTCGGAAAAGCGCTTATGTTACCGGTTGCGATTTTACCGGCAGCAGGGATTTTACTTGGAGTAGGGACAGCGCTTCAAAACCCTACATTGTTGGATGCAGTACCGGCACTTGGTGCTGACTGGGTTCAATTGGTTTCAAATGTTTTGTCGCAAGCGGGTCAAATTGTATTTGACAACTTATCGCTATTGTTTGCCGTTGGTGTTGCCGTTGGTTTAGCCGGTGGTGACGGTGTAGCAGGTATTGCTGCAATCGTAGGCTACTTAATTATGAACAAAACGATGAGCACAATCTTAGTTGCTACAGGACAACTAGATCCTGACAAAATGGGTGCCAATCCAGCTTACACTAGCATCTTAGGAATTCCTACGTTAGCTACAGGTGTATTCGGGGGTATCATAGTAGGTATTTTAGCTTCATCCATGTATAATCGTTATTTCAACATTGAATTACCATCTTATTTAGGGTTCTTTGCAGGAAAACGATTTGTACCAATCATTACTGGGGTATTTTCAATTATTTTAGGTGTTATTATGATTTTCATTTGGCCGCCAATTCAAAGCGGATTAAATGCTTTCTCTACTAACATGATTGATGCAAACCCAACTTTATCAGCGTTTGTATTTGGGTTGATTGAACGTTCATTAATTCCATTTGGACTTCATCACATATTCTACTCTCCGTTCTGGTTTGAGTTTGGTGATTACGTTAATAAAGCAGGTCAACATATCCACGGTGACCAAAAGATTTTCTTTGCTCAATTAGCAGATGGCGTGCCTTTAACAGCAGGAACATTCCAAGTTGGTAAATTCCCGTTCATGATGTTCGGATTGCCAGCAGCAGCTCTTGCGATTTATCACGAAGCTCGTCCTGAAAACAAAAAATATGTAGCTGGTATCATGGGTTCAGCTGCTTTAACATCATTCTTAACGGGTATTACAGAGCCCCTTGAGTTCTCGTTCTTATTCGTAGCGCCAGTACTATTTGCAATTCACGCAGTATTTGCTGGTTTATCATTTATGGTTATGCAGTTATTACATGTTAAAATCGGTATGACATTCTCAGGTGGGGTTATCGATTACGTTCTATTTGGAGTTATGCAAAACCGCACAGCATGGTGGCTAGTTATTCCAGTAGGTTTAGTATTAGCAGTTATTTACTACTTCGGTTTCCGCTTTGCAATCCGTAAATTTAACTTAAAAACACCGGGTCGTGAAGATAAAGAAGAGGGAGAAGAAGATGTAAAAGTAGAAGCAGCAGAGCTTCCAACAAATGTTTTAGCTGCACTTGGCGGTAAAGAAAACATTACACATTTAGATGCTTGTATTACGCGTTTGCGTGTATCAGTAGATGATGTAGGTAACGTTGATAAAAACCGCTTGAAAAAACTTGGAGCAGCTGGTGTTCTTGAAGTTGGTAACAATATTCAAGCTATTTTCGGTCCGAAATCTGACACGTTAAAAGGTCAAATTCAAGACATTATGAATGGCAAAACACCGGTTGTCACAAAAGAAGAGACAAAAACAATTGAAAAACCTGTTGCAACATCTGAAGTAGGAAGCGATAATGGTAATGATATTGTTTCACCGATTGAGGGAGAATTGGTACCTTTATCGGAAGTACCAGATCAGGTATTTTCACAAAAATTAATGGGTGACGGTTTTGCAATTATTCCGAAAACAGGCACAGTAGTTGCACCAGTGGACGGAAAAATAGTAAACTTATTCCCGACGAAACATGCTTTAGGTATTGAATCAACGACTGGACGTGAAGTTTTAATTCACGTTGGTATTGATACAGTTAATTTAAAAGGCGAAGGTTTTGAAGCTTTAGTTGCCCAAGGCGATGAAGTGAAAAAAGGACAGCCTCTATTGAAAATTGATTTAGACTTTGTAAAAGAAAATGCGCCATCGACGATTACGCCGATCATTTTCACGAATTTACAAGCTGATGAAAAAATTGATATCTTAAAGCAGGGCCAAGTTTCTCAACAAGAAGCAAATATTATTAACATTTCAAAGTAAAAAGGAGATTGATTTAACATGGCACAAAAAACATTTACAGTAACAGCAGACTCAGGAATTCACGCACGTCCAGCAACAACTTTAGTACAAGCAGCAAGCAAATTTGATTCTGATATCAACTTAGAATTCAACGGTAAAACTGTAAACTTAAAATCAATCATGGGCGTTATGTCTTTAGGTATTCAAAAAGGCGCTACAATCACTATCTCTGCAGAAGGTTCTGACGAAGCAGATGCACTTGCTGCTCTTGAAGATACAATGAGCAAAGAAGGATTAGGCGAATAATGACAAAGGAAATTCAAGGCATTGCCGCTTCTAGCGGCATTGCTATTGCTAAAGCATTTCGTCTAGAAAATCCAGAATTAACCGTTGAAAAAAAATCAGTAACTGAAGTTGAAGCAGAAGTAGCGCGTCTAGAAGCTGCCCTAGAAACGTCAAAATCAGAACTTGAAATTATCAGAGAGCACGCTCGTAAAGAACTTGGAGATGACAAAGCAGAAATCTTTGAAGCTCACTTATTAGTTCTAAGCGATCCTGAACTTATTAATCCAATTAAAGATAAAATTACAAATGAAAATGTAAACGCTGAACATGCACTTGATGAAGTAGCGGCAATGTTTATTAATATGTTTGAGTCAATGGACAATGAATATATGAAAGAACGTGCTGCTGATATCCGTGACGTAACAAAGCGTGTATTAGCTCATCTTTTAGGTGTAAACGTTTCAAATCCAAGCTTAATCTCAGAAGAAGTTGTCATTATCGCAGAAGATTTAACGCCGTCTGATACAGCACAGTTAAATCGTAAGTTCGTAAAAGGATTTACAACAGATATTGGCGGACGTACTTCTCACTCAGCAATTATGGCGCGTTCAATGGAGATTCCAGCTGTTGTAGGTACAAAAACAGTTATGGAAGACATTCAAAACGGCGTATTAGTAATTGTTGATGGTTTAGATGGCGAAGTTATCGTTGATCCAAGCGAAGAAACAGTAAAAGCTTACGAGAAAAAAGCCGCTGAGTATGCAGAACAAAAAGCTGAATGGGCTAAGCTTGTAAATGAAAAAACGGTTTCAGCTGATGATCATCACGTTGAACTTGCAGCTAACATTGGTACACCAGAAGATGTAAAAGGCGTATTAGAAAACGGCGGCGAAGGCGTTGGCCTTTATCGTACAGAATTCTTATATATGGGCCGCGAAGAGCTTCCGACAGAAGAAGAGCAGTTTACTTCTTATAAAACAGTTCTTGAACGTATGGAAGGCAAACCAGTGGTTGTTCGTACTCTTGACATTGGTGGAGACAAAGAGCTTCCTTATTTAAATCTACCAAAAGAAATGAACCCATTCTTAGGATTCCGTGCCATTCGCTTATGTCTAGAGATGCAAGACATGTTCCGTACACAGCTTCGTGCGCTTCTACGTGCAAGCGTATACGGTAATCTGAAAATTATGTTTCCTATGATTGCTACTGTTGATGAGTTCCGTCAAGCAAAAGCTATTCTTTTAGAAGAAAAAGCCAAACTTCAACAAGAAGGCGTGCAAGTTTCGGAAGACATCGAAGTAGGGATGATGGTAGAGATTCCTTCTTCAGCGGTAATCGCAGATTTATTTGCTAAAGAAGTAGATTTCTTCTCTATCGGAACAAACGATTTAATTCAATACACGCTTGCTGCTGACCGCATGAATGAGCGCGTGTCTTATTTATATCAACCGTATAACCCAGCGATTCTTCGCTTAGTGAATATGGTAATCAAAGCGGCTCACAAAGAAGGTAAGTGGGTAGGCATGTGCGGAGAGATGGCAGGAGATGAGATTGCAATTCCAATTCTTTTAGGCTTAGGCTTAGATGAATTCTCAATGAGTGCAACATCTATTCTGAAAGCTCGTTCTCAAATCCGTCAATTATCAAAAGCTGATATCGAACCTCATTTAGATACAATTCTATCAATGTCTTCTACGGAAGAAGTTATTGAGTTCGTAAAATCAACTTTTCATATTGGATAATAAAAAGGTGTGATCATATATGATCACACCTTTTTTATCTTTTAAGCGAAAATAGTAGGCAGAAGCATATTCGCGAACAGCATTGTAAGAAGTGCTGCTACGATCATGCCAAGGCTAGAAAAAGTACCTTCAATTTTTCCAAATTCAAAAGCTCTTGCTGTACCTGTCCCATGAGAAGCTACTCCTAAAAGAAGACCTCTTGCTAGAGAAGAGTGAAGTGCGAGGAGCTTAATCAGTTTTGGAGCGACCATACATCCTACTACACCGGTTATAATCACAAACATAATGGTAATATTCGGATCTCCTCCTAGCGTCTGAGATACATTAACAGCAATAGGAATCGTAACCGATCTTGGAATTAAGCTATGAACCAGCGTTGATTGTAAATGAAACACTAATGCTAACAGCATGGAAGATATCATGGCAGCAAACGTGCCGAGCCCTACGCTTAAGCTGATTTCAACACGATGTTTTTTGAGTAAATCAAAATACTTAAACATAGGAACAGCAAAAGCAACGGTTGCTGGTCCAAGCATAAAGCTAATAGCACTGGCACCTTGCTTATAATGATCATAAGAGCCATTCGTTACTAATAAGATGCCAATTAAAAGAATGGGGGCTAGTAAAATAGGGGAAACTAGCATAGACTTATATTTTTTATAGAGCACTTTTGTGCCGACATAAACGAGCAGTGTAAGCGGAAGAGCAATCCATGTAAGTAATGTCATTTTAGCGAACCTTCCTTTCTTCTTGAAATATGTTCTGCAATGATTCCCGTTATAGACATCACAATAATCGTACTGATTGTGATAATAATCACAATCTGGATTCCAAAATGCATCAATACATCTCCATAATTGATGAGTCCAACGACGGCTGGTATGAAAAATAATAATAGTTCTCCCACTAACAGTGTTCCACCTTGTTCAACCCAGCTTAATTTAATTACTTTAAAGTACAGTAAGAAAAACAGTAAGAAAAATCCGATGATACTACCTGGCACTGGGAGGTCAAACCACTGTGAAATACTTTCTCCTATTAAAAACAGAGCCGTTAGTAATAAAATCTGTAAAATCACCATAATCAGTTTCATGATTAGCCTCCTTTATTTATGTTTTTATTCATTCATTCCTAGTTTATTGAGACAATAATGGAGTCGTCTATGCTGAAAAGACGACTCCATCATGGGAAAAGAGAAACTATTTGGATTTTGCAAATGGGGATACAACTTAAGTAAATGAATGCTACACACTTATCTTACAAAAAAACGACTATAATATGAAATATATAATAACTATGATAACTATTCTTTTTAGTTATAGCTAAAAGAAATCTCTTTACAAATGCGTTGGTAACCTTTTCAAAAAAGAGTTTGTGAAATATAAGGTCTAATTATTTAATAAAAGGCAATCAAAAAAAGAGATTGAGACATGCCTACATCAATTCAATCTAAAGACGAACCAATGGGATAAATGATTTAGTATGAATGACTTGTTACACCGCTGTTGATTTCCGTGCTAGTCTTCGCTTTCCGCGGGCGGCCGCTGCGCCTCCTCGTCGCTTCCGCTCCCGCGGGGTCTTACCTATTCAGCTTTTCCCGCAGGAGTCTTCGTCTTGCTCTCCAATCAGCAGCTAAAAGCCGCTACATATATGAAACCTACGTTCACCGCCATCATGAAAAAAATCCGAACGAGTTTGATTCTCCATCAAGAATCAAACTCGTTCGGATTTTTAATTAAACTACTTTTGTCTCAGCTTTGTTAAACTGTACTTTTAATATAATCAATAAAAGCCTGTGTAGCATAAGAGATATATCGATCTTTTTTAACGATTAAAGCAATTTCCCATGGAATAGCATTCTCTAGATTAATTACTTTCATATGCTCCAAATCAAGCTTTTCACATAATGAATAAGGGAAAAGAGCAATGCCGAGATTAGCAGCTACCAGCTCTCCAATGAAGTCCCACTGAGAGCTTTTAAAAGCAATATTAGGTGTAAATCCATTTTTTAAACATTCGTTATAGACCATTTCATGCATGGTGAAGTCTTCATGAAAGGAAATAAGCGTTTCGTCTTTTAACTCTTTTAATGAAATCGTAGAATGCTGAGCCAACGGATGAGATTTATGGACAACAAGCTGCAGCGTTTCTCGAGCTAAAGGAGTCGTAAAAAACATGTTTTCATCCACTGGAAGTAAAACTACGCCCACGTCTACTTCTCCTTGTTCCACAAATTTTTGCATTCTTTTAGCGCCATATTCCACTAATTGAATATGAATCTCAGGGTATTGCTCTCGAAATGCTTTAATAATAGTAGGAAAAAACAATGTACCAATAATAGGGGGAATGCCTATTTTAATGGTTCCTCTTTTTAAATGCATTAAATCATAGAGAGAATCCGATAAATCTCGGAGAGAAGATAAAATGCTTTCAGCTTGCTCGTACACGATCATTCCTGCATCGGTAAGCTGAACTTGTTTGCCAGCGCGATCAAACAAAGGTGTGCCGAGTTCTTCTTCTAATGATTTAACCATTTTACTGAGAGAAGGTTGAGAAATATGTAGCGCTTCAGAAGCTCTTGTGAAATTTTTATGTTTAGCCACTTCTGTTAAGTAATGCAAATGGCGAACATCCATTTTGTATACCTCCGTGTTCATACATGCTAAATAATAAGATACACACATTCTACCACATTCACAAACAGCTCTATACCTTTCTTTTCTATCAATTGAAATGATCAGTAGAAGAGGTAGTGAATACGAAAGAAATTGCCAACAATATATATTTACACATTGTTTATTTTAGAAGTATAATATATAAATCAGTAGAACGGTTACATATCGATCACAGAATCAATCAATAAGGTGGTTAGAACGGTTGAGTAAAGCAGATGAAATAAGAGATATCGTTTATATTAATGGCCATGTAAATAAAAAATGCTTTATTACATATGGAATTGAATTTAAAGAGTTTTATCATTCCCTTCCTACGCCGCTTGCAAATATATTATTGTTAAAGCACGGTTTTGAAGACAGTGATTACCATTACCAAACCCATATGGACTACGTAGAAGAAGAACAAATTCATCTTTTAGCAGAGGATGATGTTTATAATTATGGCGATTTTTGTTGGATTGATTTTGAGGATATATCTTCGTTGGATTTGTTAGAACCTCAAGATATTGCAGCGCTGCTGTATTTAGGTCATTTAAAAAAACCGCTCAATTCGCCATTTAATAATAAACTCGGTAATCAATTTGTTTATTTAGCTCATGATGATGGATTTTATAACAAAATCTATTTTCGAGACGTGTATGATATGAAGCATATTTTAAGCCGAATCATTCCGTTAAAAATGTCAGCAATTAAGCAAAAAAGATTTGTATTTAGAAGGAAGAAGTTAGAATATCCAATATTGCCGCTCGTTTTAGCAAATACGCTTCTTACTTTAACGAATGACGGTTTGTTTATTGATTTTGAACACATGGTGCAATCCCGTAGAGATATTAAAATTCCTTTGTATACAATCGGTGATTTTGACGACATGAATGAAATGTATAATGATCGGTTTGAGCACAAAGAGATGAGTAAATTGCAGGCGCATCTTGTTCTCACTCATAAAGAACTAGAGTGGAGCATTGAAGAAGTTCAATAATCTAAAAAGCACGCAGCTGATCAGCTGCGTGCTTTTTGAATAGCCGTATAAAATGGATTTTTCCATTCCATTAGTACGGCGTAGTTGTGTGAATCTTCATCTTCAATATAGTTTGCTGCGAGACCAATAGGCGTTCTGCCACAGCGCATTAAAAAGGTCATAACCGGGTCGTAGAGAGTTCCGGCTGATACAAGGTTCATGTATTCAACGGGCGTGTACAAGGAAGACACTGATGCGTATCCAGGGATGCGGCACCCGCCGAGCAGCCTTTCTAACTTGTAATGAATCACAACTTCATATAAAGACTGCAAAAGCAGCTTCCCAAGCCCCATCGATCGATGTGAAGGAGTGACGCATACGTCCACTACATAAAGCGTATTACCAGAAGGGTCGTGCGTATGAATATATCCGCTTCCTGTTACTTCATCCCATGTGTGAGCCGCATTTCCTTCCACTGAAACAATCGCGCTTGTGATAGATCCGCATATTGTCCCGTCTATCTCCACGCATAGCGCTCCATCCGGAAAAAGGGAAACATGGTTATTTAACTGATCTTTGCTCCATAATAATTCAGAAGGGAAAGGAGCGGGAAAACTTTCTTCTTGAATCCGAATCAACTCATCGAAGTCATTTGATGTATATGATCGTACCGTACATGTTACAGGCTTATTTTGATGAAAGACAAAGCATTGCTTTTTATACACTGCTTTTTTGCCTCCTTTAAGAAATAATTTTCAGATAATTAAGTATACCATATGGAAAAAAGAAATTATTTCATATTTATTGAAGAATTTAACGAGAACGTGATAAAGTTAAAAAGATTCGAACTATTAGACGAGGTGAAAGAAATGGATGTTGAATTAAAAGGAAAAACAGCGCTTGTATTTGCGGCCAGCCAAGGGCTTGGCAAAGCGATTGCTGCCAGGCTCGCAGAAGAAGGCGCAAACGTTATGATTGCAAGTCGTTCAGAAGAGAAACTAGCCCAAGTAGCGGAAGAGATTTCATATCTTGGAAGCGGACAAGTGTTACATAAAACGGCAGATGTCACGAAAACTCAAGACATTCAAGATGTTATTCAATATACAGTAGATACGTTTGGAACCATTGATATTTTAATTAATAATACAGGAGGTCCTAAAGCAGGAAGCTTCCTTTCGTTAACAGATGAGGATTGGAAGCATGCATTTGAGTTAAATCTCCTCAGCTATATTCGTATCATTCGTGAGGTAGTGCCCGTTATGAAAAAGAGCGGAGGGCGTATTGTCAATATTGCTTCTTCTTCCATTAAAGAGCCAATTGCTGGGCTGATTTTATCCAATACATTCCGTACCGGAATCGTGGGACTTACCAAAACACTTGCTTCAGAACTAGCAGAGGACGGTATCTTAATTAACACGGTTGCGCCAGGAAGAATTGCAACAGACCGAGTGAAAGAGCTAGATACCATTCGTGCTGAAAAATTGGGAGTAGACGTTTCAGAAATTGAAGAAGAGATGAGAAACCAAGTTCCTCTTAAGCGCTACGGTCAGCCTGAAGAGTTTGCTAAAGCCGTTGCTTTCTTTGTCTCGGGAGCGAATTCATATATGACAGGCCAGTCATTTCTAATCGACGGAGGCATGGTGAAATCCATTTAGTTACATAGAAAAACCCTGCAGCTGCAGGGTTTTTTGTTAAATCCAAGTTGTAACTTGATCTAATGGTAAACGATCGCTAGCGTGTGCTTCTTTAGCCGCTTTTCCAACTGAGATAAGCATAACCGGAATGTATCGATCCTCAATCTTAAATTCTTCTACAAATTTTTGAGCGTTAAATCCGCCCATTGAGCAAGTGTCTAATCCTTTTGCTTTTGCTGCAAGCATGAATGTCATAGATGCAAGAGAAGCATTCGTAAACGCTGCATCGCGGGCAAAAGCACCGTTTTTATAAGCGCCATTAATTTGTCCTGACAAGATATTTTTTACGTCTTCTGTCATGTGACCTGCTTCGACTAGTGGGTTGTACACGTCATCTACATTTTTATTGGCTTCTAAATCGCCTAAGACAGCTACTACAGCGCCTGCTTCTGTAATTTGTTTTTGGTTGTAAGCAATTGGAAGTAGACGTTCTTTCGCATCTTGGTCTGTAATAACAACGAAATGCCAGTGCTGTAAGTTCCAAGCTGATGGTGACTTCACTGTTGCTTCTAAAAGTTCCGTTAATTCTTCTTTGCTTAATTTAGCTGAAGAATCATATTCTCGAATCGATGTACGTTCATTTACCACATCAAAAAAATCTTTTGTCATAATAAAAACCTCCGTTAAAAGTATGTATTTCTTTAGTGAATCGATGCACATTTTATAATGATACACTATTGAAGTCAATTTATATGCTTTTAGTATACCCGCTCTTATGTGCTGTCACTCACCAAAAAAATGCATACACTTCTTCTTATCGGCTTAACGTGATTGACGAGATGTAAGATAAGCTTCAATTCGATCACAAGCTTGACGCAGCGTGTTCATGGAATACGCATACGATAGGCGTACATATCCTTCACCGTGGGAAGAAAAAGCGCTGCCGGGTACTAGTGCAACACCTGCTTCTTTTACTAACTCCAGGGCAAAATCAAATGAATTACTGTGGAAGTTCTGAATAGAAGGGAAGATATAAAAAGCACCAGTCGGCTTTTCTACGTCAAATCCCATGTTTACTAGTCGGTCATAAACATAATTCAGTCTTTGTTCGTATTCTTTTTTCATATCCACCGCATCGTTTTTACCTGCTGTCAGTGCCTCGAGTGCAGCTGCTTGAGAGACAGAAGAAGCACAGCTCACGTTGTATTGATGAACTTTTAAAACATGTTTGGCTAAATAAGAAGGAGCAAATAAAAGGCCAATTCGCCAGCCTGTCATGGAATGAGACTTTGATACGCCGTTAATAACAATTGTTTTCTCTCTCATAGATGAAATGGAGGCAATGGACTGATGTTTTTTATCAAAAACGAGCTCGCTGTATATTTCATCAGATAGTACAAAAATATTTTTATCGCTTAAAAGAGCAGCAATTTCTTCTAATTCTTGCTGTGACAACGTCACGCCTGTAGGATTAGACGGATAAGGTAAGATGACGCATCTTGTTTTAGACGTCAAATGTTGTTGGATTAAATCCGCTGTTAGTCGAAATCCTGTTTCGGTTGTATCAATATGTACAGGTTTAGCGCCGTTTAACCGGATAAGCGGTTCGTATCCTGGGTAAACAGGTCCAGGTAAAATAACTTCGGAATCTTCTTCTAAAATGGTGCGAAGAGCAATATCAATTGCTTGACTAGCTCCGATGGTCACAATAACTTCATCAGCTGGGTTATAGTGCAAGTCATATTTTTCTTTGACAAATTGAGCTGCTGCCTCGCGTAGTTCTATCGTTCCAGCATTGTGGGTATAAGAAGTTTGGTTATCATCAATTGCAGATTTTGCCGCTTCTTTTACATGTTGTGGTGTTAAGAAGTCAGGTTGTCCAATTGTGAGGGATAAAACATCTTGATAGTGTGAGACCATATTATAAAATGTACGTATTCCTGATAATTCAATTTCTTTGACACGTTTATTGATTAAGTGCTCCATGGTTTCAAATCCTTCCGTGTATTTTCAACTCATTTTATCACAATGAAAATAGGTAAAAAACCACTATTTGCGCATTTTGCAAATAGTGGTTTTAAGTTAGGTGTTATATAGCTTATTATAAGCAGTTGTTAATTCATAAAATTGTTCTTCGTCTCTGTTATCTAACGCATCGTCGATAAGAGATTTCAAATGCTGTTTATTAAAGTTTGTACTCATAGTCGTTAAAATACGATCAGCTTCTTTGGCGTAATAGTGTTGGTAAGGTGTGTACTGAGATGAGTGAGGATAGTGATTCATATTTTTTCGATAAGAACTCATAACATAAACCTCCTTTTTTAAAATAAAACGCAGCTTCTATTACTTGAAATGTACCCTTTCTATATAGTTGTTAACCCTGTTTTTAGGTGCGAATGTGCTGAGGTATGTGTTAGGAAATCAGAGGTTCCTCGCTTCACGTTCAATTCTAGATTCAAAAAAATAAGCGCATAAAAAGACCTGCATATATATGCAGGTCTTGTATATTAGTCAGTGTGTATTTGGCCTTCACGCCAATAAACGGGGGAAACGTAGCCAAAATCAACTTCATGATCGTCCAATGTTACAACGCAGTGATCAGAGCCTTCTTGTTCTTTAATATCTTGATATACAGCTTCTTCTACGTTTTCAATAATGGTCATTTCATTATCGTCATTAAAAAGAATGACGGAGCCTTTCATATTACGAACACCTTCTTTTAAGATTATTCATTCACTTTGTGTAGTATAAACCGTTTTGGCTGTAGAGTCCACAGCTATCTTCGATTTCTTGTTAAAAATTTGTGAACAGGCTTTTAGGAATGAATAAGAAACCCTCTAAATAGAAGAGTAACCGACTTGTCTATTCTTTCTTGAAGGGTAGGAGAGTCGGGTTGGTTGGTACACCAGTAGAGAAGTGTGCCAAAAAAATTAAGTATAGCAATAGAAGCCATTTCTTCGGCAGGGATATCGACTATAAGTTCACCTCGGTCTTGTCCTGTTTGAAAAACTTTTGTAAAATGAGCACGCATTTTTTCAATTTGAAGAATTTCAGATTGTTGAAAGGAACTGTTAGTAATAGCAATATGAAACCAAGAACGGATTAGGTGAGGGTTCGCTTCTTCGTTTGATTGTGCTAGTAATAAAAACAGTTGTTTAACAATGGCAGCAGTTGATTCTTCTGTTTGAAGGAGCTGTTCTAATTTATAGGAGATACGGTTTGTAAAATTAATTCCAAGGTAGTGAAGAACTTCTTCTTTTGTTTTGAAGTAATTAAAAAATGTTCCCTTTGCTACACCCGCTTCATGGGTAATTTGAGACACAGTCGTTTTTTGATATCCCTGCTGTTGGAATAAAGAGATAGCTGCTTTTTGGATGCGTTTTTTTGTTTCTTCTTTTTGTAATCCTCTGTTCATAAATTACACCTCGTTTGAATAGGAGTAGTCGTTTGACTCAAGTTCATAAGCTAGTATAGAGAAGTAAAGTAGAGCAAGTAAAAAACTGAGCAGAGGATGAGACGAAAGGGATCGAAGCTCATGTTTTTATATAGTATATAATATTCTGTTAATTCGTAAAACAATATTTTATGTATATGTTTTAGGGAAAAAGGATAACAAAATAAGAAAATTTTTCTTTACGGATATAAGAGGCGGTCACTATAATAGGAAATATGGACTATTAGATAAGCAGGTGAGATGAGAGGAGTAAGTGATATGAATCGAGATAAAGGAATTTTGTTGGAAAGTGGTACAAACGAACTGGAAATTGTCGAATTTGAGATAGGAAATGTTTGGTTTGGCATCAATGTAGTAAAAGTTAGAGAGATTATTAATCCTGTATCTATTACACCTGTTCCAAATGCGCATTCTTACATAGAAGGTATTATAGAGCTAAGAGGGGAAGTTCTTCCTGTCGTTGACATAGCAAAAGCGTTAAAAATGGAACCTTCAAATACGCCGGAAAAAGATAAGTTAATTGTTACAGAGTTCAATCAGCAAAAAATTGTCTTTCATACCCATGCAGTGACGCAAATTCACCGTATTTCTTGGAAAGAAATTGAGAAGCCTTCAGATTTGTACCAAGGTTTGGAAACGCAGATTACTGGAGTGGTAAAATTAAACGGTCAAATGATTCTGCTGTTAGACTTTGAAAAGTTGATTTCTGACGTGAACCCTGATGCGGGTATTAATCAGTCGAAAATAAAAAAGCTAGGGGCTAGGGAACGCTCTAATAAAAAGATTGTCGTGGCTGAAGACTCGCCGCTGCTGCACCGAATGATTGAAGATACTCTTGCACAAGCAGGTTATGAGAACACGGAATTTTTTGAGAACGGTGAGGAAGCATGGAACTATCTAAGCTCGGTGATCGATGAAGGAGTGGAAATCAGTGATCAAGTCCAGCTGCTTATTACAGATATAGAAATGCCGCAAATGGATGGGCATCATTTAACTAAAAAAGTGAAAGAAAATCCTCAGCTTTCTATACTTCCAGTCATTATCTTCTCTTCTCTTATCACAGAAGATTTACGTCACAAGGGAAAGATGGTAGGAGCGGAAGGACAAGTAAGTAAGCCGGAAATCGGAGAGCTTGTTGAGTTGATCGATCTCTATATTTTGTAGGATCACAAAAAAGTGCCTGAAAGCAGATTGCTCCACTTCAGGCACTTTTTTTAAAAATAACTTTTACCCAGCGGTTTAAACACAGGTGCTTGCCGTTTTCTTGGAGTCGAAACAGGGCTTTTGGCCGGCTGTACGAGATGACCCGTATATTTAGATAATAAGCGCTTCGCATAAGATAATGACATAGTCGTTTTGGGATTTCGATACTGATGGTTTAAATGGCCGAGGTGTGATAACTCTTTGAAGTCTTCTTTCTTTGGAGGCATATGGAAAAAGTAGTCTCCAACTGATACAAGTACATCTGATTTTTGTTGACTTTTACCAGGGTTTGGCGAAAAGTGAAGTCCTTCTTTTTTTGCTTTTCCTTCTAAAATTAGTTGATCTAATGCAATTTTCTTTAACGTATATAACTGCTTAGGATCAGGAGCAGCTTTTGCGTGACGATTTACAGTGAAAATAGCTTGTGCAATCTCAGATACAGACGGGGTCAAAGAGCCTTGTCCATTTGCTTGAGACATACGTTCACTCCCTTTCTATCATATCAGCTGTTCAACCTATAAGGTGAAAGCTGATACGTTCATTATAGCGTGTCTTGTCCCATTTGAAAATAATTACACGAAGAAGTATTTTGGTAATTAATGAAATTTCCTATGTATAGGGTTTGTTTTGTTACGCTTCCTTATACAAGTAAAGTGGAACAGCACGCCATACTTTCTATTTTTTAAAAATGCTGCTCGCACAGTTAAACAATCATTGATTAGAAAATCCCGAACTATTGAGCCATTCGTCGAGAAGGTCGAATATAAACACCAGTACCATTTGGCACAATTTGAGCCAGCTCATTTACTTGGGCATTATACATGCGAATGCATCCTTTGGATACGGCTTTTCCAATAGAACTTGGATCATTTGTTCCGTGAATGCCATATGACTTTTTAGACAAGCTTAGCCACATTGTCCCAAAAGGCCCCCCGGGATTTGGCTCCCGGTTAACGATAACAAAGTCTCCAGTAGGGGTTGCGCTCAGCATTTTTCCTGCTGCAATGGGATAGACTTTTTGTATGATATTATTTCTTCGTAATTCAAGCTGTTTTTCAGCAATGAACACGTGGATCGTGTAAGGAATGAGCTCTTTATCAGGGAGGTTTGGAATGACGATTACTTGCCCAGGCTTTAGTGTACTATGGCTTGTAAAAGGATTAGCCGTCCACAGGTCTTCAACCGGAATCCGGTAGTCACCTGAAACGCTTTGCCAGGTTTCACCGCGCTTTACTATATATCTCATTAACTTCGCTCCTTTTATATATGACTATGTTGTAACAGTATACGATTGAAAAAAGTAAAAGTGACTTTTGTGAGCATAAAGTTATTTTGAAAAAGGTGTTGAAATTACATTGACTTATAAGTATGGACTGATTGATATAGGTTCAAATACGATACGCCTTGTTATTTATGAATACAAAAAAGGCAGAGGGTTTAAGCAAATTGAAAACGTGAAAGTAGCTGCACGGCTTCGAAATTATTTAAGTAAAGAAGGAGTGTTAACGGCTAAAGGAATATATACCTTGCTTGATACGCTTAAAACGTTTGGAGTTATTACCAAGCATCATCAGCTGCCGCACGTTACCTGTGTGGCCACAGCTACCATCCGTCAAGCGGCTAATGCAGAAGAAGTTCTAGCGCTTGTAAAAAAAGAAACGGGCTTTTTTATTCAACTATTGTCTGAATATGAAGAAGCGTATTACGGCTTTGTTGCAGTTATTCATTCCACTTCGATCGAAGAAGCCATTACAATTGACATTGGCGGGGGAAGTACGGAAGTTACGTATTTTCGCAGTCGAGAGTTAGTGAAGTACCACAGCTTTCCATTCGGTGCCTTATCTCTGCGTCTGCAGTTCGTCAAAGGCAATATTGCCACTGCAGAAGAAAAAGTGAAAATCCGCGATTTCGTGATCCGGCATTTCCATACTGTCCCGTGGCTTTTAAATCGTCAAGTTCCGATTGTAGCAATTGGAGGAAGTGCAAGAAGTGTGGTGCAACTGCATCAAGGTTTTATCCACTGCCCTCTCGCCGGGCTGCATCAATATGAAATGAATTTAGCTGATATATTGCATGTGAAATCTGCTATAGGCTCATTGTCTTATCACAATCTTCAAAAGCTAGACCGCTTGTCAAAAGATCGTGCGGATACAATTTTGCCAGCGATTGAAGTATTTCAATCATTATATGAAACAGTGAACGCGACTCGCTTCATCTTAAGCCGCAAAGGCTTAAGAGAAGGGGTGTTATTTAAGGAAGCGTCTGATGCTAATATCCAGCCAATGTACCCCGATGTCATACAGCAAAGTTTTCAAGAAATAATGGAAGAGTTTGAAGTAAGTAAAGATTATGTCAAACAGCTTACGCGCACAGCTATTATGATGTTTCAGCATCTTAGGGAGCAGGGATCGGTTGATTTAAAAGAGGGTGACTTAGCGCTTCTTATAAGAGCTGCGCAAGTGTATGATATAGGAGAGTATATTGATGCGGAATCAAGCAGCCAGCATACGTTTTATGTGCTTGCTAATCGTACAATAGATGGAATCTCACATAGAGAACGTTTAAAGCTGGCACTTGTTTCTTCATATAAAGGGAAGTCTTCTTTTAGGCAATATGTTGCTCCTTTTAAAAAGTGGTTAACAAAAGAAGAACAAAAAAAAGTTCAGCTGCTCGGTGCGGTTTTAAAAATAGCTGATGGTTTACATGCAACAAAGCGAAATGTTGTTCAACATATTGATATGAAAAGCGATGAAAACACAGTTACCATTAAACTATTATGTACAAAAACCTTTCGTCCTGAACAATATCAGGCTGAAAAACAGAAAAAACATCTAGAAAAAGTAGTGAAAAAAAATATTGTTCTTGAATTTACTAAGCTTTAGAATAACGCTGGATCGGTTAGAATATTCAGTATAGCTAACTAGATTAAATCCATTATCCTGGAAGGTGAGGCTAATGTTAGAAAGTAATCGCACTTATAAGCAAACCATACAAGTGGCCGATTCAGCTTATTACAATAATCGTGAATTGAGCTGGCTGGCCTTTAACAAGCGGGTGCTGGAAGAAGCAGTAGATACGAAAAACCCTTTGCTTGAGCGGTTTAAATTTCTAGGGATTTTCAGTTCGAATCTGGATGAGTTTTTTATGATTCGGGTAGCCGGATTAAAAGATCAAGTGAAAGCTGGATTTAGCAAACCTGAAAACAAAGCAGGCTTAACTCCTAAACAGCAGCTATTCTCTATCTCCAAACAAAACCACGATCTAGTCAAGCAGCAGTATGATACGTATATCCACACACTTCTTCCCGAATTACAGAAATACGGCGTGGAAATCATTACGGTTGAAAAGCTGGAAAAATCAAATCTAGATAAGCTTGAACAGTATTTTGACGAGCAAATCTTTCCCGTATTAACTCCTATGGCTATTGATACCTACCGACCGTTTCCTATGTTGATGAATAGAAGCTTGAACTTAGCAGTCGTCCTTTCAGAAAGTTTAAATGATGAGCAGCAAATTGCCGAGATAAAAGGAAGACTAGCTATCGTCCAAGTACCTTCGATGCTAACGCGCTATATTGAAATAGCCACGTCAGATTCTACCCGTCTATTTGTATTGCTAGAGGATTTGATTTCCCATTTTATTAAAAAGTTGTTTAAGGGATACCGCGTTTCTTCCGTTTCTCAATTTCAAATTACCCGCAACGCAGATATGACTATTCACGAAGAAGACGCTCAAGATTTACTAAAAGAAATTGAAGAAGAGTTACAGAAGCGAAAATGGGGAGCGGCTGTTCGGCTTGAGATTAAGAGTCCATATGATCAGGGTGTACTAGCTTATTTAAAGTCAGTACTTGAAATTGACGATGAAGATATGTATGGGATCGAAGGACAGCTGGATTTAACCAGTTTATTTTCGCTTTATAGATTACTTAAATCTACGCATGAAGAGTTGGCTGAAAAAGCCTTTATTCCTAGGCTTATAACAGAGTTACACCCGGGTCAAAATGTTTTCGACCAAATGATTCAAAGAGATATTTTGCTTCACCATCCTTATGAATCGTTTAAGCCGGTACTTGATTTTGTTAACTGTGCAGCAGACGATGAAAATGTGCTTGCTATTAAGCAAACGTTATACAGGGTAAGCGGAGATTCTCCCGTTATTAAAGCATTAAAACGAGCGGCTGCAAAAGGTAAACAAGTGACGGTACTAGTTGAACTAAAAGCGAGGTTTGATGAAGAGAATAATGTGCAATGGGCTAAAGAGCTAGAGCGGGCAGGGTGCCACGTGATATATGGAATGACGCATTTAAAAACGCATGGTAAAATTACGCTCGTGGTGAGAAGAGAAGGAGAGCATATTAAACGATTTGTTCATCTTGGTACTGGGAATTACAATGATGCGACGGCAAAGATCTATACGGATATAAGTCTTTTTACTGTCAATCGAAACATCGGGATAGATGCGGCCAATTTTTTTAATTACTTAAGTGGCTATACGCAAAAACCAGTATATCATCATTTATCCGTTGCACCATTTGAAATAAGAAATGATTTTTTGCATCTCATTGATAAGGAAATCCATTATCACAGACGGTATGGCAATGGAAGAATCATTGGGAAAATGAACTCATTGACGGATAAAATTTTAATTATGAAGCTATATGAAGCTTCTATAGCTGGTGTGACAATCGAACTCATTGTTAGAGGAACGTGCTGCTTGCGCCCTCAAATTCAAGGCGTTAGCGAGAATATAAGGGTAAGAAGCATTGTCGGACGATTTTTAGAGCATAGCCGAATCTATTATTTTCATCATAATAAACAGGAAAAGTTTTTCTTGTCATCTGCAGATATGATGACAAGAAATATGGTGAAACGAGTAGAAATTTTATTTCCTATCTTGGATACACATTTGAAAAAAAAAGTGTGGAAGTGGCTTGAAGTTATGCTTGCTGATAATGTAAAAGCACGAGAACAAGATCAAGAAGGGAATTATCATTACGTCATAAAAAAAGAACATGAGCTCTCTATTAACAGTCAAGAGATCTTTTGTCAATATGCTCTTTGCGACGACCAAGAATAACATAAAAAAAGCCGAGTGCTCGGCTTTTTAGTCATGTTATTATCTAGGAATGGGACCAACAGGACCGTATCCAGGTCCGTAGTATGTGTTATAAACAGGAGCACCGCCTCCATAGCCGGCACCAGGGTAGCCTCCTCCAGGAAATCCACCGCCATAAAACGGAACTGGATAAGGATAAGGTGGTGGACAGCACCCAGGTCTGCCTCCAAAACCGCCAACAGCTAGTCCGCCAAGCAGCCCACCAGCTAAGCCAGCAACAAAAGGAAATCCAAAAAAGCGCTCGTCACCATTTGGAATATTACGATATCCTGTATAGGGATATTGATAGTACATAATTTAACCTCCTTGTCAGTTGTCTTTGTAGTGTATGGCTGAACGGAAGCTTTTGAGCCTGGTTTATTTCTTTAAGACTAGAATTAGGCGGTCATGATCAGCTAAAAAAAGACAAAAAACATAAAAACGCCCCGTAAGGGCGTTTTTATGTTTTTTGCAAGGTGAAAAGCGTAATTTCAGGCGTAGCTAAAAAACGAAAAGGAATGCGAGTGGTTCCTAAGCCTCTATTCACATAAAGCTTCATTTTAGAATCTCCAACTTCGTACATTCCTTCAGGGTAAACCGTCCCAAAGGGCGGTGTAATCAAAGGACCGTAAAAAGGAATTTGGATTTGGCCTCCATGACTATGGCCGGAGAGCTGAAGATCTACTGGAAAAGGAGCTGCTTTGACAGCAACATCAGGTTCATGAATCATAGCAATAGAAAAGATATTCGGCTGTAATTGCCCTAGCGTTCCCTCATATTGTGGATTCCCAAGCATAATATCATCGAGTCCACAAATATGAATGTAGCTTTTATCAGGCATGGAAACCGTATCAACTTCATTTACTAGAAGTCTAAATCCTGCGTCTTCAATGGCTTGTTTGTAGATATTTGTTCCATACCCTCCATGATCATGGTTTCCATATATTGCGTATTTTCCAAGAGGAGCCTGAAGCCTCTGTAAAATTGGGGGGATTCTTTCTGGATGCGGGTATTCATTAGGTACATCCATTAAATCTCCGGTAAATAATATAATATTAGGCTTCAAATTATTTATGGTCACCATAAGCTGTTCTAGTTGTAATAAATCGTAAGAGAGTCCAAGGTGAATATCACTAAATTGTAAAATTTTTATTCCGTTAAAGCTTTTCGGAATGTTTTTAGAAGTAATTGTATGACGAACAATTTGCAGACGTCTAGGCTCAATATATTTGGCATATGTATACCCAAAAGACGTGGTGAGCAAAGACCCTAACGAAATAGACGCTAGTCCTTTCAAAAAAGATCGTCTTGTATACGTCTTTTTCATGCAAAATCAACCTATTCCTTATAGTTTTCAAGTTTTCATTATAGCATTGTTTTTTTTATCATCACAACGAGAAGTCTGCTTTTAAGTTAAA
This sequence comes from Priestia megaterium, assembly GCF_023824195.1. Lineage (NCBI taxonomy): Bacteria > Bacillati > Bacillota > Bacilli > Caryophanales > Bacillaceae > Priestia > Priestia megaterium. The sequence continues at coordinate 1,309,576 of NZ_CP085442.1, forward strand.
TAGATAAAAGTTTCACTTTATTCAGAAAAAATAGTAAAATGATAGTTGTAAAACACTTATGTTTTGGGGAGGAAGATAAATTGAAGAACAAGGTCGTAATTGTTACTGGCGGTTCAAGTGGAATGGGAAAACATATGGCGAAGCGATTTGCAGAACAAGGTGCTCATGTGGTAATCACAGGTAGATCAGCCGATCGATTACAAGAGACAGAAAATGAAATTAAAACGTTTGATGGACAGGTACTTTCAGTGGTAATGGATGTACGCAATCCAGAAGATGTGGAACGTATGGTTCAAGAAACAGACAAGGCATTTGGACAAATTGATTTTTTAGTTAATAATGCTGCAGGCAATTTTATATGTGCAGCTGAAGACTTATCCATTAACGGATGGAACAGCGTAATTAATATCGTATTAAATGGTACATTTTATTGCAGTTCCGCAGTAGGGAAATATTGGATCGATAAAGGTACAAAAGGGGCCATTACAAACATTGTGGCTACATACGCCTGGAACGCAGGAGCAGGCGTTATTCATTCAGCTTGTGCCAAGTCAGGAGTTTTAACCATGACGCGCACGCTTGCAGTAGAGTGGGGGAAGAAATATGGTATACGGGTGAATGCGATTGCACCGGGGCCAATCGAGCGAACAGGCGGAGCCGATAAATTATTTGAGTCAGAAAAAATGAAAGCGCGTACATTAGATTCTGTACCATTAGGACGCCTTGGAACTCCTGAGGAAATAGCAGGATTAGCCAGTTTCCTATTTTCCGATGAAGCGTCTTATATCAATGGGGAATGTATCACAATGGACGGGGGACAGTGGCTAAATCAGCATCCTTTTTAAGGTTGGATACGCACTAAAAAGTACAAAGCAAACCGAGTAGGACTAGCAAAATTATGCTATTCGTATTATACTAACGTAAAGTGAACAAGGAGAGGGGAGAGTTGAGTGGACCCGTTAGATGTATTAACAAACATAGAGAAAACTCTTCCGTATTATCAAGCAATTTTTAGTGCAGATGGACATAGAGTAATTGGCTATGAAGTGTTGGCGAGGTTTCAAAATGAAGGGGAAATTGAAAGTCTCGGCCCATTCTTTCATGATGATGCGATTCCGGATGAATATCGCATAGAAGTTGATTATGCTGTTTTAACACAAGCGCTCGAGCATATGTTGACCCAGGAAGAACAATTTTTAATTTTTATTAATCAGAACCCTAATTTATTAATGAACGATCATGGAGAATCCTTGCTAGAATTATTGCAACTTTTCGAAAATAAAGGATTATCGCTTGATCGAATTGTTCTCGAAATTACAGAACACAATTTTAGTGGAGATTTGGAATCGCTTCAACACTTACTAAAGTATTATCAAACATATGGTATTAAGATTGCAATTGATAATATAGGAAAAGAAAGTAGTAATCTAGACAGGATTGGGTTGCTTTCACCAGATATCTTAAAAGTAGATTTACATATTCTGAGACAAACGGACATGGCGCAGTCGTATCAAGACGTATTGTATTCTTTATCTCTGTTAGCAAGAAAAATGGGTGCTACGCTTCTATACGAAGATATAGAAGCCTCCTATCAGCTGCAATATGCATGGAGAAACGGAGGCAGATATTTTCAAGGTTATTATTTACATAAGCCGGCTGCTGAACTTGTCGATCCGAACATCTTAAAGGATAAACTAAAGGAACGTTTTGAAATGTATATCGCTCACGAAAAGAAAAAGCTGCTTGCTGTTTACCAGCTGACAGAACGCTTTCAAGATAAAATGCAGCAGGTAATGACAAAGTGCAGAAAGCTAGAAACGTATGACGATATGCTGCCTGTTATTGCAGAAGAACTATCCAACGTGTGTTTTCGCCTTTACATCTGCGATGAAAATGGATTTCAAAAGTCTTCTAACTATGTAAAGAAAAACGAGGATTGGATTCTTGAGCCTGAATATGTAAAGAAAAATTGGAGCTGGCGCCCATATTTTCTTGAGAATATTATTCGAATGAGCTATGAAAAAAAAGGCATATTATCAGATTTGTATAATGATATTGAAACAGGTGAGAATATCCGGACTTTTTCGTATCCGATTGATAATATGCACTATATATTCCTTGATATTTCATATTCTTTTTTATACGAAAGAGACGTTTTGTAGAGAATAAATAAGTTGAAGTTAAACCGGCAACTAGCAAAAGTGGTTGCCGGTTTTTTATGTTTTTTTAGAGGAGAACGACAGTCGGTTATAGAGATATGCATAGGCAAAGGAAATTTCGGAATTCTAATAAAAAAGAAGTTAAGGAGCTGATTTAATTTGAAGAAAATATGCTTACTTGTCTTTTTGCTGATTGTCTTGTACTCAGGAAAATCTGTTCATGCAGAAGTATCAGGAGAGATTAGGCATGAAATCTTTATAAATTTGCAGGACGCTTATCAGGCTCAGCTAAGAGCTGCGTCTGCCCATACTAATCAAGACGCTGTTCGTGAGCTGAAATTGTTTTTAGATGATGAGTATGCATCTGTGTTTTTTAATGAGGCTCTCTTACAAAAAGCTCAAGGGTATGTCGGAGAGGGGCCTGAATATTTAACACACTACATCCCTTTCTTTTCTTTCGATGAACAGACGAAGGTAGCTCTTCATGCAGACCAAAACAAAGCTTATGTCTATCAATTTTTTCCGGCTGTGCATAATAAACGGGTAAAATACCAAGATCATTATGAAATGATCACTTTAGTAAAAAAACAGGGGAAATGGAAAGTGCAAAAGTTTATATATAGTAAGAAACACTCAAAATAGCCGAGGAAAGCTTATTTTGAGTGTTTCTGCTACCCGATGTTAAGAAGCTTCTCAAGCGCTTGAAGGTCAAATCCTCTGACAATTTCCTGGTCAACACGAATGGTCGGAGTGGAATAGGACTCTAACTCAGTAGTCATTCGTTTTCGAGCAGAAGCATCTTTAGATACGTCAAACTCTTTATAGGAAACGTGGTGATGCTGTAAAAACTGTTTAACAATTTCGCAAGGTGGGCAAGCTGGTTGTGTGTATAACTCTATAGATCTCAATGAAAGCACCTCCCTATATCAAAATGAATGATGTTAAAGTAGAATGAAGTTTTGTATGATACATAGTATATCGCTATGTTATTATAATAAAAAACGACATATATCGCTATAATAAGGCATTTTCTTATGAAAAATCACGTAAAGTACTTGTGTTTTTTTAGTATGTGGCATATAGTGAAATGGTGTCTTTTAAGTATTAGTTTAGATAAAGTATTTATTTGAATTGATATTGTAGAAAAGTCGAATGCGTAATGATGTAATAGGTGAAAGGAGAGATTATATGTCACAATTACAAGGTATTTTAACTCGTCTTGTGAATCTCCGTGAGCAAGCAAGTGGAAGTGAAGCGCCACAACGCTTCTTCGAAGTAGAGGGAAAAAGAATTTGCAGCGTGAAATATCATGCAAAAACTGAAACATACGAACTTGAAGTATATCAAGATGGTGAAAAGCCAGCCGTTTATCAATTTGATAACGTTGATATGATTGCAATTGAAATTTTTGAACTTATTCATTAAGGGATAAAGCAAAACGAATGCCGCAAAGGATTTTATACTTTGCGGCATTTTTTTGTTACTGCGTATGGAGTTTTTGCGGTGGCTTCTGCCCTATTTTCCCGAGAAATATCGACAAAGTGATAGCGGATTTTCTGATAAACGGAAGGAACGGGTCGAATGCTGTAAAAAAACTAAAATAAAAAATTCAGATAATTATGAACTTTCGTTGACACTTGTTTTAAAAAAATCTAGACTTAACATATAAGGGAGAACATCGAGTGTGTCTGCTTCTATTCCCTCTTAAAGGTTCGCATTTACGTAAGCAAGCTATTTTCATTTTGTAGCTTGTTCTTTTTCTCTTTACACACGTGGAAGTTATGAGAAATGGAAGGAGAATGTATAAATGATTGATATTGATCACAATCAGTTAAATCAAATTGAACTTCGAGATTTGCTTGTCACTTCTGATAAAGTTGCTCATGTTCAAGTGGGAAATAATTTAGAACATGCTTTGCTTGTGTTAACAAAGACTGGCTATACGTCCATTCCCGTATTAAATCCAAGGTTTCAGCTGCAGGGGTTCGTGAGCATGACGCTTATTTTAGATTCGATTTTAGGATTAAAGCGCATTGAATTTGAACGATTAGAAACCATGAAAGTAGAAGAAGTTATGAATCAAAATGTTCCTCGTGTCTCCATGAAAAAATCCGTATTAAAAGTCATAAATGCCATGATTAACCATCCTTTTCTGTGCGTAGAGAATGAAGATGGCATTTTTGAAGGGATTTTAACACGAAGAAATTTGTTAAAGTCATTAAGAAGGCAGTCCATCATTCTCCCGAAAGAGTCATTTCAATAATTTTTTTAAGAAATCGTGTTTCAGCCTATCTTTCTCCGTTTTTTTCTTATATGATAAAGGTAAAATGAAAGTAAAAAGAGGCTTGAAAGGAATAACTGAATGCAATTAATAGAATGTCGAATGCTCGTTGTATTAGCTCAAGAATTAAATATGAGAAAAGCTGCAGAGAGATTATTTGTATCGCAACCAGCTTTATCACAGAGGCTGCAAACCATTGAAAAAGCATGGGATACACAAATCTTCATTCGTTCGCAAAAAGGACTGTCATTAACGCCTGCTGGAGAAAAGATTGTTCAATTTGCAAAAGAAGTGGTAGAAAAAGAAGATCGGGTTCGTGAGGACTTGCATCATTTAGATAATGAAGTATATGGTACACTCAAATTAGCGGTGGCTTCGATTATTGGACAGCACTGGCTGCCGGCGGTGTTAAAACGCTATATGGATCGTTACCCACATGCTAAAATCTCTCTTGTAACCGGCTGGAGCAGTGAAATGCTTCGCTACCTGTACGAAGATGAGGTACATATTGGAATCATACGTGGAAACCCGGATTGGAAAGGCGTCAAAGAACATTTGTTTACAGATCCTCTTTACCTAGTTGATTCAGAAATTGAAAGGGCAGCGGAGGTAGTAAATACTCATCGACCATTTATTCAATTTAAAAGTGACTCAACGTATTATCAAGAAATTTTAGAATGGTGGCATCGAGAGTTTCATACTACACCGAAGCGTACGATTGTAGTGGATCAGATTGAGACGTGTAAGCAAATGGCTTTAAATGGTCTTGGCTTCGCTATTTTACCATCGATTGCCATTAAAGAAGCTGGAAGCCATATTCATCGGACGCCGCTTCTGAAAGCAAATGGAGAGCCAATTACGCGAGACACTTCTTTAGTTGGATATGAATCAGCTTTTAAACTGAAGCAAGTTCGAGCATTTGTTGATATTGTACGTGAATATGTGAGAGAAACGGTCTAAAGCGAGCCTAGATGCTCGCTTTTTTTATTTGCAATCGTTATCTTTTTATTAAAACGATAATGATGCTTGTCATTGTGAAAGCATTTTGTTACATTAAATGAGACATTGCTTACTTAGGAGGAATACATAATGAAAATGATGGATGCTAATGAGATTATCTCATTTATTCAAAACAGCACAAAATCAACACCGGTAAAAGTTTACGTAAAAGGTGAAGTAGAAGGAATTGACTTTGGTTCATCTTCTAAAACATTCGTAACGGGCAACACAGGTGTAGTATTCGGTGAATGGAAAGAAATCAAAGCTGCTATTGAAGCAAACGAAGGAAAAATTGAAGACTACGTAATTGAAAACGATCGCCGCAACTCTGCGATTCCTTTATTAGATATGAAAGGAATTAAAGCTCGTATTGAGCCGGGCGCTATTATTCGCGATCAAGTTGAAATCGGCGACAACGCTGTTATTATGATGGGTGCATCTATTAACATCGGCTCTGTAATCGGTGAAGGAACAATGATCGACATGAACGTAGTACTTGGTGGTCGTGCAACAGTAGGTAAAAACTGTCACATCGGCGCAGGTTCTGTATTAGCTGGTGTTATTGAGCCACCTTCTGCAAAACCAGTTGTAGTAGAAGATGATGTAGTAATCGGTGCTAATGCTGTTGTTCTTGAAGGTGTAACAGTAGGTAAAGGTGCCGTAGTTGCTGCAGGTGCAATTGTGGTAGAAGATGTAGCTCCTTACACAGTAGTAGCAGGTACGCCGGCTCGCGTTATTAAAGAAATTGACGAAAAAACAAAGTCTAAAACAGAAATCAAGCAAGAATTGCGTCAATTAAACGAAGAATAAGAAAAACGATCAGTTTGCGCTTTTTCTTTGCTGAATTAATAGGTTTTAGCGATTCAGATACTGAATCCTTAAACATATCATATGGACAAGAAGAAAGCGTGGGCAACCACGCTTTCTTCTTTATTTCGTGAGGAGGACATACACATGGCTGAAAATGAATTTGTGAAAATAAGAAGAGAGCTACATAAAATTCCTGAATTAGGGTTTCAAGAGGTGAAAACACAGCGTTTTTTGCTTGATTATATTAACACTCTTCCGCAAGAGCGCTTAGAAGTAAAGACGTGGAAAACAGGACTCTTTGTTAAAGTACATGGTACAGACCCAACTAAAACAATAGGCTACCGAGCAGATATTGACGGTCTTCCTATCACGGAAGAAACGAATTATTCTTTTCAATCACAGCATGAAGGACTCATGCATGCCTGCGGACATGATATGCATATGGCTATTGGGCTAGGAGTACTGACTTACTTTGCTCAGCATGAAATCAAAGATAATGTACTGTTCATCTTTCAACCTGCAGAAGAAGGTCCAGGAGGAGCACAGCCAATGCTCCAAAGCGACATCATGAAAGAATGGCTTCCAGATTTCATCTTCGCCCTTCACGTAGCGCCTGAATATCCGGTTGGGTCGATTGCGCTGAAGGAAGGGTTACTATTTGCTAACACGTCTGAGCTATTTATTGATTTAAAAGGAAAAGGCGGGCATGCTGCTTATCCACATACAACAAATGATATGGTAGTTGCTGCATGTCAGCTCGTTTCACAGCTTCAAACTATTGTTGCTCGCAACGTTGATCCGCTAGACAGCGCTGTAATTACAGTAGGAAAAATTCAAGGCGGGACGGTTCAAAATATTATTGCGGAGCGAGCTCGCATAGAAGGAACCATTCGCACGCTATCTCCTGAATCAATGACGCGTGTTAAAGAACGAATTGAAGCGATTGTTAAAGGAGTAGAAGTAGGGTATCAGTGTGAAACAGCCATTGATTATGGTTGTATGTATCATCAAGTATATAATCACCATGAAGTCACGCGAGAGTTTATGGAATTTGCCAAAGCGCAAACGGACGTGGATGTCATTGAGTGCAAAGAAGCAATGACAGGAGAAGATTTTGGCTATATGCTAAAAGATATTCCTGGATTTATGTTTTGGCTTGGCGTTCAGTCTGAATATGGTCTTCATCATGCAAAGCTGAAGCCTCATGAAGGCGCAATAGATATTGCGATTTCACTTATTACAAAATATTTTGAACATAAAGGCAATCAATAAATCGTATAATCATTTTTCCTTATGGCTAAATTAATACCATGAGGAGGTGGGCAACGATGGCACGAATTGGTGTAGAATACGGTTTAACAGATGTACAGGCTGCACTTCAGCAGCTCGGACATGAAGTGGTACAATTACGCAACGAAAGTGATGCACAAGGGTGCGATTGCTGTGTTGTAACAGGACAGGATTCAAACGTAATGGGGATTTCTGATGCAGTAACGCAAGGCTCAGTTATTACAGCTAGCGGATTAACGGCAGAAGAAATTTGTCAGCAAGTAGGCAACAAGGTACAAGGATAAAAGAAAGCCGAAGGAATAAATCCTTCGGCTATTTTTTATGCATGCTGAGGCTGCTTGGCATCTTCAGGCTGCTTTTTATCAATATTTACTTGATGAGGGAACGGAATATCAATACCGTTTGCGTCAAACGCTTCTTTAAACTCTTTGCGAAGCTGACGTTCAACCCCCCACTGTTCCCCGTTTTTAGCTTTGCCAACTACACGAAGCACAACGTCTGATGCGCCTAGACCTTGAACTCCTATCACGCTTGGTCCTTCTACAATGTTTTCATTTGTTGCAGCAACGCGTTCGCATACTTTTTCTAGTACGGAAATAGCTTTGTCAATATCATCATCATACGAAATGCCAATATCAATCAACGCGCGCATATTGCCTCGGGAATGATTGCTTAAGCTTGTAATTTCACGGTTAGGCACATAGTGCAGAGTTCCATCAAATCCGCGAATTTGAGTAGTACGAAGACCTACTGATTCGACAATCCCTGAAAAACTTCCGGTTGTTACATAGTCGTCAACATCCAGCTGTTTTTCAAGAAGTAAAAAGAAACCTGTTACAACGTCGCTAACCAGTCCTTGAGCACCGAATCCGATTGCTAGACCTACAACTCCGGCACCAGCTAATAGAGCTGTGGCATGGATATTTACTGCTTCAAGCAGCATGACGACAAAAATAAAAATAAGTACATATGAAAACACATTAACGGTTAAACTTTTGAGTGTGAGCATACGTCCGCGCGTAGCATTTTCGCGCTCACTCATTTTTTCAAAGGAACGCTCAATAATTTTTTTACCAATTGCTCGTACAAGTAAAAAAACAATGGTAATAGCAATGAGTTTTAACACAATAACTCCAGCATTGGTAAGAAGCTGTTCCCAGTTGATGTCTTGCATCTTAAACATTAGTTGTTCATCCTTCCTATGTTCTGTTTCAATATTAATAAGTGGGAATTTATTCTGCGGAAAAGATTTTGTAAGAGTATGAGCACATTTGTTTATTCCCGATATTAGACATGCTAAACTGAGAAGGTAAATAAATGCAACCCTTTTATAGCATTTTTTTGCTGAAGTCAGGGTTTAATTTGCCCTAAAGGCGGGCATAACAACTATGTTACCATTATAAGATGTTGTTTAAATTCATTCTTAATTAATATTGACTAAAAAAACAATATCCATTATAATGAAAACCGTTATAACAGTACATAAGTGAGAATGTTTTATACATTTTCTCATTTAATAATTATTTGGAGGGATCATGTATGCCAGAACGTATGGTAGGTAAACAAGCTCCACGCTTTGAAATGGAAGCTGTATTATCAAACAAAGAATTCGGTAAAGTTAGCTTAGAAGAAAATATTAAAAATGACAAATGGACAGTATTATTCTTCTATCCAATGGACTTTACATTTGTATGTCCAACAGAAATTACTGCACTTTCTGACCGTTATGATGAGTTTGAAGATCTTGACGCAGAAGTAATCGGTGTTTCTACAGACACAATCCATACACACTTAGCTTGGATCAACACTGATCGTAAAGATAATGGTTTAGGTGATCTTAAATATCCATTAGCAGCTGATACAAATCACGTTGTTTCTCGTGAGTACGGCGTTTTAATTGAAGAAGAAGGTGTAGCACTTCGCGGTTTATTCATCATCAGCCCAGAAGGCGAATTACAATATTCAGTTGTAAACCACAACAATATTGGCCGTGACGTTGATGAAACTTTACGTGTTCTTCAAGCGTTACAAACTGGCGGACTTTGCCCAGCTAACTGGAAACCAGGTCAAGCTACTTTAAACGCGTAAGCACAACGTTTAAAAGGTCTAACGTCCACGTTAGGCCTTTTTTTCATCGGATAATAAAGAACATATAGTTAATAATAGTGAAAATAAGGGAGGCTTTTATTCATGAAATTACGTCAGCCAATGCCTGAGTTAACGGGCGCTACAGAATGGTTAAACGGAGAGGTTACAGAAGATCAGCTAATCGGCGAAAAGCCAACGCTTATTCATTTTTGGTCAGTAAGCTGTCATTTATGTAAAGAAGCAATGCCTCAAGTAAATGAATTTCGCGACCAATACAAAGATCAATTAAACGTAGTAGCAGTTCATATGCCGCGCTCTGAAGATGATTTAGACTTAACAAAAATTAAAGAAGTAGCAGCAGAACATGATATTACGCAGCCAATTTTTGTAGACAGTGAACATAAATTGACGGATGCATTTGAAAATCAATATGTACCGGCATATTATGTATTTGACAAAACAGGTCAGCTACGTCACTTCCAAGCTGGTGGAAGCGGTATGAAAATGCTTGAAAAGCGCGTGAATCGTGTATTAGGCGAGAACGAATAAATACAGGCAGTTGTAACAGGTGAAAAGCATTCGATGCTTAGTAGAACTTGCATCGAATGTTTTTCTTTTTTGTGTGTAGGAAGTAACTGATAAAGGAAATATAAAAATGTGGATTTTTTCTTGTGAGTTTACACCATACTAACACTAACAACATGATACGAAACTTACTATTGGAGGTAATTTACATATGAAATTAGGTATGATTGGCTTAGGAAAAATGGGAGCAAACCTAGTATTAAATTTACTAGATCATAACCATTCTGTGGTAGCGTTCGATGTGAACAACGAAGCAGTACAGAAAGTATCAGAAAAGGGAGCAGAAGGCGCTTCTTCCATTAAAGAATTAGTGAGCAAATTAGAAAAACCACGCATTGCTTGGGTAATGGTTCCGGCTGGGGAGCTCACAGAAAAAGTAATTTCTGAGCTCCAAGAACTACTTGAAGAAGGAGACATGATTATTGAAGGCGGTAATTCCAAGTATAAAGATTCTGTACGACGTGCTGCAGCTTCTGCTGAAAAAGGAATTCACTACTTTGATGTTGGAACAAGCGGCGGAATGGAAGGTGCCCGAAACGGCGCTTGTATGATGATTGGGGGAGATAAAGAAGCATTTTCTACAATCGAACCTATTTTCCGCGACATCAACGTAGAAAACGGCTATCTCTATTCAGGTGCAGCAGGAAGTGGTCACTTCTTGAAAATGGTTCATAACGGAATTGAGTACGGCATGATGCAAGCAATTGCTGAAGGTTTTGATGTGTTAGAGAAAAGTGAATTTGACTATGACTATGAAGCCGTAGCCCGCGTATGGAATAATGGCTCTGTTATTCGCTCATGGTTAATCGAATTAATGGAACGTGCATTTTCAAAAGATGCAAAACTTGACAGTATTAAAGGAGTTATGCATTCTTCCGGTGAAGGAAAATGGACGGTTGAATCAGCTTTAGATTTACAAGTGCCAACGCCAGTTATTGCTCTATCTTTAATGATGCGCTATCGCTCACTTGAAGACGATACGTTTACAGGTAAAGTAGTTGCCGCTCTTCGCAATGAGTTCGGCGGACATGCAGTAGAAAAACAATAAAAAAAGAGGCTGGGACAAACGTATTTTAGACGAAGTGAAAAACGAACCATTGATCAACATGTTTGATTAGTGGTTCGTTTTTTTGTTATGGTGAATAGGTTTCGTCTGTTTAGATCTTTCTAGCAGTTGATGGGAGGGAAAGACGAAGACTCCTGCGGGGAAAGCGGAAGGGACGAGGAGGCTCATCGGCCGCCCGCGGAAAGCGAAGTCTTGCACGGAAATCAACTGCGGTATCACAAGCAGTTCAACTAATGTATTCGATTTGTTCGTCTTTAGATTGGATTCATTTAGTTATATCCCAACCTCTTTTTTTATGACTATTTACCTTTTTTTGAAAAAATATCTAAAAATTATGGTAATTTATTTCGGGAACCGATATATTTAAATATGTGTGCCACATTTTAGCTAAAGGAAGGACGGGGTATATGGGAACGTTTAAAAAACTAAAAGATTTTTATTTGCCGTACCGAATGTACTTTTTTTATTCTGCTATTTGCTTGTTATTTGTAACCTCCATCACTGTGATTTACCCTATTGTGTTGCAATATACGATTGATCATATTGTGTTAGGAAAACAATATCAGCTAGTCGGTAATGTAGCATTTATTTTTATTGGGCTGATGATTGTCAAAGGAATCTTTACATATATTCAGCAATATTACGGCGACTTATTTGGAATTAAGTCCGTGTATACTCTTCGCAATAAACTTTACCGCAAACTTCAGTATTTACCGTTTTCTTACTATGACAATGCTAAAACAGGGGACTTGATGTCCAGGTTGACAGCTGATGTAGAAGGATTTCGTTTTTTTCTATCTTTTGGCTTCTCAGAATTAATTCGCTTCGTTATTTTACTTACTGCCAGCTTTTCCGTTATGTTCTATTACTCTATTTCACTCACTCTTGTCACAATCTGCCTGCTGCCTTTTTTGGGGGTAGCTGTTTATCGTTTTGATAAACGCGTTCATCCAGCGTTTCGCTTAATTCGCCAATCGTTTGGGGAACTTAATACAAATGTTCAAGAAAATATAAGCGGCATACAAACGGTCAAGTCATTATCGAGAGAAAAATTTCAAACCTCTAAATTTAACGACTCCAACGGAGTTTATAAAAATCGAAACATTGAAACAGCGAATGTATGGGCAACTTATTTCCCCTTAATGGAGTTTATAGGAAACTTATCTATTGTTGGTCTCCTTGCGTACGGAGGAGCGCTTGTTATGAACGGAAGCGTACGTCCGGGAGAGCTTGTTGCTTTCTTTAGCTTAACCTCTTATTTGATGTGGCCTATTATGAATCTAGGGTTTGTTATCAATATGTTTTCACAGTCTAAAGCTTCAGGTGAAAGGCTGCTAGAAATTTTAGAAGAAGAAGAAAAAGTCCATGAGCATGCCGGAAGTTTCTCTATTAATGGAACGGTCGAGTTTCAACATGTTAGCTTATCCTATCCAAACGAAGAAAAAAAGTCGCTTGAGAACATATCATTTTCTGCTTCTAAAGGAAAAGTAGTAGGTTTAATCGGAGCAACTGGAGCCGGCAAAACAAGCTTAACACAGCTGCTCACGAGGTTTTACGAACCAACTTCAGGACGAATCTTAGTTAACCATCGTCCGATTAAAGAGTATCCGCTCCCTGTTCTTCGGAAAGAAATTGGCTTTGTACTTCAAGAAACGTTTTTGTTCTCAAGCAGCATAGGAACCAACATCTCCTATGGCGTGCCGGGTATTTCTAGAGAAGACATTATTGATGCTGCAAAACGAGCGCAGGCGCATGACTTTATTATGGAGCTTCCAGATGGGTACGACACGATGCTAGGAGAGAGAGGACTGGGGTTATCAGGCGGACAAAAGCAGCGCATTGCGATTGCACGAGCGCTTATCTTAAACCCTAGCATCTTAGTATTAGATGATGCGACGAGTGCCGTTGATATGAAAACAGAAAGAGAAATTCAATTGGCTTTAAAAGAAGTGATGAAAAATCGTACTACGTTTATTATCGCACACCGCCTTTCTTCTTTGCGACATGCCGATGAAATCTTGGTCTTACATGAGGGTCAAATAAAAGAGAGAGGAAGCCATGAAACGCTCATTCAAAAGCAAGGGATTTATAAAAACATTTATGACATTCAATATGAAAGCAATACGTCGGTGATGAACGTATAACAAGGGAGGAATAGAATGGAAGCCGAAAAAAATAAAGTTGTTCGAGAGCGCTTTTATTATCAAACAGATCAAATCATTGATAAGATGTTTAACTGGAAGCAAATGGCCCGCTTGTTTCGTTATCTTCATCCATATCGAAAAAACTTGCTTCCTTTCTCGTTTCTTATGGTCATTATCACGACGGTCATTAGACTCGCTATTCCTATTTTGATAGGTGTATATACGCTTGATCATGCTGTAAAAGATAAGAATAGCACGCTGCTCATGCAGTTAGTTTTCATAATCTTTAGCTTGTATGTCCTATCTTATATTTCGAATGTCTTTCGAATTAAATGGATGAACCAACTCGGGCAGCACGTTATATATGATTTAAGAAAACATTTATTTACGCATGTTCAAGGGCTGTCGCACCGGTTTTTTGATACGCGTTCAGGAGGCTCTATTCTTGTAAGGATTATGAATGATATTAACTCTCTTCAAGATTTATTTACCAACGGGGTAGTTAACCTGTTTATGGACCTCTTATTGTTAGTTGGGATTGTAGTTATATTATTTTCTCTCAGTCCTGCTTTGACGTGTGCTGTTTTAGTCATTTTACCGATTATGTTCTTGATTTCTACAAAGCTGAGAAGAAGAATTCGTCGGTCATGGCAAGTTGTTCGTATGAAGCAGTCAGTATTAAATTCACATTTAAATGAGAGTATTCAAGGCATTCGCGTCACTCAATCATTTGCTCAAGAACAAGAAAATATGCTGTTTTTTGAGCGCATAAACAGTGAAAATTACGAGAGCTGGAGGCAAGCTACTCGAAAAAATGCCATGTTTCGACCGTTTGTAGAACTCACAAATGCTGTCGGAACGGCTATTTTAATTTGGTTCGGTGCCGTACTTATTCAAGATGGGCGGCTAACAATTGGTATTTTTGTATCATTTGCTTTTTATCTTGGAATGTTTTGGGAACCGATTTCTCGTTTAGGGCAAGTGTATAATCAATTATTAATGGGAATGGCTTCATCCGAGCGTATTTTTGAATTTCTAGATGAAAAACCTCTCGTCGCAGATTTGGAAACCGCTATGTCTTTAGAGGATATGAAGGGAAAAGTTGAGTTCAAGCACGTCTCATTTTCTTATGATGGGAAGCGGAAAGCTCTAAACAACGTATCAATTGAAATAAAAGAAGGACAGACGGTTGCTTTAGTGGGGCATACTGGATCTGGAAAAACGTCCATTGCTAATTTAATCACCCGTTTTTATGATGTGAACGAAGGGCAGATTTTAATTGATAATATGCCTATTCAAGATATTACGTTAGCGAGTTTACGAGCGCAAATTAGTATTGTGCTGCAAGAAACCTTTATTTTTTCAGGAACCATTATGGAAAACATTCGGTTTGGAAAACCGGATGCTACTGATGATGAAGTGATTAAGGCCGCAGAAGCGGTAGGGGCTGCAGATTTTATAAAGCGTCTGAAAAAAGGCTATGATACGGAAGTGGAAGAGCGAGGAAACGTCTTATCCGTGGGAGAGCGTCAATTGATTTCATTTGCTCGAACGCTGTTGGCTGATCCTCGTATTATCATTTTAGATGAAGCGACAGCAAGCATCGATACAGAAACGGAAGTGAAGATTCAACAGGCGCTTAAAACGCTGTTAAAAAACAGAACTGCCATCATGATTGCCCATCGGTTATCTACCATACGAGAAGCAGATAACATCATTGTATTAGATCACGGAAGCATTATTGAAACAGGGAATCACGGGGAACTAATGCAGCAAAAAGGCGTATATTATTACCTTGTTCAAACCCATGCTACAGCTTAAAAAACAGAGGGAGCTGATCCTTCTGTTTTTCTATGAGTGTGAGAAATAGTAAAGAGATATAAGTGTTAACCGGAAAATGAGGTTGATACAAAAGAATTGTGGTAAAATAACGGTAGTTCAGATTTTTTCCTGTACATAATGGAGGAATTCAAATGAAAAAAGAATTTGCAGTCATCGGATTAGGTAGATTTGGAGGAAGTATTTGTAAAACATTAAGCGATCAAGGAATGGAAGTTCTGGCGATTGATATTGATGAAGAAAAGGTAAATGAGTATGCGAACGTTGCTTCCCACGCAGTAGTAGGCGATTCAATGGATGAAGGGGTTCTAAAAAGTTTAGGAATTCGTAATTTTGATCATGTTATCGTAGCTATTGGTGACAATATTCAGGCGAGTATTTTGACGACCCTTATTCTAAAAGAGCTGGGCGTTGAAAAAATAACGGTAAAAGCGCAAAATGATTATCATGCTAAAGTATTATCAAAAATTGGCGCTAATTTTATCGTGCATCCTGAACGAGATATGGGACGAAGAATTGCCAATAACATGATTTCAAACAGCGTGCTAGATTATTTAGAGCTATCTGAAGAACACAGCATTGTCGAATTAATAGCGAGTAAAAGAATGGCTGGCAATACGTTAATTGAGTTAGACATTCGTGCGAAATATGGCATTAACATTGTAGCCATTAAGCGTGAGCGAGATATCATCGTTTCTCCTCAGGCGTCCGAAACGATTCAAGAAGGGGACGTGTTGATTGTTATTGGAGCAGATGCAGATATTAACCGCTTCGAAAATAAATTTGCCAGTGCTTAATAAAAAAGAGCAGATGCAATTGCATCTGCTCTTTTTCTTTTATTAAACCTCCATAATGATTGGTAAAATCATTGGACGGCGCTTTGTTTTTTCGTAAAGGAATGGAGCCAATGTGTCTGTGATTTCATTTTTAATCTCAGACCATTGTGACGTACGACGTTCCATTACTTTGTTCAAGTGTTTTGTAATGAGGGACTGTGCATCATTAATTAAGTCGCCAGATTCGCGCATATAAACAAAACCACGAGAGATAATGTCTGGACCAGCAGCGATCTTGAAGTCTTTCATATTGATGCTTACAACCACAATAACAAGACCTTCTTCAGATAAAATGCGGCGGTCACGAAGTACGATATTTCCAATGTCACCAATTCCGCTTCCGTCAATATATACAGAGCCTGAAGGAATTTTGCCGGCTACTGAAGCTTCGCTGTCGCTTAAAGCTAGCACCTCTCCATTATCCATAATGAAACAGTTTTCTTCAGGAACTCCACAGTCTGTTGCAAGTTTGATGTGCATCTTCTGCATGCGATACTCACCGTGAATTGGCATAAAGTATTTTGGTTTCATCAAACGAAGCATTAATTTTTGCTCTTCCTGTCCGCCATGTCCAGAAGTGTGGATATCATTTAGAGCACCGTGAATAACCTCTGCTCCTGCACGGAATAGCATATCAATTGTTTTGCTAACACTTACTGTATTTCCTGGAATAGGTGAAGATGAGAATACAACCGTATCTCCAGGGATAATTTGAATTTGGCGGTGAGTACCGTTTGCAATTCTAGATAGCGCTGCCATCGGTTCACCTTGGCTGCCTGTACATAAAATAGTCACGCGGTTAGCTGGAATTCGGTTAATTTGAGAAGGCTCAATGAACGTATCTTTTGGACATGAAATATATCCAAGCTGTTGGCCAATCTCAATAGCTGCTTCCATACTGCGTCCGAATACAGCAACTTTGCGGTTATGCAATACGGCTGCTTCCACTACTTGCTGTAAGCGGTGAATATTTGAAGCAAACGTTGCAAAAATAATACGGCCGTCTACTTTACGG
This sequence comes from Priestia megaterium, assembly GCF_023824195.1. NCBI lineage: Bacteria > Bacillati > Bacillota > Bacilli > Caryophanales > Bacillaceae > Priestia > Priestia megaterium. Next base: position 1,326,688 of record NZ_CP085442.1, read on the forward strand.
AAAATGTCATGAATGCTGTCACCTACGCGGCGCTCAGACATCGTAAAGTTAGGAATTTCACTGTTTGTACTGTCTGAAAGCAAGCATAGAACGCCTTCTTTACCGATTTCAGCCATTTTTGTTAAGTTAGCCGGTTCGCCCACTGGTGTAAAATCAAACTTGAAATCTCCTGTATGTACGATTTGTCCGTTTGGTGTTTTTACCACAATTCCGTAAGAATCAGGAATACTGTGAGTTGTGCGGAAAAACGTTACCGATGTTTTACGGAATTTAATTACGTCATCTTCAGTAATTTCATGAAGCTGAGCTGTACGAAGCAACCCATGCTCGTCTAATTTGTTGCGAAGAAGCCCAAGGGCTAATTTCCCTGCATAAATAGGAATGTTTAATTCTCTTAATAAGTAAGGAATTCCGCCGATGTGATCTTCATGACCATGTGTAACGAAAAGGCCACGGATTTTATCTGCATTTTTTACCAAATAACTGTAGTCAGGAATAACGTAGTCAATTCCTAAAAGCTCATCTTCAGGGAATTTAATTCCTGCATCAATAAGAATAATTTCATCTTGAAACTGTACGGCATACGTATTTTTACCGATTTCGCCTAGTCCACCCAGGGCGAAAACTGCCGTTTGATTATTTTTTACAAATTTCATTTTCATCATATCTCCAATACTTTAAAATCTTCATGCTGTTGTTCATATTCTAGATAGTCTCCAGTCACTGCTTGAACAAACTCAATATTAATTGAACGCGCTTTTAACTTTTGACGAACGTCACGCTCAGAATCTGCGTTCACATACACTGTTTTTGTATTTTCACGTACAGCTACTTCACTCATTTTTTCTTGAAAATAAACTTTAAAAATCATAACAAAAATCTCTCCTTAATTCCGAAATTCAAATAACTTATTTTATTATATTATAAAATGTGTATGTATTTCATGTATTTTCTAAAGAAACTTGCTTTCACTACATTTTAGTCATCTAAATATAACAAGTCAATTAATTATAGAATAATATTAACAGGAAACGGATACAAGACTATATTTTCCGGGCGTATAAAAAATAAGGGCTATTCCATTGTACGATGCAGACACACACTCTGCAAATTTTACAACAGAAAGCCCTAAAAAAATCGATTATGCCATCGTTTTTTTACGCAATAATTCATTCCAGCGTTTTAGCAGCCTTTTTCGAAAATCTTTTAACATGATTTTTCAGCTCCTTTGTTTTTTTGCGATACCTGCCTGTCTCTCTCTGTACTTTTATTATATGATGAAAAGGGAGAGGTTTATCGTGGTTAAATATGGAAAAAATGTAAATAGGAACGTCCATTTATAGAGAAACCAGTGCTCGTTTGATATAATTGGAAAGGCTTAACAAAGAGATAAAAAATTATAAAAAATTATAAAAAATAAGGTGATAAACGTGGAACGAAAGATTATTTTTTTTGATATTGATGGAACGTTATTGGATCATGATAAAAAACTGCCTGCTTCTACAAAAAAAGCTGTCCAGCTGTTAAAAGAGCAGGGGCATGAAGTGGCAATTGCAACTGGAAGGGCTCCTTTTATGTTTAAAGATCTGCGTGAAGAGTTGGATATTCAAACATATATTAGCTTTAATGGTCAGTACATTGTCTTAAATGGAGAAGTTCTTTACAAAAACCCGTTAAATAAAGAAGAGCTTCAAGATTTAACAGCTTTTGCTGTTGAGCATGATCACCCTGTCGTATACATGGATCATGAAGATATGAAATCAAACATTGAGTTTCATGACTATATCGAATCCAGTATCAGCACGCTGAAAATTGGATTTACCCACCCTCACCACGATCCTACTTATTTCGAAGGGCGTGAAATTTATCAATCCCTCTTATTCTGTACAGCGGGAGAAGAAGCTCCTTATGAAGAAAAATTTAAGAAATTTGACTTTATTCGCTGGCATGAATTTTCAACTGATGTTCTTCCAAAAGGGGGATCAAAAGCGAGAGGAATTGAGACCATGATTGAAAAGCTTGGCTTTGACAAAAAAGATGTATATGCATTCGGAGACGGTTTAAACGATATCGAAATGCTGGAATTTGTCGGAAATGGCGTAGCGATGGGAAATGCGGAAGAAGTCGTGAAAGAAGTTGCTAATCTTGTTACAAAAGATGTAGCAGAAGATGGTATTCTCCACGGATTAGAGCTAGTAGGATTATTAAAGTAAGAAAAAACGCGAGCTGCTGCTCGCGTTTTTTAGCGTTCATATGGAAAAGCATTTTCAGGTTCTTGAAATGGATTTTCTTTATTAATGTAATCATAAAACATAATTCCGTCTAAATGATCAATTTCGTGCTGAAATACGACAGCAGGAAGGCCTTTTAAACGAATTTTCACTTCTTCGCCTTCAAGTGTTGTGCCTTTTACTGTGATACGTGCATATCGAGGAACAAATCCTGGGATATCTTGATCGACAGACAAGCAGCCTTCACCGCCTGTAAGGTATGTCTTTTCTACTGAGTGGCTAATGATCTTAGGATTAAATAATGCATAGCTGTATAGCTTGCCTTTTTCATCCGTAACGTGTACCCCAATCATTCGTTTTGATACATTAATTTGAGGAGCGGCAAGCCCGATACCAGATCGCAGTCCATATTTAGCAGCAATTTCAGGATCTTGGCTGTTTTTTACATATTCTAATAAGCTATGTAAAATCTTTTTGTCTTCTTCAGAAGCAGGTAACGGTACTTCTTTTGCTACTTCTCGCAGCGTTGGGTGTCCGTCTTGAATAATATCGTTCATTGTAATCAACTTTCACATCTCCCTAGGCTATTTTATAGGTATAAAGTGTACCAAATCCGTATAAAAAAGTCATTACCTCGACCTTGAACACATAAATGTTTCTACTAATTATATGTATCACGCATATGGAAAAAATTGCATAAGAAAAATAAAAGCGACCGTTAGCCGCTTTTATTGTATAATTACCAGCCGCCACAGCTGCAACCAATAATAACTAATAAAATGAACAGTACGATTAATAAAACAAACCCTTTATTAGAACCGCCGCAGCCATATCCACCGTAACCCAACATAATATAACCTCCCGTAGTTATCAATCCCAAGGTAAAAAGTAATAAACTCCCTTTTTTTCACGATTAGGTTAGTATAATATATTAAAAGGTGGAAAAAGGGTGTAGAGAAATTGCTAATTTCCTACAAAAATTGTATAATGACCCATGAATAAGGGAGGATTTACCAGATATGAAATGCGTCGGAAGATATATAATTATCGGCATTGCTGCTATGTCACTAGCAGGCTGTGCAGAAGGCTCATCGCCTGAACTTGAGGTATATAATGGATTAGAAAAAGTGGTAGCACAAGAAAAGCAATTTGCTGATCAGCAAAAACCGTTAGCTGATTTAGAACAGCAAGAAAATGCGATATACGACCAAATTATTGAGCTAGGGATTAAAGATAAAAAGAAAATAAAAAATAAAGCACAAAAAGCCCAGCAGTTATTAGATGAGCGTGAAAGTAAATTACAAAAAGAAGAAAAAAGCATCAGCGCTTCGCAAAAACAATTTGAAGCGACAGAGCCAAAGATCCAAAAACTAGAGGATGGCAAAGCAAAAGAAGAGGCGCTTGAACTATCTTCGTTAATGAAGAAGCGTTATAAGGCCTACCAGTCCTTACATGATGCCTATCTTCATTCCATTGAATTAGATCGTCAGCTATATACACTCTTTGAAAAAGACAATGTGAAATTAGAGAATCTTGAAACACAAATCGCTTCGATCAATGCTACTTATAAAGAAGTTGAAAAGAAAAAAGAAACGTTTAACACATTAACAGCTGACTATAACAAAGCCAAAGAGGATTTTTATAACAAAACGAAGTTAAAGGTGAAAAATAGCGAGAACAAATAAGAAGGCCTGTGAAGTTTACAGGTCTTTTTTTTGGCTGAAAAGGAAGGTTTTCTGAAATAAAGAAAGAGTTTCGACATGATTCAAGTAAAAATTACAAAAGGTTATTGTTTTAAAAAATCGTTTATTTGTGGCAAGATAGGAGATGTGCAGACGTAAAAAAAGAGAAGGTTATTATAAAACATATAATACAGTTTGCATCTGTGTAATAGTACAGCATGTCTTTTTTATGTGTTTTATTTCACAAACTAAAAAAGCGTAATTTCTTGATGTAAATGCATTGACGAACTGTTTTAGTGTATTGTAAACTAGGTAGCGTAGTAAGTGTTGTATTAATCATTTTTGCAAAATAATTAATACAGTTTAACGAAACGCTCGTTTCGCTTAAACTTTCCTTTTACGTAAATGTTTGCACAGAATTCGCTGGGGAATACATAGAAATGTTAAGGATTAGCGAATTCAAAAAGCTACTCGACAAAATATGACTTTTACTTGTCCATTTGGGACATTCTAAAAGCGTGTATGTTTGTTTGATTAGTAAAATGAATTTATACGGCTTAAATGAAAGGAAGAGGTGACTTAGATGGCTGCTAAAACTAAAAAGGCTATTATTGATGTATCAAAGCAACTTGATAAAATCGCTGAGCAGTACCAAACGTTCCAAATTCTTAATGAAGAGGGCGAAGTAGTAAATAAATCAGCGTTGCCAGATTTATCTGACGAAAAATTAAAAGAGTTAATGACTCGCATGGTATACACTCGTATTCTTGATCAACGTTCAATTTCATTGAACCGTCAAGGTCGTTTAGGTTTCTATGCACCAACTGCTGGGCAAGAAGCTTCTCAAATCGCTTCACATTTCGCACTAGAAAAAGAAGACTTCATTTTACCTGGGTACCGTGATGTGCCTCAGTTAATTTGGCATGGTCTTCCATTATATCAAGCGTTCTTATTCTCTCGTGGTCATTTCCACGGTAACCAAGCGCCAGAAGGTGTAGATGTACTTTCTCCACAAATCATCATCGGTGCACAAATCGTGCAAACTGCTGGTGTGGCACTAGGTCTTAAAAAGCGCGGTAAAAAAGCAGTAGCGATCACTTATACAGGTGACGGCGGAGCTTCACAAGGTGACTTCTACGAAGGTATGAACTTCGCAGGTGCATTCAAAGCTCCAGCAATCTTTGTTGTACAAAACAACCGCTTTGCAATTTCAACACCAGTTGAAAAGCAATCTGCAGCACGTACAATCGCTCAAAAAGCAGCAGCTGTTGGTATCCCAGGCGTTCAAGTAGACGGTATGGATGCACTAGCAGTATACGTTGCAGTAAGCGAAGCTCGTGAGCGTGCAGTAAACGGTGAAGGTCCAACTTTAATTGAAACATTAACTTACCGTTATGGTCCACATACAATGGCTGGTGACGATCCAACTCGTTATCGTACAGCTGAGCTTGACACTGAGTGGGAAAAGAAAGATCCACTTGTTCGCTTCCGTAAATTCTTAGAAGCTAAAGGCATCTGGAATGAAGAAGAAGAAAACAAAGTAATCGAGCAAGCTAAAGAAGATATTAAACAAGCTATTAAGAAGGCTGACGATTATCCAAAACAAAAAGTTACAGATTTAATGGAAATCATGTACGAAACTATGCCTTCAAACTTACAAGAGCAATATGAAATCTACAAAGAGAAGGAGTCGAAGTAAGCCATGGCGCAAATGACAATGATTCAAGCGATTACTGATGCGTTACGCACAGAAATGAAAAACGACGAAAACGTATTAGTTTTTGGTGAAGACGTTGGCGTAAACGGTGGAGTATTCCGTGCGACTGAAGGTCTTCAACAAGAATTCGGCGAAGATCGCGTATTCGATACGCCATTAGCTGAATCTGGTATCGGTGGTCTTGCTGTGGGTCTATCGACTCAAGGTTTCCGTCCGGTTCCTGAAATTCAATTCTTTGGTTTCGTATACGAAGTACTTGATTCTGTATCAGGTCAAGCTGCACGTATGCGCTACCGTTCTGGCGGTCGTTGGAATGCACCAATCACATTCCGTTCACCATTCGGTGGAGGCGTTCATACACCAGAACTTCACGCTGATAGCTTAGAAGGTATCGTAGCATCTCAACCTGGTTTAAAAGTTGTAATTCCTTCAACTCCATACGATGCAAAAGGTCTTTTAATTTCATCAATCCGTGATAACGATCCGGTTGTATACTTAGAGCACATGAAGCTTTACCGTTCATTCCGTCAAGAAGTACCTGAAGAATCATACACAATTGATTTAGGTACAGCTGATGTGAAACGTGAAGGTACAGACGTAACGCTTATCGCTTACGGTGCAATGGTACACTCATCATTAAAAGCAGCTGAAGAACTAGAAAAAGAAGGTATCTCTGCTGAAGTAGTGGACTTACGTACAGTTCAACCTTTAGATATCGATACAATTCTTGCATCAGTTGAAAAAACTGGTCGCGTAGTAGTAGTTCAAGAAGCTCAAAAACAAGCTGGTATCGCAGCTAACGTTGTAGCTGAAATTAACGATCGTGCAATCTTAAGCTTAGAAGCACCAGTATTACGTGTAACAGCACCGGATACTGTGTTCCCATTCTCTCAAGCTGAGGGCGTATGGTTACCAGACCACAAAGATATCGTTGAAACAGCTAAGAAAGTACTTGAATTTTAATTAGCATTTTACTGTGATAGAAATCAGCTTTGTGCTGATTTCTGTCTTAGATAAAATAAACACTAACAAATTGAACGCAACTAACTAGGAGGGTGAAGACACGTGGCATTTGAATTTAAACTGCCGGATATCGGTGAAGGTATCCACGAAGGTGAAATTGTAAAATGGTTCGTAAAAGCTGGAGATGAAATTGATGAGGATGATGTACTAGCAGAAGTACAAAATGACAAAGCTGTTGTTGAAATCCCATCTCCTGTAAAAGGTAAAGTATTAGAAGTAAAAGTTGACGAGGGTACAGTAGCTACTGTAGGACAAGTTATCGTTACTTTTGATGCTCCTGGATACGAAGACTTAAAATTCAAAGGTGACGATCATGATGATGCACCAGCAGAAGAAGCTAAAGAAGAAGCTTCAACTGAAGAAGTGACTGAAGAAGCAACAGCTCCTGCAGCACAAGCTGATGTTGATCCTAACCGTAAAGTAATTGCTATGCCTTCAGTGCGCAAATATGCTCGTGAAAAAGGTATAGACATTAAAGCTGTTCCTGGTTCAGGTAAAAACGGACGTATTGTTAAAGATGACATCGATAGCTTCTTATCTGGTGGTTCTACAGCTACAGCAACTGCTGAAGCTCCAGCTAAAGAGGAAACTGCTTCAGCTGAACCAAAAGCAGCAGCACAAGCTATTCCTGAAGGTGACCTACCAGAAACTCGCGAGAAAATGAGCGGTATCCGTCGTGCAATCGCAAAAGCTATGGTTAACTCTAAACACACTGCTCCACACGTAACATTAATGGATGAAATCGATGTAACAGCTCTTGTTGCTCATCGTAAAAAATTCAAAACAGTTGCAGCAGATCAAGGTATTAAATTAACATTCTTACCTTACGTGGTAAAAGCGTTAACTTCAGCACTTAAGAAGTTCCCAGCTCTTAACACTTCAATCGATGACTCTACAGATGAAGTAATTCAAAAACATTACTACAACATCGGTATCGCTGCTGACACTGAAAAAGGTCTTTTAGTACCAGTTGTGAAAAATGCTGATCGTAAATCTGTGTTCGAAATTTCTGATCAAATTAACGACCTTGCTGGAAAAGCACGTGATGGTAAATTAGCTCCTGCTGAAATGAAAGGCGCTTCTTGTACAATCACAAATATCGGTTCTGCTGGTGGACAATGGTTTACTCCTGTTATCAACCACCCAGAAGTTGCAATTCTAGGTATCGGACGTATCGCTGAAAAACCAGTTGTACGCGACGGTGAAATTGTAATTGCTCCAGTATTAGCATTATCACTAAGCTTTGACCACCGTATTATCGATGGCGCAACAGCTCAAAACGCTCTTAACCAAATCAAGCGTTTATTAAATGATCCAGAATTATTATTAATGGAGGCGTAATAAATGGTAGTAGGAGATTTCCCAATCGAAACTGATACTCTTGTCATTGGTGCTGGCCCTGGTGGCTATGTTGCAGCAATTCGTGCAGCTCAATTAGGTCAAAAAGTTACAATCGTAGAAAAAGGTAACCTTGGAGGCGTATGCTTAAACGTTGGTTGTATTCCTTCAAAAGCATTAATCGCTGCAGGTCACCGTTTTGAACACGCTAAACATTCTGAAGACATGGGGATTATCGCTGAGAATGTAACAGTTGATTTCTCTAAAGTTCAAGAATTCAAAAACGGCGTTGTAAACAAACTTACTGGCGGTGTTGAAGGCCTTCTTAAAGGTAACAAAGTTGACATCGTAAAAGGTGAAGCTTACTTCGTTGACAGCGAAACTGTACGTGTAATGGATGAAAATTCTGCACAAACGTACAAATTCAAAAATGCTATCCTTGCAACTGGTTCTCGTCCAATCGAGATCCCTGGATTCAAATTCTCTGAGCGCGTAATCAACTCTACAGGTGCATTAGCGCTTAAAGAAGTTCCTAAAAAATTAGTTGTAATCGGCGGAGGTTACATCGGTACTGAGCTTGGTACTGCTTTTGCTAACTTCGGTACAGAAGTTACATTTGTAGAAGCTGCTGATGAAATCTTAGCTGGTTTTGAAAAACAAATGAGTTCACTTGTTAAACGTAACCTTAAGAAAAAAGGAAACGTTGAAATCTATACAAAAGCAATGGCTAAAGGTGTTGAAGAAACTGCTGACGGCGTACAAGTTACGTTTGAAGTAGGCGGAGAGTCAAAAGTAATCGATGCTGACTACGTATTAGTTACTGTAGGTCGTCGTCCTAACACTGATGAGCTTGGTCTTGAGCAAGTTGGCGTTAAAATGACTGACCGTGGTCTTATCGAAATCGATAACCAAACTCGTACATCTGTAAGCAACATCTTTGCAATTGGTGATATCGTAACTGGACCACCACTTGCACACAAAGCTTCTTACGAAGGTAAAATCGCAGCTGAAGTAATCGCTGGCGAACCTGCGGAAATTGACTACTTAGGAATTCCAGCAGTTGTATTCTCTGAGCCTGAGCTTGCATCTGTAGGTTATACTGAAGCACAAGCGAAAGAAGAAGGATTAGCTGTTAAAGCTTCTAAATTCCCATTTGCTGCTAACGGACGTGCGCTTGCACTTAACGCTGCAGAAGGCTTCTTGAAGCTTATCACTCGTAAAGAAGACGGAGTAGTTGTTGGTGCTCAAATCGCTGGACCTAGCGCATCTGACATGATTGCTGAGCTTGGTCTTGCTATCGAAGCTGGCGTAACAGCTGAAGATATCGCATTAACAATTCACGCTCACCCAACATTAGGTGAAATCACAATGGAAGCTGCTGAAGTAGCTATTGGAAGCCCAATTCACATTGTAAAATAATGTTTTTAAAAAGCTGATGCGTATGCATCAGCTTTTTTTTGATGAAAACAGTTCTCATCAAGCATCAGATGCTTGTCAGACAGTTTTGCTGCTGGTGGGTATATTTCTGAAAGAATCATGTAAAAAGCGCTGAGGCAGTCTTAAATGAGCTTTAGACGCATACATATGAAGTGGGACGTGCTTTTCTTATAGCTAGATAAAAAAATTGCTCTTTTGGATAACGAATGAAAAGGCGGCGAAGGAGCTATGAAGACGTATTTCGTTTGGAGCTTACACATTGTTATTTGGATGGGCTATTCACTGGTTGAATTGCTATCAAAACGTGATCAATTGACATCTAAAATTATTTTATTTTTAGTATTTGCTTATTTAGCTTACGGTATAGCAGAAATGAACGTCAAATCTAAAAGACTGGCGCTTATGATGACAGGTACCACTTCAGCTGTCTGCTTGACATGTTATCAACTAATTTTATTTTGTACGGCGTAAAATGGGGTAAAAAAGAGGCTGGGACAAAAGTATTTTAGTTGAAAGGAAATCCGGACGATTAATCAATATTATTGGTAAAACGTCCGGATTTTTTTATTGGTATGGTGAACGTAGGTTTCATGTGTGTAATTGCTTCTAGCTGTTGATGGGAGGGCATGGTGAAGACTCCTGCGGGAAAAGCGGAATAGGTGAGACCCTCCAGGAGCGTATGCGACGAAGAGGCTCATCGGCCATCCGCAGAAAGCGAAGTCTTGCACAGAAATCAACTGCCGTGTAACAAGTGATCTATACCAGCCCATTTATCCAATTTACTTGTCTTTGGATTGGGGTGATTTAGTCATGTCTCAATCTCCTTTTTTATCCTACACCGTTTTCTTTTCTTTTTTCAATACCGCTTCTTCTTTAATATAAATGCTGATAAGCGTTCAGCTCTTTTAAAAATAAATAGGACATTTATGAGAAAAATATTTTAATGTGACATACTAATTAGTTGTTGACATATTTAATGTGACATAATAATATAATATCAAGAGTTGTAAAACGCTTACAAAAAAAGACGATTAAAGGGGAGTTTACAAAATGGGAACAATCGTATGTCAAACATGTAACTGCACAATTGATCATTTCGAAGATGAGAAAGTGACGCGATTATACTCAACATGTAAAAGCGGAGAATGTCAAAAAGCAGATGAAGATTTAGATTAATTCAATAAAAAAAGGTGCGAAGTTCCGCACCTTTTTTTTTATTGAATTGCTTTATGTTCTTTAATGACACGAAATGTTTTTAATTCAAAATCTTCCGGACCCTGCACTGGTAAACCTGCCTCTAAGTTTGTTTCAATGTAGGTTAAATTTTCCTCAGTGATGATTTCCCCAGGAATAAAAATAGGAATACCAGGAGGGTAGACCATCACAAATTCCGCAATAATACGGCCTGCCGATTCATGAAAAGGTACGACTTCTGTTTCAGCGTAAAAAGCATCACGAGGTGTTAAAGCCAATACAGGAATATCAGGCAATAAAATAGCCGGTTTTGCCGTTGTCTCAGAAAGATTATGGAATTTTACAGATAACTCACGCAGAGCTGTGACCAGACGTGACAGATCTTCTTCTGTATCTCCAGGCGTGATAATACATAGAATATTATAAAGGTCAGACATTTCAACTTCGATATTATGAGCTTCACGCATCCATTTTTCTACGTCATAGCCCGTAATTCCTAAATCTGAAACAGAAATAATTAATTTAGTAGGGTCTAAATCATACGTAGCTTTTGTGCCTAAAATTTCTCTGCCTATACATCGGATATGCTCAATTGTATTAATTTCTTTTCGTGCTTTTTCAGCAAGAGAAATTGCACGTTCAGCCAGCTCTTTTCCTTCTGTAGCTAAACGTTTTCGTGCAACATCTAAAGAAGCCAGCAGCAGATAAGATGTTGATGTTGTTGTCAGCATGCTTAAAATAGACTGTACACGTTTTGGAGAAATTAAGCCTTCGCGTATGTTTAGAATTGAACTTTGCGTCATAGAGCCGCCTAATTTATGCACGCTTGTTGCTGCCATATCTGCACCGGCCTGCATAGCAGACAGAGGCAAATCATCATGGAAGTGAATATGAACGCCGTGAGCTTCATCAACAAGTACAGGCACTTGATACGAGTGGGCAATTTCTACGATTTTACGAAGGTCTCCGGAAATTCCAAAGTAAGTTGGATTGATAACAAGCACTGCTTTTGCTTCAGGGTGCTGCTTTAAGGCTTTTTCTACAGAGTCCGATGTAATACCGTGAGAAATGCCAAGATTTTCGTCAATTTCAGGATGAATAAAAATAGGCGTAGCTCCTGAAAAAACAATCGCACTCATAACAGATTTATGCACGTTTCTAGGAACGATAATTTTATCTCCAGGTCCACATGTCGCCATAACCATTGCCATAATTGCTCCGCTCGTTCCTTGAACAGAGAAAAAAGTATGGTCAGCACCAAATGCTTCTGCAGCTAAATCCTGCGCTTGTTTGATAATGCCTTTTGGCTGGTGAAGGTCATCAAGAGGACCGATATTAATTAAATCAATAGATAAAGCATCATCGCCAATAAATGAGCGGAATTCAGGATCCATTCCATTTCCTTTTTTATGTCCAGGGATATGGAATTGTGTTGGGTTTTTTTTAGCGTGATTAACCAATCCAGTAAATAATGGAGTTGAAAATTGAGAAGACAACTTTGCTATACACCTCTTTTATCATAAATTGTCAGTCCCTCTAAGCAAAGCTTAGAGGGACTTTGATTGTTTTTTTATCAAATTACAGCATTCAATTTTATATACCAAAAACTAGTGGCTGTTGAATTCTACATATTAAAATATTAGACCTTTTTTTATAAAAGAAATTCAACAGAAATTCTACTCGGCAGTTTTCTTGATTTTAACCATTATATAAATGAATGAAACGTGTATGTTTACTACTGTTTGATAATATAAATACAATTTTCAGTTAAAAAAATACAAGTAATTGTAAACTGCTTATTACTCATTATTTTATAGTTCTTTATGTTTTGAAAATCCCCATAAAACAAAAGAATTATAGCACTTATTAACCCATTTGCAAAGATATTTTAAAGAGAAAATAAAAAGAAAAAAAAGGAGAAATTCTTTTGTGTGAAAAGAGAATAAATTTTGTGTACATTATAGATTGTGATAGAGTTAAGAATATAGATATACATAGATTGAAGAAATAAATGGAGTGATGAGAAGTGGAATATCAATACCCTATCTCCCTTGATTGGAGTACAGAAGAAATTATTGATGTAGTGAAGTTTTTTGAAAGCATTGAACGAGCTTATGAAAAAGGTATTGAGCGTGATCACCTAATGGCAGTCTATCGTCGATTTAAAGAAATTGTGCCAAGTAAAGCAGAAGAAAAAACAATCTGTAACGATTTTGAAGACCAAAGCAAATACTCTTCTTATCGAACGATTCAAAAAGCAAAGGCTGCTTCTTCTGGAGACATCATAAAAATGTAAAAAATGGAGCCAAGCTTGGCTCCATTTTTTTTATATCAATTCGTTAAAATTATGCATATGCTTTTTTAGTTAGTTCATATAATGGAGTTACCGTATGAAATGTTTGTTCAATACGAGCTATCCATTCTTCGCCGTTCATTGCAATCGCTTCTTCTTTTGGAATTGTAATGCCGCATAGGATCTCAGCTTTTTTAACCGTCTCTAGACGTTCAAACAAACTCTCTAAGTCTTCAGAAGATAAGTCGCCCATTTTTTCACTATCAGGTTTTGTATGATCTTTCGACCAAACAAACGAGGTTGGGATATTTTGACGAATCTCCTCAATGTTTTGTTTTAGCAGCTTTCCAAATTGTTCTTTAATAGGTGATTCGTAAATGACGGCGAACCACACAAAGACGTGTGTTTCCCAAAGGCCAATTTGAAAATGAGGGAGCTTTTTATACCCGCGTTTACTGTTAGCAAAGGCTACCCACGTATCTGCTGGCGGGTTAACTGTTCTTCGTGCATGTTTGGCAATGTGTACGAACATTTCATCTCCACAAAGTGAAGAAAGAGTAGGAGCAAAATGATTGCTCAATTGTTCGAATTTTGGGCGTATCGTTGTCTTGATGGCTTCCATACGTGCATCAAGCCCCTCGATACGGAATACGTTAAAGTCATCTTGTGAAAATCCTGAGAATGCCATGTGAAACCTCCGTTTTTTAGTGAATATGTATAGCTGCTGTGCATCTATGCAAGTAAGTATGATTTACGCGAAGATTCTACCACATGAAAAGCATAAACACCAATTAATTCGCATATGCTTGTCAAAACGTGTCTATCATTTTTTTATAGGTAATCACACAATTTAGTTGCATGAGATTAGGTTTCGACATAGACTATATCAATCAAAATATCTGAAAATTTAGTTTTCTATAAGCAGGTTCAATAATTTGAGAGGGGTGTTTGAAACATGAAACAAGTGGTGAATATGTATAAGAAGAATGATGGACAAAAAAGATTAGGTGTAATTCGTTTGGAGTTAGATTACGAGTTAGCGACGTTATATGAAGCCATGATGGAGAATAATGAGGAACAAAAACAAAAATGTAAGCGAAAGCTCGAGAAACTTCGTGAAGAAATGATATCTCTTCAGTAGCAGATACGGGAATAAAATAGAACAAATAAGGGTAAACTGTAAAAAAGGATTAAACTGAATGAGCAGATTCATAAGTGGTAACAGAGCACGTGGGAGAAGAAGCGGCAGTTCTTCTCCCACGTGCTCTGTTAATTGACATCTTGCAGAGGTTTTTTTAAGCTTAAATAAGAGACGTATTTTTGAGGGGGAATTGAGATGACACAACGCTGGAAAGAAATTGATACATACGTTAAAGAGTGGCTAAAAGAAGCTGGACAAAAAATTCAACAGTCGTTTAGTAAAGAACTTCTCATTCAAACGAAATCAAATCCAAATGATTTAGTAACAAATATGGATAAAGAAATTGAACAGTTTTTTATCTCGAAAATCAATGAAACCTTTCCGGAACATCATATTCTCGGAGAAGAAGGATATGGAGAAGAGCTGGAATCAGAAGAAGGAACAATTTGGATTATCGATCCAATCGACGGTACGATGAACTTTGTTCATCAGCAGCGGAATTTTGCTATTTCCATCGGTATATTTGAAAATGGTGTAGGACAAGCAGGTTATATTTATGATGTTATTCATAATGAGCTGTATCATGCTTTAAAAGGACAGGGCGCGTTTATGAATGACATCCAATTGCCGAAACTTGAACCTGTACCAGTTGAACAAGCTATTATTAGCCTAAATGCAACATGGGTGACGGAGAACCGTCGTATTGATCCTTCCGTATTAAGTCCGCTTGTGCGTAAAGTAAGAGGGACCCGTTCATATGGATCCGCAGCTATTGAGCTTGCTTACGTAGCGGCTGGACGCTTGGATGGATACATTACTTTACGTTTGGCTCCATGGGACTTTGCTGCCGGTAAAGTATTGATTGAAGAAGTTGGAGGAGTTATGACGGATTTAGAAGGAAAGCCGTTAGAGATTCTGGAAAAAAGCAGTGTATTTGTAAGCAAACCAACATTACATGACGAAATCTTTCGTACGTACCTTGAAGGAAAGTGGAATAAATAAAATAGAAGTGAAGACTTACGTGTAGTCAAAGAATTTTGTGATGAAAAAACGTCATGAACCATTTTGATCTTGCAAATGGCCATGACGCTTTCAATCATCGCAAAAAAATTACAGCTGCCCTTTTTCTCGCATTTTTTTCTTAGTCGTAAAGCCAAGGCCCATTACAACAATTAAAGCTACGATAGCTAAAATGACCCCGAGAGCGCTTCCTTCTCCGATAAATATGCCAATTGACATAATTGCTGCAGTTGCAATGAATGCATATAAAACGAATACCCACTTAATGTTTCTCATGTTGATTCCTCCCATTTGTAACGGATATTTATAGTGTACAACAAAATCATTCGGCAATTCTAGAGTTAGTGTGATATAATAGCTTAGTTATTACAAGCATAGGAGTGAAATGCGTGAACATTCGTAAAGATTTACGTAATATTGCCATTATTGCCCATGTAGACCATGGGAAAACAACGTTAGTAGATAAATTATTACATCAGTCCGGAACATTCCGTACTAATGAGCATGTTGAAGAACGTGCGATGGATTCAAATGACCTTGAGCGTGAGCGTGGAATTACAATTTTAGCGAAAAACACAGCTATTAATTATAAAGATACGCGTATCAACATCATGGATACGCCAGGACATGCTGACTTCGGTGGAGAAGTTGAGCGTATTATGAAAATGGTAGACGGTGTTCTACTTGTAGTAGATGCATACGAAGGATGTATGCCTCAAACGCGCTTTGTATTGAAAAAAGCATTAGAGCAAAACTTAACGCCGATTGTTGTTGTTAACAAAATCGACCGTGACTTTGCTCGTCCAACTGAAGTAGTTGATGAAGTAATTGACTTATTTATTGAACTAGGTGCAAGCGAGGAACAAATTGAGTTCCCTGTTGTTTATGCTTCAGCAATCAACGGAACAGCTAGCACGAACCCTGAAAAGCAAGATGAGAACATGTCATCTCTATTTGACTCAATCATTGAGCACATTCCAGCACCAGTAGACAACAGCGACGAACCACTTCAATTCCAAGTGGCAATGCTTGACTACAATGACTATCTTGGTCGTATCGGTGTAGGTCGCGTATTCCGCGGAACAATGAAAGTAGGCCAGCAAGTTGCATTAATGAAGCTTGACGGTACGGTAAAACAATTCCGCGTAACAAAATTATTCGGTTTCCTAGGCTTAAAGCGTGTTGAAATCGAAGAAGCAAAAGCAGGAGACTTGATCGCTGTATCAGGAATGGAAGACATCAACGTAGGTGAAACAGTATGTCCGTTTGACCACCAAGATGCACTGCCAATTTTACGTATTGATGAACCTACTTTACAAATGACGTTCTTAGTAAACAATTCACCGTTTGCTGGTCGTGAAGGTAAGTTTGTTACATCTCGTAAAATTGAAGAGCGCTTAATGTCTGAACTTGAGACAGATGTAAGTTTACGCGTGGAAAATACTGATTCACCGGATGTATGGGTCGTTTCAGGACGTGGAGAACTTCATTTATCTATTTTAATTGAAAATATGCGTCGTGAAGGATATGAGATTCAAGTATCAAAACCTGAAGTAATCGTTCGTGAAATTGATGGCGTTCGCTGTGAGCCAGTTGAACGTGTTCAAATCGACGTGCCTGAAGAACATACGGGTTCTATTATGGAATCAATGGGTGCTCGTAAAGGTGAAATGGTTGATATGATTAACAACGGCAGCGGTCAAGTTCGTTTGATCTTTATGGTTCCTGCACGTGGTTTAATCGGTTATACAACTGAGTTCTTATCGTTAACTCGTGGATTCGGTATCATTAACCATTCATTTGATAGCTACCAACCAATGCAGCAAGGTCAAGTTGGAGGTCGCCGTCAAGGTGTGCTTGTTTCTATGGAAAGCGGTAAATCATCTACTTATGGAATCCAAGGCGTAGAAGACCGCGGTACAATTTTCGTTGAGCCAGGTACAGAAGTATACGAAGGTATGATCGTAGGAGAACACACTCGTGAAAATGATATCGTTGTTAACATCTGTAAAATGAAGCAAATGACGAATATGCGTTCTGCTAATAAAGATCAAACAACAGGTATGAAAAAACCTCGTATTATGTCTCTAGAGCAATCACTTGAATATTTAAACGAAGATGAATATTGTGAAATCACACCAGAATCTATTCGTCTACGTAAAAAAATTCTTGATAAAAATGAGCGTGAAAAAGCAGCGAAAAAGAAAAAATACGCTGACACAAAATAATAAAAAAAGTAAGTCGTTAGCTCTATCTGCTAGCGGCTTGTTTTTTATCTATTATATCAGAATTTTCTATTTTTGAAAGCGTTTTATAAAGAAGGGATTTGGAAAGGAAAAAGGTGGCTTATATCGAATAATGTAAAGTAAGGAATAGGGGGAAGAAATATGGATGTAAAAGAACACCTTTCATTTTTTGCTGCTCTGTATCAAGTAGATGAACATGCAAAAATAGGAATGTGGCTGTTATACTTTACCATTTTAGGGCTATCTGTTCTCGTGTACAAACTCGGGTTTGCAAAGAAGCTGCCGCTTTTAAAATCTGTGGTTATTTATCTATTTTTAGCTTTTGGATGTACGATCTTAACGTTTTTAGGCATTTTTTTACCTGTAGCTGAAGGGCTTGTGGTTGCAGCTCTTGTATTGATTATTTATAAAATACGGCTGTATCAGGCTAAGAAGCAAAACTCCACGTTGGGTTCATAAAAGACTACATAAAAAGACGCTTGTAGCTACAAGCGTCTTTTTAGTATGATATAGCCGAAGACAAGAGCGGCTGCGAAAATTAAATGACCAGCTGTCCAATAAAAAATCGCTACTGCATCATCCACCGCAGGCGTAGGCTTGAGCGCAAGCAGCGTCAACGGAAAATACAAAGGAATGGTTGGAAGTGTTAATAAAAAGGAACACAATACGATTTTTCGAATAGACATATTATTTAATTTACCTACTATGTAAACAAAAACGATCCCAATTGCAACGGCAATGAATAAATGAAAAACAAACTCTATCCATTCAGGCCATTGAATAGGGCCGATGATAGGAATAAAATCAACATTTAATAAAAGGGTATAAACTTGTTTGCCGGTTAGCCATTCTATCCATTTTAAACATAACCCAAGGATAATCCCGCTTAAAATGCCAATACTTATTCCTAATCGGAGCACCTTACCAATCCTCCTCTGTCTTTTTCGACTCATATAGTTTAAAGTTACCAGTAGCTATGCGTTCTTTTGTTCGTTTTTCAATCCGTTCAGAACATTCATTGCACATATATGTATGGATAGGACGGTTGCGCAGTCGTTTTGCCACGAGCGTTTCATCCTCAATTGTTTCGATTTTATCGCACATGACACATTGTACTCTCATTTCTATCACCTCAACTTCTCTATACATCATTCTAGCCGAAAATTCTTGTTTTATAAAGTTTTTTTGCGGTGCTATCTCTCAGTAGAAAAGGAACGATAGGAAAACATTCCTAAAGAAGCAGGTAATTTTGCTTGTTAGCTCGAAGATAGTAACTAGTAAGTACATAAACAGTAGGAGGGATGAAAATGGCCAACGAAGTCGAGACTCAATTAGTAGATGCATTATACGATGAGCTACAGACAGAGAGATTTGCAACCATTTCAACTATTGATTTTGAAACAAACGGTCCAAATGTTAGTGCCATTTCGTGGTTAGTAGCTCCGACTAAACAAAAAATTCGATTTGCCGTAGATGTCAAATCGAGGATTGTAGAAAACATTAAACATACGAATAAAGCAGTGGTAAATATTCTTGCTAATGAATCATGCTACTCAATCAGCGGAATAGCTGAGGTATTGCAAGAAAAGTTAGAAGGAGTAGCTTTAAAGCTGACGCTAATTGAACTAGATATTAATGAAGTAAGAGATGTTATGTTCTATGGCTCTAAGATTTCAGTAAACCCTTCATATGAAAAGACCTATGATCCAGTAGCAGCCGCTAAACTCGATAAGCAAGTAATTGAAGCGATAAAAAAAGCTTAGCAGCAGCCTGCCGCTAAGCGACTTTCTTATTCATTTTTTTGAAGATGATTATTAGATTGTTTTTCCTGCTCATTCTTTAAATTTTGCTCTTGTTTATTATTTAATTTTTGATTGTTTGTATCTGTTGAACTAGGATTTCGGCGGATTTCTTCTGCAAATTCAGGCATTACTCGGTTCACAATGGCTGCTAATTCATCTAAAAATCCTGTAACCGGCCGACCTTTGCGAATTTCATTTCCAATTTGTTTTAGCCGAGCGACCGTATCAGGATCTGCAATAACAACAGAATTAGCGCCGTACGGATCAGCTTTCAGACCTTCGGCAACTGTATATTTGATTGAACTTACTTCTGAACGATCAATATCTTTGCCGACGTCAATGCCTACGATGGCATACTTACCGAGCACAATGGCAGTAGCATCGTTTACATTCGGAACGCTTGAAGCCAGTTCAACTAAATGCGCTGATATTTCATTAGCAGTACGCTTGTGAGAGCGTTCAGGAGATGAATTTTTGACCTGTACAATTCGATCTGTTTTTTGCCCTTCTTCAACGTCTGCTTGGTTATTGTTACAGCCGGTTAGTGTAATAAAACATAAGCTAATGGATAGAAAAAATTTGTTCATGTGGGAGACTCCTCCTTATGAATGACTCATTTTTTGTAGTAATTTGTATTTAGTTTCTAATAGTTCTTCTATCTTTATACACGTGTTCATATATTTAAAGAAAATGGTCCGTCCATTTAAGGTCACTTCACACATGTGCGTTACATAGTATATAAATGGATGGGTGCCTTGTTTCACTCCTTACAGGAAAAACAATCGGAGTAGGAGGCTGAATTATTGGGAAAAATTTATGTATTAGATACGAATGTTTTATTACAAGATCCGCATTCAATTTTTTCATTTGATGATAACGAAGTAGTGATTCCGGCTGTTGTGCTAGAAGAAGTTGATTCGAAAAAAAGAAATATGGATGAAGTCGGACGAAATGCAAGGCAGGTATCCAAACTCATTGATAACTTGAGACAGCATGGAAAGTTATATGAGAAAATCCCTTTAGAAAATGGGGGCCATTTGCGAATTGAACTCAATCATCGCTCTTTTCAACAGCTTCAAGAAATCTTTGTGGAAAAAACAAATGATAATCGAATTTTAGCTGTTGCTAAAAATCTATCCCTTGAAGAGGAAACAAAAGAAGATGGACGTGAAGTGATACTAGTGAGTAAAGATGTGTTGGTACGTGTGAAGGCTGACGCAATCGGTTTAAGAGCAGAAGATTTTTTAAGTGATCGAGTAGTGGAATTCAATAGTATTTATACAGGCTTTTCAGAAGTCTATATTGCAAAAGAACTACTGAGTCAATTTTACGAAAAAGGGGAGCTGCTAGCGTCTCAAATTGCGAACCACTCCTTTTTTGCAAATCAATTCTTAGTGATGAAAGATGCATTTGGGGGATCCGGATCGGCCATCGGCATTGTCGATCAAACAACAACGAAAGTAAAAAAGCTTTTATTTGAATATGATCATATCTGGGGAATCAAACCTCGAAATGTTCAGCAAATTATGGCTTTAGAACTTCTTCTTAGAGACGACGTTCAACTGGTCACGTTAATTGGAAAGGCAGGTACGGGTAAAACGCTGCTTGCTTTAGCTTCAGGACTTATGCAGACGGAAGATTTAGGGTGTTTTAAAAAGCTACTTGTAGCTCGTCCAATTGTTCCTTTAGGGAAAGATATTGGATTCTTGCCGGGAGAAAAGCAGGAGAAGCTTCGTCCATGGATGCAACCAATTTATGATAACCTAGAGTACTTATTCAACACTAAAAAACCTGGAGAACTGGATGCGATTCTAGCGGGGCTCAGTTCAATAGAAGTGGAAGCCTTGACGTATATAAGAGGCCGAAGCATTCCGGAGCAGTTCATTATTATTGATGAAGCGCAAAATTTAACGAAGCATGAAATTAAAACAATTTTAACAAGGGTAGGGGAAAAGAGTAAAATTGTGCTTATGGGAGATCCAGCTCAAATTGATCATCCTTATTTAGATGAGTATAACAACGGATTAACGTACGTAGTTGAAAAGTTTAAAGAACAAAAAGTATCGGGCCACGTTCGGTTAATCAAAGGAGAGCGCTCCGGGCTAGCACAATTAGCAGCTGATATTCTTTAAAAAAAGCGGGGTTCCTTTTGGAACCCCGCTTTTTTATTATGTAACGATGATTTCTTCCACATATTTAATAGGGTTATTTCGGTTAGATCCGTCAGGTAAATAGACATAGATAGGTCCATCTTCTCTAAGAGGCTTTCCATCTTGGCTGAAACCAAAGATTAGTTTTTGCGCTTCTTCTAATGAAAAAGAAATCAGCGCATCTTTTGTTTTAAATGAAACGTTGGTAGCTTCTTCAGTAGGAGAAGCGTTTGCTAGAAAAGGTGCAAATAAAATGCCAAATGTTCCATTTACTAGCTCTTGTTTTTTGAATTTCTTTTCGGTTTTTAACGTAGGAGGAAAGACGGCTCCTTCTTGAATTTCACGGTCCCAATGCTTCGAAACAGCCTTTGTGTACGCTTCTGTCTCGTCTTTTTGCTCCGGTGGATGTTCAAAGAAAACGTCCATATCGGACTTGCGGTCATCGAAAATCCACACGCTTGGATCGAGTGTCAGCGTATATTTTACTTTTCCTTTTAACATAATAATTGAATTCATCATAAATGCCCCCTTGCTAAAAGTATAAGCGCTTTCTACTTATTTGTCACTTTGATGAAAAAATTTAGTTGAGAGTGATTCTCGTATGATATAATATAAAAGTCAACGAAAGTGCGAAATTTCCTACATCTATGGTAATGGTTTTGAGAAAGTAACAGTATAAAAAAGACGGCCAGCCTCACGGACATGTTTATCCTTGCTTTTTTGGAGCATAGCCTTTAAAATTGAGAGATAGATTAGGTAATCGCTCGCGAACGGAGGGATTGAGTTTGACGCCTGAGACAATGATAGATCATCGTGAAAAAGCGTATGCGTTGTTAAAAGCTGATGCAGATAAGATTTTGCAATTAATTCAAGTTCAAATGGATAACTTAACAATGCCACAATGTCCTCTTTATGAAGAGGTTTTAGATACACAAATGTTTGGTTTATCAAGAGAAATTGATTTTGCAGTTCGTCTTGGTTTAATTGATGAACGTGTTGGAAAAACATTGCTAGACCGCCTCGAGCGTGAACTTTCTGCACTGCATGAAGCGTTTACAAAAAAATAAAAATCACGCGATCGAAACTCAAACTATATACAAACGTAGTTTGAGTTTTTTATTACAGGTGGTTGAAATTTCCTAATTT